>NZ_CP124620.1:1609090-1930909 GCF_030128875.1 Stenotrophomonas sp. BIO128-Bstrain | reverse complement strand
TGGGGCAAATTTTGAGGATGCCGAGTTCTTCCACCTCAAGAGCGACAATGAGCTTCATGATTTGTTGGATCTTTACCTTCACAGTGGTTCCGCAGATGAAGATCGACCATGCCTGGAATTCCTAATTGAATTCTTGCTTGACAACGGGGCATGCTTGGTTGCGCGTCCCGAAGACTCTTATGATGACTATAATTCGCTTAAAGCGGAAGTAGAGGGACTTCGGAGAGTCCCACCTCCGCGTTTTCAGGAATTCTTGCATCGTGGACACGTCGCTACTCGGCAGTGAATGTGTAACCACGCGGATAACGCTTGACGCCTGTGGAAAATTTCTTCTGATGGGTATGAGGGGCTTTTCTCCTTGTCCTCTCACCCGGGGTGTGTGTGTTCCCGCACACACATCCTAATTTTTTTCAGCGATTGATCGTCCATTAGCCATTGCCAATTCTGGATTTTCTGTTTTGTTGGGTCTAACTCAGCAAATCAGGAGATTCAGTGCGGTATAAGCGAGATCAGAAATATCATGCAAGAGAGCGGCATCTATACGCTCTCAAATTTAGAAGTGGGGCGGTCTACATCGGTCAGACCGTTGACATGGCCCGGCGGCAAAAGGAACACGAGTCGGTTGCTGGTGGTTGGCCACGCGCTTTCGAGTTCCAGCACCTATCCACGATTCAAGGCACTCAGCTTGAAGCCGAAGATCATGAGAAAGCTTGGCGCTATGTCGCAGCCACTCACGGGCATCAAATCTATGGTAAGCCGCCAGGAATCGTTGTGGATTGCAGACGCCAGCAGACGCCGAGTAGCTTAAAGATCGCGAAGACCCTGCGATGGCCTAGTGCAACAAAAGGCTTCTGGGCAGACGTGATAGACACTCTCGCACAGCTGCTCGGTCGCTAGATCCCGCTGTTACACAAGCAGAGGGTAGGGCGTTATCCTCGCTCTATGCTAACCGTCCTTCACCCCGAGTTATACCACCAGATTCTGAGCTATCCAGTCGGCATCATGGCTGCACCTGATCCTGATGGTGGCAATCCGTTCCTCATCGTCAAGGCTCAAAAAGAGTTCCTTCTCGCGGCCAAGATCAGTGGCTTCATCAAGGTCTATGTGTGTCCTGCGGACCTTGATGGAAAAGAGACGCTAGCTTTGGCCTTCGCGTTCTTCGACGACGAAGATGAACCTTTGATCATTCGCACAGCTTTGCTCGATGACGTCGAGAGTCGCCACCTGTTGGCGACCTTGACCAGCCCTTCGATCAATGTTCATTTCTTTGATGAACATGGGCGAGAGTTCTTGGTCTACGAAGCAGAGATTGATGTCCCAGAAGTTACCAAGAGCCGTCTGGACGGGTTGAGGCTGCTTGGCTCGGACTTTGTCCAGGCTCAGCACATGCTGCATGGAGTCGCTACCTGGTTCGGTCTGCGCACCAGCAAGGACGACGAGGAAGCACTGACAGTCCGGCTTGTCCACGCCCCCTTTGGAGAGAGTCTTGCCATCCAGGATGCTCGGTATCCGCTCCATCAACATCACGGGGCAAAGGGATACAGCATCTCCACGTTAGAGAGGGAGGAGCCTGGGAACTTCCAAGAAGAAGACATCATCAAGTGCTTGGCGATGTGCTTTCCCCAAAGTCAGCTCTACCACGGACCACTACGAACAACTGACAAGGAAGAGATTTGTGACGTCTTGGTGGTGACAGATGATCGAGTGCTCATCATCCAAGCCAAGGACAGTCCAAACGTTGAGCGCATCGCAAAGCAGAAGCTCAGTCGGAAGCAAACCAATGCGATGACCGCTTTCAAGAAAGCCGTGGCACAGGTTCGGGGTGCACAAAGTTACATCAAAGCAGGCAACGGAACGCTTCGCTACACCCTCAACGGCGAAGAGAAGTCAATCGATATCAGCCAGAAGCAGCTCTTTGCGATCACGATCATCAAAGAAGTCTTTGAGCGAGAGAGCGAAGAATACGCGAAGATCCTCAATGTGCTGATGGTGGAGCGCAGCATCCCTTGCTACGTGATCTCATATGGCATGTTCTTTGAGCTCTGCTATCGAGTTCATGATGCCAACAAGTTCTTTCAGTTTTCAGAAGAAATGGTAGAGAGCATCAAGCATCTGCAAGACCTACCTGTGATCAACTTTCACGGCTAGTGGGTGCATCGTGTAGACCGACGACCCCACAGGCATCGTTGGTCTACGGAGCAGCTGGCATGCTGCTGCAAGTCGATCCCGTGCTCCTACCTCGTGACTATTCCGCGTCAGGCTCAGCAGCGAGACTCACTGTCCAATGCCCGCCTTCCTCCAAGTGAGGGGTGAGCAGGTCATAGGTCTTCAACATGTCTACAAGCCCAGAATGCCCATACGCACTGGGCGAAAAGGCAGAGTCGGCACGTTTCAAATACTGGCTCAGAGCGCTCACGCTAACCCTTCCATCAGGCGTGCCTGCGGCCAGGAGGGAGACGGCTTCCACGACGAACCGTGGCCTACGCTTGATCTTGGCAGACGGGGTGGGCGCAGCGACGGGTTTGGGTTGGGTAGGGGCCCGAGGCTTGGCCTCCGGAGTCTCCGCATCAGGTGCTTGCGCAGCGGCTTGCTCAGGGCTCCATTCGAAGAACCGGTCGCACGCATTGCGCAGTGCATCTGGGGTCTTTGCTTCGCCCACAATGAAGACCGTAGCGCCGCGTTCTCGCAGTCTGCGGCTGAGATATGCAAAGTCCGAGTCGCTCGTTACCAAGCAAAAGACCTCCGCACGCCTGTCGAACAGTGCCTCTTGAGCATCAAGAGCAAGCGCAATGTCAGCAGTGTTCTTCTTTGAAGCGTATTGGTATTGAAGGCATGGGGTAAATGCCTGTCGGACCAATGCTTGTTCCCATGAACTGTTGAGTGTCGTCTTGTTTCCATACCCGCGTCGCAGCGCAACTCTACCGGCCTGCGCTGCCATCAATAGGGCGAAATCAATGATGTCGGGTGCGACATTGTCACAGTCAATCATGACCGCGACGGTGGCTTCAATCGGCTGACTCGCCATAGATGCTCCTTCCAATGCTTGTGGGTAGCGACGATTGCCTTCTTTGAATCGCCCAGGGTTCCGTAGACACCTCGCAGCCATAAACTATGGCTTAGGCGGAGGTGGTTATGAGCACGAAGCGGTACACCGATGAGTTCAAGATCGAGGCGGTCCGACAGATCGTTGAGTACGGCCGTCCGGTAGCGGAGGTTGCCGAGCGACTGGGCGTGTCGATCCATAGTCTTTACGGCTGGAAGCGGCAACAAGGCAAAGGCGATGTTGGCCGGCGTGTCGAGCAGGACCAGAACGCGGAAGTGCGCCGCCTCAAGGCTGAGCTACGCAGGGTCACTGAAGAGCGAGACATCCTAAAAAAAGCCGCCGCGTACTTTGCAAAGGGGTAAGAGCAAAGTACGCCTTCATGAAGCAACACGCAGATGAGTTCGGCCTCGCGGCGATGTGTCGGATGCTTGGCGTCCATCGCAGTGGCTACTACGCCTGGCTAAAAGAGCCGGCAAGCGCTCGCGACAAGGACGATCAGCGGTTGCTCGGCCTAATCAAGCACAGCTGGCTGGAAAGCGGCTCTGTGTATGGCCACCGCAAAGTGACCACAGATCTGCGCGAGCTTGGCGAGACGTGTAGTCGTCATCGCGTGGCACGCTTGATGAAGAGCGAGGGGCTGCGGGCAATGGTCGGCTACGGTCGGCGACCACGCCCATTGAGCGGCCCTGTTGGATCAGTCGCCAAGAACGTTCTGGCTCGCGGCTTCAAAGTCAGTGAGCCAAATCGCGCGTGGGTCACGGACATCACCTACATCCGCACGTACGACGGCTTCCTGTACTTGGCGGTAGTGCTTGATCTGTTTTCGCGTCAGGTCGTTGGATGGGCAACCCGACCAACTCAACATACGGACCTGGTTTTGCAGGCGCTATTGGCTGCAGTGTGGCGGCGCAAGCCAAGCCCCGGGCTTCTGCTTCACTCCGACCAGGGAACCCAGTTCACCAGCGAAGACTGGCAGAGCTTCCTGCGCGAGCACGACATCGTGTGCAGCATGAGTCGACGAGGAAACTGCCATGACAACGCAGCGATGGAGAGCTTCTTCCAGCTACTGAAGCGGGAGCGTATTAAGCGGAGGATCTACAGCAATCACGACGAGGCACGGGCCGACGTCTTCCAGTACATCGAGATGTTCTACAACCCAAAACGGCGGCACAGTTCCAACGACGGGCTGTCCCCGGTAGAGTTCGAGAAGCAGTACGCACTAAACGGCTGACGACTGTCTAGAAAACCCTGGGCGATTCAACGCACTCTCCCTTCATCGTAAGAGGAGCACCGGTTGACGCTAATGTGGTCTGGCTTGCAGACGGTGAGATCAAATCCGACGACCGGTCTGTGGTCGAACTGGCGCTGGGTTGGGGGGCGTTCGGTAAGCAGGTGATCATCGTCAGCGAAGACGCGAAGAACGAGCTATTAAAGAAGCTCATTCGACAGTGGCCCGAGATCGAGCGGTCTGTGACTGTTCTCCCAGGCCGGGGCTACAAGCATCTGCTGACCAAGGCTGAGGCGGTAGAGCTCAGGGAGTCACTAGGTGGCAAGTTCAAAGTCTTGGTTCACCGAGACCGCGATTCGTTGACTGACGACGAGGCGGCGCAATTGGTGGATAGTTATGCAGCAGAGGGCATTGCCCTGTGGCTTACAGACCAATCCGACATCGAGTCTGAGTTCTGCAACCCAAGCTTCCTGTCATCGCTTACTGGCGAAACGCTTGCTACATGTGAGGGATGGGTGGATCACATCATCGCGAACAACACGGTGCCCATCTCAGACCAGTTCGCAAAACAGCGTGTCGCAGCGAATCAAGAGCTTCATGGAGCAGGCGGTGGCCCTACGAATGCAGATGTTTGGGCGGCGCTGCAACATCGAGCGTTGAAGGGGGCGAAAGGGAAGTTTGTGATGGGTCAGTTGAAGAACAGGGTCCCTGGGAACGTCTACTCAGAGGCGAGTGTAGAGGGGCACAGCGGTTTTCCGGAACTAGCACCAAGCCTCAAGAATGCCATTCAGATGCTGATCGACAATTGAGGGACTTGTGCCAAAACTCCCGGAACGACAATCAGACTATAAGCGATAATTGATTTTATCAACACCCAAAAGGAGTGTGCCAAATGGCAACAGGAAATGGTATTCGAAGTGACCTATACGAGTTGACTGTCCCACTTTTGGCGGTCTTCGAACAAGTGGCCCTGGACGGAAACTTTGATGCTCTAGACTGGGCGAAGCTCGAACAGATAGTGAAAGGGGCCATGAAGGAGGGTTGCGCGAATCAGGGGGATGTTGATGAAGTCACCGGCGCTGTGACAGTTCCGAAGAGTTTCAACGCTCGTCGACTTGGTGAGATATACAAGTGCTTGGATGGAAAAACATATGGCAGGCCAGGGCGGATTCCAGAGGTGATAGGGAAGGTCGGGGGGCGTGCAATTTAGCGTGCGGATGAAGGTCTCGCTGCTTCCCGGTCAGGCTATCTGTGAAGTGTCAAAATGTTGCCTAGGTCGGCTTTGACATCCCTGCCTTTGGTAGCTTGACGGGCATTGGGTCATGGGCTGATTTGCACCTATGAAGGTATTTCTCCATCAGGTGCTGTGCATCGCTATCACCGCGCTCCATAGCCGTTTGCATAGGCGTGTTGCCAAAGTCGTCCACGATGTCTTGCTTCGCCCCAAAGCGGAGCAGGGCATCGATTACCCCAGGGTCGTCAGCCAGGTGCAAGGCTGTCTGTCCAAACGCGTTGGTCACGTTGACGTCTACATGTGAGCGGATAAGGCCCCGGGCTTCGTTCCAGCGCCCGTTCTCGACAGCGTCCAGTAGAGTAGTCCCAGGCAGCGTGTCATCTGGCTCAGACGCATAGACAAGCTGTTCTTTGTCACCCCGGATGCGAGCGAGAAGCAAGGCATGATCAATGAGGTGATCGAACCGCGATCCGGCTCGGCTCGCTTCATAGATTGCCTGGGATTCAGGGCTGAGGTTGCCAAAGTCGAAGAGCTCGGGGCGGGGTTCCTTCCCGGGCTGTGTGTAGCATTGCCGACTCTCTTCTCGGTCCGAGTTATGGATTTGTGGCAGTCGTTCGGTCATAGCGCTACCGCGAGTTCTTTGGCTCTGCGCCGCGCCTTCATATCTTTGATCTGATCGTCGAGCAACTCAGGTGCAAGGGGATCGACAGGTTTCGGCCTTGCTTTACGCACCGGCCGTTCTTGACGGGGCTCTTGGCCCGTTAGCTCTTGGTCCTGCACATGGCTCTGTTGGAGTTCCTCGTAGCGCTCGATCTTCAAGAAAATGCACATCTTATCTGCATCCCCAGAAGCACGAACAATTTCCCTAGGGTCATTGTTCAAGACTTTGATCCATGGTTTGATGTAAGCCGTGCTTTGCCCTGGATCGTGGCCGATACCCAAGCGTTCGGCGCACATGAAAGAGAAGATCTCAGCTCGCAGCTCTTCGATAGCGTAGCTCTCACTACCAAACTTGCCCGATAGATCACGCCCCAACCGATCTTTGTGGCCGGTGCTGTGTCCGAGCTCATGAAGGGCTGTTGCATAGAAGCCGTCTGGGCTGCTAAACGCTGCTTTCGAGGGCATGAAAATCTGATCGATGTCCGGACGGTAGTAAGCCCGATCACCGCCATTGAAGTTGAACGGCACGCCCGAGTCAGTCATCAGCTGCTCGCACTTCTCATGTCGCCATTGCTCCGGAACTTGGAGCTGAGCTTTCGGCTCAGGCAAGCCATCGCATTGATCGCGGTTAAAGACTGTGAAGTAGAAGACTTGCATGATCTTCTTTGCTGTTGGATCCTCTTCGAGCTGCTCGGCAGTCGGCTCCGACGTCTTCCAGAATTGGATCAAAGTGCCTTTCTGTCCCTTGCGGACCTTGCCACCAGCTTCCCCAATCTGCTTGAACGTCAGCCACTCCGCAGACTGATAGCCCCGTTCTTGCTGCGTCAGGAGCAAGTTCATGAAATTGCTGCCCCGGTAGCTACGATTGGTGACGCCGTTGTGGGGCCCTGCCGGGACTTCGCCGGGCTTCCAAGGCTTTGTCCATGGCGCTGTGTGGTTCTCCAGGCTGCGGATCACGAGATCAGCAAATTGGCGCGCGTAGTCGTCTGTCTTGCTCATGCGCCAATCCAAATGCTGCGGTGTTGCATGAGAGCCAGATCGACAAGATCGATGATCTCGAAGTCGTTGAAATGGCCTTCGGCCTCAGTCTGATCAGTTGCTACGCTGAACAGCAGGCCGTCCCCGTGCCGTTCTGCGACGAATCGCTTGAAGGGCAGGTAGATATCCTCTGGCGTTAGCGCCGTTTCTTCGAAATACAGATCTTCATCAGTCATAAGTGCCTCCTCTTGACCAAGCTAAGGCAACTGACTCGTTTGGCAAGGGCTTCTAGCGCAATTAATTTGGTCCAATTCGCAAATAGCCAGCGACAAAGATTGGTCGCTGAACACATTGCAAGCGCTAGCGCTCCTCCACCTTGTTCCGGCTTTCAGTGCAATGCGTTCTTGCCGCTTCCCTTGCTCTTATCGCGAGCAATTGGCTCAATTGGAGCAAGATGATGAGCACGAAATTCTTCAAAGAAGCAAACGAGCACTTCACCAACATGTTTGGCATCAGCATCGACGAAGCGGGCTTCTCAGAAGCCGAGTTCAAACAGCGCTATGGCGATCTTTCAGCTCTCGAAGCAGCTCACCAAATTGGTCGCGACTACGACCTGGATCGAGTCGATCACGGCTGGAGCTGAGCAATAAAAAAGCCCCGAATTTCCGGGGCTTTCTTCGTCTGCAGCGCGGCAGGTTCTACCAGAACTTCTGCAGGACAGTCTTGCCTTCAAGATCAGTCTGGACGACCTTGTATGTCACCTTCAAGCCTTTGACGGCAGTGTCAACAGTGTATTCAACCTTGCCGACCACTTCGCCTTCGGCGCTCAGGATTGAATAATTGTCGACGTCTACGTTTCCCATAAAACCTGTCTCGCGCGAGCTGTCTAGGCGAAGCGTCTCGCCGTCCTTCAATTGCAAGTGTTCTGAAAAAGACATCGGCGTTCTTCTTGAGTGAGTGCGTCGTTGGGGTCAGTCAATCGGCGGATCAAACGAAGCAAGCTTCGGTGGGATCTTGACGCCAGCTTCTTCCATACACACGAAATTGCAACCTTCCTTCTCGCTGATTGGGGCGAGACTCCGCGCGTCGTAAGCCTTGAAGAATCGCTTGGAAGGTGCCTTGTCTTCGATGACCACCAGGATCGGCCGAGACTCTCCCAGGCACACGGCAGTGACTCTTCCGACACCCAAAGGCGGGGTGATGATCTTCTGCCCGGACGTGACCTTCATCGTCACCTCTCCATCGTAGTTCCATCCGCCAACGCGGCCATCAGTTCGGTTTTGATTGACCCCCGTGTATTCGATGATGCTTGGGCCGCACAGGCCCTTGGCCGTGTTGTTGAACCTGTCGAAAGCCAAGTTACCAAGGTCCTGAGAGTAGGACGACTGCGTAATGCTCAGCAGGAAAAGTCCCGCGAATACGGTGTGTGATTTCATCCTTGATCCCCTTGTTGCTCAAAGCGAGCAAGCAGATCACAACGTAGATCACCCCCGACTTCAACCCCCCCTGCGCCAACGCCCCCCAGGGGGCTGGCTGTGGAACGGGCTATCGCCCATCATCAGGCCGAGCCAAGCGGCCCTCATAGCTCATGCGGGCGAAGCCGCAGCGCAGCTGCCGGGTGGAGCGATAGCCCCAGCTTACCCGCCGCCCCCTTGCAGGGGGCAAAGGCGGAAGGGGTGAAAAGTGCTGACGAGCTTGCTCTTTCCTTGATCCAAAAAAAAGCGCGACAGCGCCCTTCTTTCCTTTAGCTTTAAACCTAAAAGCCTTAAGGGGCTGGAAACCACTGTGCCACAAGCGATTTCGGCTGTTTCGGTTCTAGATATATCGCATAAAGTTCTTGAAATATCGCAGTGATGGTTCTCGATATATCGCAGTGCGGTTCTAGCTATATCGCGCAAAGTTCTCGATATATCGCAGGAGAATTTAACCTAAGCGTTTAACAGTTTGCCGTTTGAAGTTGACAAAAGTTGATATTGGCCTATTCCTTAATTGATGTCATTTTAAGGAGATGGTTTCGTGTGTAAAGAAGATATTTATTCTAAAATTCCATTGGGGCTGGCGCGATCCGCCCTTTTTGGAACGTCTATGGCAGTGAAGAGTGAGCGCGTAGAAATTCATCTCGAAGACACCAGCTTAGCCGTTCAAAATCTACGCGCCACCAAGGTGAGCTACACAGGGCCTGTGCTCAATCAGCATCACTCTTTGCTGTGGCAGAGCATCATTTCTGCATATGTCGAGCAGGAGACCGACACCGTTGAAATCAGTGGGAACGAGTTGCTGCGAAGGATGGGTAATAAATCGACCTGCTCGCAGATGCACAGTCGCCTGGTCAACATGCTCAGAGATCTACGAAGCGGGGAGATCAGCTATCAAACGGCAACACACGACTACATCGGAGGGTTGGTCTCTGGAGTGAAGATTGCCAGAGTCAACGTTGGGACGAGGGTTCGGAAAGGGAACATCACGATCACGATCAACAACGAATTATCCAAGCTCTTTGATGATGAAGTTCTGGTCAATGATCTGACTCGCAAAGTGTCGCTTGGGAATAATCAGCTTGTATTGTGGCTTCACGACTTCATTGCTACTCACAAAGTTGTTCCTCCAATTTCGCTTTTGGAGTTAAAACGCCTGGCGCGTTCCGGGTTCGAGTTGAAGAAATTTAAATTTGAAGTCAAGAGGGCGTTGGTAGTTTTGTCTGCCCCGGAGTGTGGACTAGTTACCGGTTTCTCGATTAATAAGCACAACGTGCTTTCTGTCAGCAAATCTCGCACCAACGTCGTCATCCTTGATCAATTCCGAGCGGCAAAGGCTTCCGGTGACGCCTCAGCGTCCTCCGAAAAGAAGGGGTCAGTCTTGGCGCGTCATCAACGCGCAATGCGAGCGAAGGTCGCTTTATGACTATGAGACGGCTAAGCGTAAAGGAGAGGGCTCGATTGGTGCGAAAGCTCAAGCGGGGCGACGAGAAGCATTCGTCCCTCGCCCGTGAGTTCGGTCTGACCAGGCAACGGATCGGTAGCATCTGCATCCAGGTCGGCGCACCTCGTAGAACTGAAATGCTAGAGAAGAAGCGTCTCGAAATCGCGGCGTTGCTTGTTAGAGATCCTGGGCACTGTCTCGCCCAGCTTGCACGAGAGCAGCAGGTCTCAGGTTCTCTTGTTCAGAGCGCTAGAAAGATGGTCGGCCATGAGCCAGTTTCGATAAAGAGACTTAAGAAGCGTGAGGAAATAAAAGCTCTGCTGCGCCATGCTCTCAAAAAAGGTATGACACGGAGTGATGTTTCCGGTGTATTTCCTAACTCTCGAAAAATAATTTCCGATGTCGCAAGAGAGATGGGTATATCTCTTGGTCCGTCCGGACCATTGATCAAACGGCTAAGACCAAGCGGCGATGATTTGATTTGACAAAGGCCACTTAGAGTGGCCTTTAGTTTATCTGGATCCAATTCTCGCAAGAGATGACTCAATCGTTCGAATGCTTCCGATAGCCTTCGCCGCGAAGCAGTCAAGTCCGATCATCAAGCAAGCGATAAGAACTAGCCATGTGATCAGGCGTCTCATGCGCCCGTTCCCAGGGCACTACTGATCAAGCGGCCAATTCCGGACAGCGCTGCGTAGCATCCAAGCAAGGCAAAGACCGTAAGCGTTGCCATCGAGCCTAATGAAATTAAAAGGCTTTCGTGGTTGAAAAGATATTTGAACATGATGATCTCCTTTAGATGATGGGGCTTTGAGTGCCTTTCATTGATTAAGAGGCCGATTGAACTTTTGTCAAGTATTTGGAGTAAAAACTATTGACAAAAGTTTGAACTGCCTTTTCTTCAATCTAGGGAATAACCCTAATTGGAGATCAGCATGAAAATCAAATATGAATCGCCCAGGGTTTTCTAGACAGTCGTCAGCCGTTTAGTGCGTACTGCTTCTCGAACTCTACCGGGGACAGCCCGTCGTTGGAACTGTGCCGCCGTTTTGGGTTGTAGAACATCTCGATGTACTGGAAGACGTCGGCCCGTGCCTCGTCGTGATTGCTGTAGATCCTCCGCTTAATACGCTCCCGCTTCAGTAGCTGGAAGAAGCTCTCCATCGCTGCGTTGTCATGGCAGTTTCCTCGTCGACTCATGCTGCACACGATGTCGTGCTCGCGCAGGAAGCTCTGCCAGTCTTCGCTGGTGAACTGGGTTCCCTGGTCGGAGTGAAGCAGAAGCCCGGGGCTTGGCTTGCGCCGCCACACTGCAGCCAATAGCGCCTGCAAAACCAGGTCCGTATGTTGAGTTGGTCGGGTTGCCCATCCAACGACCTGACGCGAAAACAGATCAAGCACTACCGCCAAGTACAGGAAGCCGTCGTACGTGCGGATGTAGGTGATGTCCGTGACCCACGCGCGATTTGGCTCACTGACTTTGAAGCCGCGAGCCAGAACGTTCTTGGCGACTGATCCAACAGGGCCGCTCAATGGGCGTGGTCGCCGACCGTAGCCGACCATTGCCCGCAGCCCCTCGCTCTTCATCAAGCGTGCCACGCGATGACGACTACACGTCTCGCCAAGCTCGCGCAGATCTGTGGTCACTTTGCGGTGGCCATACACAGAGCCGCTTTCCAGCCAGCTGTGCTTGATTAGGCCGAGCAACCGCTGATCGTCCTTGTCGCGAGCGCTTGCCGGCTCTTTTAGCCAGGCGTAGTAGCCACTGCGATGGACGCCAAGCATCCGACACATCGCCGCGAGGCCGAACTCATCTGCGTGTTGCTTCATGAAGGCGTACTTTGCTCTTACCCCTTTGCAAAGTACGCGGCGGCTTTTTTTAGGATGTCTCGCTCTTCAGTGACCCTGCGTAGCTCAGCCTTGAGGCGGCGCACTTCCGCGTTCTGGTCCTGCTCGACACGCCGGCCAACATCGCCTTTGCCTTGTTGCCGCTTCCAGCCGTAAAGACTATGGATCGACACGCCCAGTCGCTCGGCAACCTCCGCTACCGGACGGCCGTACTCAACGATCTGTCGGACCGCCTCGATCTTGAACTCATCGGTGTACCGCTTCGTGCTCATAACCACCTCCGCCTAAGCCATAGTTTATGGCTGCGAGGTGTCTACGGAACCCTGGGCGATTCAATATGACATCGACACAACGGTCAAGTTTTATCAAGTTCATTTGAACCAAAAAGAAGAGCGAGCATCGCGTTTAAAGAACCGAGCTAAAGATCGAGATAGACGAATGATGGGTCATTGGAACCGTCAGCGCGCATCACAAGTCCAAGCGGTGCTCTCATGAAGATATGCATGTTGAACGGTAAAGGGGGAGTAGGGCGCACGACTCTCACGCTCAATCTCGCTCATTGCTTGCAGTGCACCTACCCAAGTTCCAGCGTCTATGTCGCTGACTTGGACGTCCAAGGTTCATCCCTCGCCTGGTCAAGGCTGGCCGGGGAGACGGCCTTCACGGTGGGTGTCGTGAAGTCACGGGCACAGCATGACTTCCATATCTTCGACACCGCCCCAAAGCTTCCTGAGAATGGTCTCCTGCCTGACGCTGACGTCTACATCATCCCAACGCTCTTGGATGCAGTGAGCTTTGTCGTGTTCTTGAAAACGATGGAGCTCGTGCGAAAGAAAAGCTTGCCTCACATCGTGGTGGCAAACCGCTTCAATCCCGACCGCTCAGAGCATCGGCAGCGCTTCGCACAGCTTCCTCCCGGGGCGCTGATCGTGAGGGATCGGGCAATCTTTGCCTCGTGTTATGGCTACGGGGAGACTGTCTTTGATCGGGCGGGGGTGAGAGCCAGCCACGCTCAGCAGGACGTCAAAGCGATTGCGCGAACAGTGAGAGGCTTTGATAGCCGAGCCTGGGGCGATTTATGAGAAAGGTCCCAAACCTCGACACCGCGCTAGACGTCATTCATCAGCCCGGGCATCGCAGCGAGAAGCGGGTCAACGTCGAGCTGAGGTCCGCGCCCGAGCTAGGTGACCACGAGTGCCGGCGGTCCTACTTTGACCTGGAAGACCGGCCCAGAGAGGGGAGTGAAGCCCTTTTGCAGCTCCATCGCACAGCTCGGCTCCGCGACTACCGCACTCCTGAGGGCGTTCGCACAAATCGTTCAATGATTACCGTGCCGCCGCGCCTCAGAGACACAATCCAAGAGTTCTTGGATGACCCTAGCGAGCCTTGGACAACAGGGCTGATAGCCCTTGCGGAATACGGGGCGCAAGTGCTGAGGAGCGAGCGGAAGGTCTTGAAGGTCACTCGTGCTCGATCAGCGGGTGACGCATCTGAGTAGCTCAACGGAAGACCAGTTCATCGAAGCTGCCAGAACGGGTGACCTGGTCACGTTGCGTGAGCTGCTGGACCAGGTGGACCCAAAGGTCCAGGACTCGAAAGCTCTGGCGGTCGCAGCAATGAACGCTCGACTCCAAGCCGCCCTAGTTCTCTATCCACTCTCTGACCCGCTGGCCATCGAGCATTGGTGTCACCTGCGCCAAGGCACAGACCCTGATCTGATCCTGCGGATGATCGAGTGGGCTAGGGCAGGGAGCGCGGGGCCAGGTAGCCCCAGCGAATACAGCAAAGCCATGGCAATCGCTGCGGAGGAGGAGCATCAGGGCCTCATGGAGCTTCTCTATCTCCACTGCTGTCCTGGTGCAGCTGTGAGGTATTGCCAGGAGAGAGCTTGGTTTGCGGCATCCAGGCGGTTAGAAGCCTACTTCTTAGACCGGGCGACACCAGTTCCAAATGCGCGTGCTGTTGGCCGGAGGTTGTGAGGACAGTCTTTGCTCTCCTGGTTATTTGTTGAAGTTTTTATATTAAGGGGTATTGACAAAAATGCGATTGGCCTTTTACTGGGAAAAAGGAGATCACTATGACTAATGAAGAACAACTAATTCGAGCTGCAAAGTATGGACAGCTAGAGGTCGTTAAAGCCTTAATTCCCGTTTTAGATCCGAAGGCCAACGATTCGCAAGCTTTGAGGAATGCGGCGGGAAATGGGCACAAAGAGATCGTTGAAATGCTGATTCCCGTTTCAGATCCAAAGGTCCGTGCCTCGCAGGCCTTGCGAAGTGCGGCGGAAAATGGGCACAAAGAGATCGTTGAAATGCTGATTCCCGTTTCAGATCCGGAGGCGTATCACTCCGAGGCATTGTGGGATGCCGCATTTAACGGGCACAGCAAAATTGTTGAGTTGCTTATTCCTGTTTCAGATCCAAAGGCAAATGACTCAAGAGCATTGATAAATTCTGCATACAAAGGTTTTAATGATGTTGTGGAAATGCTTATTCCTGTTTCAGATCCAAAGGCAAATGACTCGTCGGCCTTGCGCAATGCGGCTTACAATGGGCATAAAGAAATTGTTGAAATGCTCCTTCCTGTCTCAGACCCAAAAGCAAATGACTCGGACGCACTGAGAGATGCCGCACGTGGGGGCTATGAGGAAATTGTGGAAATGCTTCTGCCTGTCTCAGATCCAGAAGCAAATGACTCGGAAGCGCTGAGAGAGGCCGCATTTAACGGATATAAAGAAATTGTTAAAATGCTTCTGCCGGTCTCAGATCCAAAAGCAAATGACTCGGAAGCACTGAGATATGCCGCATTTAACGGATATAAAGAAATTGTTAAAATGCTTCTGCCGGTCTCAGATCCAAAAGCAAATGACTCGGAAGCACTGAGATATGCCGCATTTAACGGATATAAAGAAATTGTTAAAATGCTTCTGCCGGTCTCAGATCCGAACGCAGAAGGCTCAGATGCATTGGCAAGCGCTGCATCTAAAGGGCATAAAGAAATTGTTGAATTGTTAATTCCCGTGTCTGATGTGGAAGCTGCTTGCGAACAGCTTGATGAATCAGGAAAATCACTTCTAAAAGCTATGGAGGCGGATTTCTGGATGAAAGAGCTTCAAGCCTCAACTGTCCAAATCCCACAGAGCTTCAATCAATGCGTTGATCAAGCTAGGTCTGACAGCTTGGGCACTGCGGCAGCTCCAAGAGCCCAGGCCAGGAGACTCTGATGCACCTACCCAAGTTCAAGACAGAGCCCCTTAGCTGGGGCTTTTTGTTGTGTCTGCCATTCGTCGCCTTGCGCTGCGCCCTCAGGTGCTAGGTAGCTGGGGCAGGCCTAATGCGCCGAAATAAATTCGCCAATCTTGATCTTAAAAGCTTGACAAAAGTTCGATCTGCCTTTTGCTTGATTTATCCACTCAATAAAGGAGATCACATGAAAATCAATGCAATTCAACGGCTCATCTGCAAGGCTCGTGAGGCCGGAGTTATTTCGATCAAAGAGGGTGTCTTTCTTTCAACTGGAGCAAGCATCAAGGAGAAATTGCTTGTCTGGGATGAGGCAGCGTCTGCAAATGTCGTAGACGAAGAGCTTTGGATCTACACAGATAAAGGGCTGTTTATGCCGCTGGGTCAAACGCCAGAGCGCGAGCTCAATTGCTATGTATAAGAAAAAACCGCCGAAAGGCGGTTTTTTAATGGCTGCATCTATTGACAAAAGTGCCATCTGCCTTTTACTGAATTCATCCACTCAAAAGTAAAGGCATTCACACATGAATACTCAATCAAAGAAAAAGCATTCAGTAACAGCGTCTCAATTCAGTGCGGCATTTCAAGCGCTGGCTCGATACGAAAAACGCCAAGCGCGATTAGAGCACCCGGAGGGATCATTTGACAGAGCGGCGCGCTGGTATCCTTCGGGAAGAGATAGCCAAGTGATCTCTTTCGTGCGTGAGCCGTCGAGGTCCTTCCCCAACTCTTACAACCTCTCCTGCCGTAGTCTTGCTCACTGCGAACGCTATGAAGATGCCGATCATGATGTCGTTCTACTTATGAGGCGAGCGCTTAAAAAAAACGACATGACCGCGTCAGATGACGGGGCGAGAGAATACTTACAAGACTTGCTTACCTGAAATTGCAATCATTAAGGCAAACATTCAATAGGCCGCCGAAAGGCGGCTTTTTACTGCTTTGGGTGTTGACAAAAATGCGACTGGCCTTTTACTGAGGAAAAGGAGATCACTATGACTAATGAAGAGAAACTAATCCAGGCGGCGATGTATGGGCAGCTAGAAATCGTTAAAGGCCTTATCCCAGTCTCAAATGCTAAGGCGAATGACTCTGAGGCGTTGAGAAGAGCTGCGGAAAAAGGCAATAGGGAAATCGTCAAGATGCTGATTGCAGTTTCTCAGCCGACAGATTTAAATTCCAGGGCCTTAACTGAGTCTGCAAGACATGGCCATAAAGAAATTGTTGAGATGCTGCTGCCCGTATCGGAGCCGCTTGCAAACAACTCCGACGCGTTGCGAGT
Source organism: Stenotrophomonas sp. BIO128-Bstrain (assembly GCF_030128875.1). Taxonomy (NCBI): domain Bacteria; kingdom Pseudomonadati; phylum Pseudomonadota; class Gammaproteobacteria; order Lysobacterales; family Lysobacteraceae; genus Stenotrophomonas; species Stenotrophomonas sp. BIO128-Bstrain. The sequence goes on along the minus strand of NZ_CP124620.1, from coordinate 1,914,475 downwards.
AGCTGCATTGAACGGAAAAAAAGACATTGTCGAATTGCTGCTCCCTGTCTCCGATCCAAAGAAGCATATATCCATTTTAGTGGGGGCTTCAAAAAACGGCCATGAATCGCCCAGGGTTTTCTAGACAGTCGTCAGCCGTTTAGTGCGTACTGCTTCTCGAACTCTACCGGGGACAGCCCGTCGTTGGAACTGTGCCGCCGTTTTGGGTTGTAGAACATCTCGATGTACTGGAAGACGTCGGCCCGTGCCTCGTCGTGATTGCTGTAGATCCTCCGCTTAATACGCTCCCGCTTCAGTAGCTGGAAGAAGCTCTCCATCGCTGCGTTGTCATGGCAGTTTCCTCGTCGACTCATGCTGCACACGATGTCGTGCTCGCGCAGGAAGCTCTGCCAGTCTTCGCTGGTGAACTGGGTTCCCTGGTCGGAGTGAAGCAGAAGCCCGGGGCTTGGCTTGCGCCGCCACACTGCAGCCAATAGCGCCTGCAAAACCAGGTCCGTATGTTGAGTTGGTCGGGTTGCCCATCCAACGACCTGACGCGAAAACAGATCAAGCACTACCGCCAAGTACAGGAAGCCGTCGTACGTGCGGATGTAGGTGATGTCCGTGACCCACGCGCGATTTGGCTCACTGACTTTGAAGCCGCGAGCCAGAACGTTCTTGGCGACTGATCCAACAGGGCCGCTCAATGGGCGTGGTCGCCGACCGTAGCCGACCATTGCCCGCAGCCCCTCGCTCTTCATCAAGCGTGCCACGCGATGACGACTACACGTCTCGCCAAGCTCGCGCAGATCTGTGGTCACTTTGCGGTGGCCATACACAGAGCCGCTTTCCAGCCAGCTGTGCTTGATTAGGCCGAGCAACCGCTGATCGTCCTTGTCGCGAGCGCTTGCCGGCTCTTTTAGCCAGGCGTAGTAGCCACTGCGATGGACGCCAAGCATCCGACACATCGCCGCGAGGCCGAACTCATCTGCGTGTTGCTTCATGAAGGCGTACTTTGCTCTTACCCCTTTGCAAAGTACGCGGCGGCTTTTTTTAGGATGTCTCGCTCTTCAGTGACCCTGCGTAGCTCAGCCTTGAGGCGGCGCACTTCCGCGTTCTGGTCCTGCTCGACACGCCGGCCAACATCGCCTTTGCCTTGTTGCCGCTTCCAGCCGTAAAGACTATGGATCGACACGCCCAGTCGCTCGGCAACCTCCGCTACCGGACGGCCGTACTCAACGATCTGTCGGACCGCCTCGATCTTGAACTCATCGGTGTACCGCTTCGTGCTCATAACCACCTCCGCCTAAGCCATAGTTTATGGCTGCGAGGTGTCTACGGAACCCTGGGCGATTCACACTGACAATGAAAATCTTTGCAAAATTCCATTAGATGATTTTACGAAGGATAACGTCATTCGTGGACTGTGCTTTTCTGATAACGCTCTAGATCACTTTGGTGACGTAACGTATCGAATAGAGCTTAAAGATGAGTGGAATATGCTCACTACCGATATGCTTCATAACCTGGATGAATCACCAACCAATTCTATTGACTACATGTCTGACAGGCATGGAAACCCGTTAATTGTTAGAGAGGAAGATATTAGGTCTGCGTTCGAAAAAGCCTGCCTTGAATTCGATTACGATAAAGAACAGTGGGAGAACCTGTGGACATGCGCGATTGAGTTTGACGACTGTAGTGGCAACGATGAGCTTATTGAATATGCCAATGGAGAAGATCCAGCCTGGGATTTGCAGAGCATACGCGGCCGAACCGCCTATCATCTTGGTCTGGCCGGAGCTGTGATTTCAGATGAGAACGGAACTTCATACATCATCTCAGATAGCAGCCTTCGGCTTGATCGAGTCGAATACGATGACGAGAACATGGAGGATGGGTGGTGTGTCGTGGAAAGGTGCTCGCATACCAAGCGCGCTGATGAGTCTATGTTGACCCAAGAAGAGTTCCAGACAAACAAAGTGGAAGCTCCACCGAGCTTCAAGGAATGCGTTGCGAGCCAGCGTAGTCTTGGTCCGTCCTCAGCAATGCAAGTCACCAGTTCCCGTCGTCTTTGATCCAGCGCACAGCGCGTCCGCCGGGTGTCAGGAAAATCTGACACCCTCGTCTTCACGTAGCGCTTACAATGCGGTTGTCGTCAAGGGAACAGGGGAAGTTCGTGCGCTCTACCATTTCACCGGCCGTCCTGGCCGCACTATGCGTCTTTTTTGTAGGTTGTCAGCAGGACGCGGCTTCAACAACCTCCGGTCACGTGGCAAACAGCAAGCCTCCGATTGTCATTACAGAGGAGCCTTGGGTAGGCAAAGCCTTCGATGGTGAGACGGTTCGTTTAAATCCTCCCATCCGGTTCTACCAGGAACTCATCCGGGCGCGCAACCAGGTGGCAAAAGGCGAGTTCGAAACCACTGCGGACTATGAGAAGCGGAAAGCGGAGCTATCTCTACCTGTTGGCATTGATGCCGGCAAAGTCTATCTCTTCGAATTCACGACGAAGGTCAAATATGATGCTGATCAAGGGGCGTATACAGCGGATCCCAGCTTTTGCACGGACTACGATTTCACCGCCTTGAAGAACACATTGGCTTGCCGCCTGGCTAGTGTCGAGGGTGCGCCGCTAGTCAACAGGCGGGAGGTCTACGGACAGACCCAACTGTTTGAGAAGAAGACAGACACCGAGTATTCGGTGCTCATGTCCCCACAAGATGTTCGTAAGATCGCTAAGCGTTCCTCCCAATACGCAAGCTATGCGTTGCCCTCGAAGTGTCCAGTGGCAGTAGAGGAAGCTAAAAATTACGGCCCGATTGCCATGGCTTACGGTGTGACCTTTGAGCGACCTGACTTCGTCAAGGGAGACACCATGCATCTGCACACCTATCCGGAATATAAGAACGAATGGGACGTAGAAAAGATAGGCGTCTTTGGCAAGATGGCATCACTGGTCTGCTACATCAACGACGAGCACAAGCGTGTGGTCTATCGGCAGGTGCTCTAGATGCCACACTCTAAGATTCGCAGGCGAACGCGGTTCGTGCACGGGCTGGCTCTTCTGTTCTTGGGGCCTCTCGCGTCTTGGCTCGCCTTCGGGCTACTTGTGGAGTTCCAGGAGTCGCCAAGCTCGGTAAGCACGATTCCGTCAACTTGGGGCTACTACCTCGGGATCACGGCGATCCCGATGATCTTCGGGTTGATTCTTGTCGCATTTGTGCGCCCAGCATATGGATGGCTGATCTATGCGCTCGGCGCTGCATTTATGCTCTACGGACAGGCTGCATTGTCGGCCATGCCAACTCCTTACTGACCGGACCAAGCCATGCTGAAAGAGTTCCCCAAGCCGTTGGCTGCCACCATTGGTGATGTCGTTGGCTCCTACTACTACAGCCACCGACGCTTGGAGACGATGCTCTACGAAGCAGGCGCTTCTGGCGATGTTCCTGAGGGAAATTGCGTTGACAAGGTTCAAAATTGGCTTGTGAGAGAAGGGAAGGAGGATGTCTCTAAGGCCTTCACGATCCTTGGCAAGCTCATTGAAACGCTGATGGATGGTGAGGTCTCGACCTGGGACCCCGACAAAGAGCTCACAGCTCGCAAGCGAATCAACGAAATTCTTGCTCGCTATCAACTGTCCTATGGACTTGGTGGCCGCATCCTGGGCGCTCACTCTGTCACAGCTCCAAGTAAGGCGTTCGGCGAGGCTTTGAAGGACTTCTCAGTTGCAGAAGTGGAAGAGGAATTTGAGCGAGCGGTTAGGTTCATCGATAGTGATCCGGCTGCTGCTGTGACGGCAGCATGCGCTATCGTTGAAGCTCTTTGTAAACACTACATCGCCACTGAGCGCCTGGACCTACCCACGACTCAGACGGTTAAGCCGCTTTGGGTTGTCGTTGCGAAGCACTTGAAGTTGTCCCCGGAACAGCTGGAAGACGATGATTTGAAGCGTGTGCTGTCTGGACTCAGCTCGATCATCGATGGTCTGGGAGCCTACCGAACACACGCGGGCAGTGCTCACGGTCAGCACAAACGCACTTACAAAGTTGCTCCCAGGCACGCGCGCCTTGTCGTCCATTCCGCCCATTCCCTTTGCCTTTTTGTGGTAGAGACGTGGAAAGAGCGCAAAAAGGGCGGAAAGTAGTAGTTACTCCATCAAAGAGAAGATGCTAGTTCAATGACGATTGGAACTCTGGAAAGCCTAACTGAAAGCGAGCTCCTTGATCGAGCTATGCAGGAGATGTCGAAGTGCCCTGGATATCCAAAGATTGGCGCGGTCATATCCAAAGGTGGAGTGGTGCTGTCAACGGGGTTCCGTGGGGAGGTGGCCGGTGTCCATGCCGAACGAGTTGCCATTGAGAAGCTGAGTGCAGATCAACTCAACGGCGCTAAGCTCCATACAACACTCGAACCCTGTGTTGAGATTAACGTCAAACAAGACAAAAATCTTGCTGTGAGTTGATTTTAGAATCCGGGATATCGACGGTCAGTATCGGTGTTCTAGACCCAAATGGCCGTATTTACGCAAATGGGATGAACTCTCTTCGCGATGGAGGATTGAATATTGAGGTTTTCCCTCTCGCAATGCGACAGAGCATTGAGGCTGTGACCTTTCCCTTTGACGACTTTAGCAAGGCGATTGGCGATGGGAAGCGCCGCATTCGTTCGGTCAAGAATGGTAAGAAGTTTGAGGTTCAATTTTCAAAGGACGATCACAGGAAAATCAGCTTTCGTGTCAGTCCTCTCTCGATGCCACTCGATCGCATTGATCTCATTTCAGATAACGACTCAGTGCGCTTGGCGCCGAACATCACAACGTTTGGAGATATCCCTGATCCGTTGTTCTACCAGGATCCTTCGCACTACGCGAGGCTCGGGGTGGGGGAAATCGCAATTATTGCTAAAGCTAACGCTACCATGGCACTGCTCGTGAAAATCTTGGATATAAGCAGCACTGATATCTTTATTCAGTGGGAAGTGAGAGAACTTTTGTGAAGTCGATTCCTCGCGAGGTAGTGAGATGATCAAGCTATCGCACCAGGAAGACTTGGAAAAATCCACGGAGCCAAGCTCGGTCATCCTAAGCCCCGTTTTTGCAGTGCTGACATCCAGGCACGAGTGCTGGACATGCGCAGCCGTGGTGCCGGTCAGCGCTTTGTGGGTGCCAAGCTTCGTTGAGCGCTTCGATGACGGCGAAGAGCTGTCCGTCGCAGACGCAGCCGTTCTGAGATTTGTAGAGACGATCAATCTCCCGGCCGCGCAACACATCTCGTCAGCTGCACCCTGGATGCTGATGTCAACGACGAAGGGATCGGGCGCGCGCTACCTTGCCAACCATTGTCAGGCGTGCTCGGTAGTGCAGGGCGACTTCCAGCTGTTCGGAGTGGATGGACCGTTTGGGTTGGTCACATTGGAGAAGCGGGGGACAGAGCACATCAGTGTTCGCTATGTCGATTGTGCGATTGAAGCTGTGGCTGGTATTGCCCAAGCAACGTGGATAGATCAAATCTCTGCGAGAAATTTGCAGCCACAGTAGTTTTTCAGCCGTCCAGCTGACTGATAGCCTCGCTTTCGCGGGGCTTTTTTATGCCGGGTGCCGATGCTGAACAAGCATTTATGGAAAGGGACAGTGTGCACGTGGAGGTTTTTTAATGCAATGCATATATTTGTTTTCGAAGCTTAGCAGCCCGCTAAGTGTCGGAGACAAAAATGAGTTTTATTGATTTGACTGAGTTGCAGTCCGAAGATTTTAGCGTCCTGATGCACTACGATTTGGCAGGCCTCATTCAGCGTTTCCTCCCGCTGGATATTGAAATCGAGGATGTTTATTGCGAAATCCTGCGTCATGCTGAATGGGCGATTTGCGTGGGGGTGTTCCGCACTCGACAAATTGTAAATGTCATCATCGGGTTTAATTTTTTTGGGCACTCAATTCGTGTTGAAGTCCACCTCTCCGCGTGTGGGATCCTCTTGGATGTCGCGGAGGATGCTCAATGAGTTATTATTTTGAGAGTGTGCTTGAAGATGCATGTCGCTGCAGTGAATTTATCGAGTTTTGGTTGGAAGAAGAAGATGAGTCGGCGAGGGCCGAAATCCTTGGGTTTGCAGCGATCTATTCAAAGAAGAACCTGTTTGAATGTTTCTTTGACGAACAGATGATCTCCGCAGATATCCTTGCTCAAGCTCTTCATATCACTTGTTGTTACGGAAAAAGATCCAGCAATCGAATTGTGCGTATTGCTAAAAACAGAGGGTTGCTCGTTGGACACGGGGCGTATTTGCTCTCGCGCAATAGTCGAGCTGAATCGCCCAGGGTTCCGTAGACACCTCGCAGCCATAAACTATGGCTTAGGCGGAGGTGGTTATGAGCACGAAGCGGTACACCGATGAGTTCAAGATCGAGGCGGTCCGACAGATCGTTGAGTACGGCCGTCCGGTAGCGGAGGTTGCCGAGCGACTGGGCGTGTCGATCCATAGTCTTTACGGCTGGAAGCGGCAACAAGGCAAAGGCGATGTTGGCCGGCGTGTCGAGCAGGACCAGAACGCGGAAGTGCGCCGCCTCAAGGCTGAGCTACGCAGGGTCACTGAAGAGCGAGACATCCTAAAAAAAGCCGCCGCGTACTTTGCAAAGGGGTAAGAGCAAAGTACGCCTTCATGAAGCAACACGCAGATGAGTTCGGCCTCGCGGCGATGTGTCGGATGCTTGGCGTCCATCGCAGTGGCTACTACGCCTGGCTAAAAGAGCCGGCAAGCGCTCGCGACAAGGACGATCAGCGGTTGCTCGGCCTAATCAAGCACAGCTGGCTGGAAAGCGGCTCTGTGTATGGCCACCGCAAAGTGACCACAGATCTGCGCGAGCTTGGCGAGACGTGTAGTCGTCATCGCGTGGCACGCTTGATGAAGAGCGAGGGGCTGCGGGCAATGGTCGGCTACGGTCGGCGACCACGCCCATTGAGCGGCCCTGTTGGATCAGTCGCCAAGAACGTTCTGGCTCGCGGCTTCAAAGTCAGTGAGCCAAATCGCGCGTGGGTCACGGACATCACCTACATCCGCACGTACGACGGCTTCCTGTACTTGGCGGTAGTGCTTGATCTGTTTTCGCGTCAGGTCGTTGGATGGGCAACCCGACCAACTCAACATACGGACCTGGTTTTGCAGGCGCTATTGGCTGCAGTGTGGCGGCGCAAGCCAAGCCCCGGGCTTCTGCTTCACTCCGACCAGGGAACCCAGTTCACCAGCGAAGACTGGCAGAGCTTCCTGCGCGAGCACGACATCGTGTGCAGCATGAGTCGACGAGGAAACTGCCATGACAACGCAGCGATGGAGAGCTTCTTCCAGCTACTGAAGCGGGAGCGTATTAAGCGGAGGATCTACAGCAATCACGACGAGGCACGGGCCGACGTCTTCCAGTACATCGAGATGTTCTACAACCCAAAACGGCGGCACAGTTCCAACGACGGGCTGTCCCCGGTAGAGTTCGAGAAGCAGTACGCACTAAACGGCTGACGACTGTCTAGAAAACCCTGGGCGATTCAAGCGATGTTTGAGCGCGCATACAATTATCGATCAATTTCGGATCGTCACTTGAAAATGCTCTACGAAAATTCTGATCTTGCTGAACTCTCTCGATGCGAGAAGCTGACGGGGTTCGGTGACGTAAAGAATTGAGAGTCAGCTGGGTTGGAGAGATAAAAGGCGAGCTTCCAAGACAGCGAAAGCGCTGTCCTGAATCGCCCAGGGTTTTCTAGACAGTCGTCAGCCGTTTAGTGCGTACTGCTTCTCGAACTCTACCGGGGACAGCCCGTCGTTGGAACTGTGCCGCCGTTTTGGGTTGTAGAACATCTCGATGTACTGGAAGACGTCGGCCCGTGCCTCGTCGTGATTGCTGTAGATCCTCCGCTTAATACGCTCCCGCTTCAGTAGCTGGAAGAAGCTCTCCATCGCTGCGTTGTCATGGCAGTTTCCTCGTCGACTCATGCTGCACACGATGTCGTGCTCGCGCAGGAAGCTCTGCCAGTCTTCGCTGGTGAACTGGGTTCCCTGGTCGGAGTGAAGCAGAAGCCCGGGGCTTGGCTTGCGCCGCCACACTGCAGCCAATAGCGCCTGCAAAACCAGGTCCGTATGTTGAGTTGGTCGGGTTGCCCATCCAACGACCTGACGCGAAAACAGATCAAGCACTACCGCCAAGTACAGGAAGCCGTCGTACGTGCGGATGTAGGTGATGTCCGTGACCCACGCGCGATTTGGCTCACTGACTTTGAAGCCGCGAGCCAGAACGTTCTTGGCGACTGATCCAACAGGGCCGCTCAATGGGCGTGGTCGCCGACCGTAGCCGACCATTGCCCGCAGCCCCTCGCTCTTCATCAAGCGTGCCACGCGATGACGACTACACGTCTCGCCAAGCTCGCGCAGATCTGTGGTCACTTTGCGGTGGCCATACACAGAGCCGCTTTCCAGCCAGCTGTGCTTGATTAGGCCGAGCAACCGCTGATCGTCCTTGTCGCGAGCGCTTGCCGGCTCTTTTAGCCAGGCGTAGTAGCCACTGCGATGGACGCCAAGCATCCGACACATCGCCGCGAGGCCGAACTCATCTGCGTGTTGCTTCATGAAGGCGTACTTTGCTCTTACCCCTTTGCAAAGTACGCGGCGGCTTTTTTTAGGATGTCTCGCTCTTCAGTGACCCTGCGTAGCTCAGCCTTGAGGCGGCGCACTTCCGCGTTCTGGTCCTGCTCGACACGCCGGCCAACATCGCCTTTGCCTTGTTGCCGCTTCCAGCCGTAAAGACTATGGATCGACACGCCCAGTCGCTCGGCAACCTCCGCTACCGGACGGCCGTACTCAACGATCTGTCGGACCGCCTCGATCTTGAACTCATCGGTGTACCGCTTCGTGCTCATAACCACCTCCGCCTAAGCCATAGTTTATGGCTGCGAGGTGTCTACGGAACCCTGGGCGATTCAAAGAGGGTGTAACCCCGCTTATTCGTGACCTGGCTTGATCCGTTGGCGTTGAGCTTCGCGTCTGATGTATCAGCAACTTCGACGAGAGCAAAGGAGCGATTGAGAGTGCGACCGATAAGTGCGCCACCTTCGCCCAGCCAGACTGAGCCTTCATACCGGCCTGACAGGCTCGTTTGACCTTCGCGCATAGTGGACTGTGCTTGTAAGCGTCCTGCGCGGGTGTCGAGCCCGGCATTGGCGTAAGAGCCCGTGTCAGACGTCCCCAATCCATAATTGATCTTTCCAGCTCGGCCATTGAACGCCACGCTTCTGTGGTCATCGCTGAACGACATGCTCGCTCGCTGTCGGTTGCCAAATGGCCGGGTGTAGAACACATAGAAGCCGCTCTCATCGCGGTCTCGATAGAGCTGGACGCTCAACGTGCTCTTGGCACCTGAGTAGCGTCCGGTGAGGCTCAGGCGCTCGTTCTGAGCCCCTGTGGAATAGGTGTTCGAAGACCAGGACAATCCAACCTGGAATGGGCGATGGGTGTATGAGAGGCTCGCCAAGTTGCTTCTGGTGATGACAGATCCGCCGCGCCATTGATCACTGAGCTGCCAGCTGTCCGTTGAGCGTTTCTGGGTCTGAGCGTTGATGGACCAGTTGCGAGTCTGATAGCTGTAACCAGCAGAATATGACAGTGAGCTTTGCCCATCTGATTGGCTTGCCAAGCTGCTTAGATTGAGAGCGCCGGCCGTGCCCAGGACGATGGTTGCATCCAAGCCTAGGTTCGCGTTCCTCCCCATCAGCTGCGCAGACGATCCAAGCGTAAGGAATGAGCTGACGCCTCTGCGGTAGAAGCCCGCGAGCGCAAGATCTCGGTAGTCGTTACCAATGGATCCGAAGCGGCTCAGGCCGCCAGTCACAGCCCATTCTGATGCCCCGGGGCGCAGGGCACGGTTGGTAAAATAGAAGTCACTCTGGATGATCTGTTCGCGTCCAAACTGGTCTCTCAGGACGACAGACGACGAGTTCAAGCCATTGAGCATCGATCCCTGTTCGATGGAGTAGGGCCCTTGGTCGAGGTTGAGCTGGCGTTGCCTCTCATTGTTGAGATAGATCTCCGCAGTTGTCCGGCTATCCGCGATGCCGGCGATGACTGGGACGGGGTAGAGATCGCCCCTAAGCTCGCGCTCCGTGCCGACTTTGAAGCCCAGCAAATTCGACGTGGACGTGATGCCTAGCGTAGGCGTAAAGACATCCCCGATCTCCACCGAGAGTCCCTTCATGATGTAGTCCTTGGTCCATGTCGTGAGTCCCCGTGTGTTGGTAGAACCACCCGGTTGAACGTTCAGTTGCCCCGTGTTGATCAGCACACCACCTGCGAGACCTGTTCGCATGTCATAGCCCCAAGATGCTGCCCAGTCGCCTCTGGATGAGCGGATGACGGCGAGATCTTGGTTGATCAAGATGCCCTTCGGTGCGGGGTCTGCCTCTACAAGCGCGTCCGCTGATCCCACGACCTGAGGCTTGAAATATTTGCCAGGCACGGTGAGAGCGACGAGCTGCTTCTCACCGTTCACTTCCACCCCGACACCGAGTGCTTTCATGCTCTGGATAGAGGCGAAGTCCCCGATCAAGCCGTAGCTTTTGAGCTTTGCGGATGGGACGAGCAAATCGCCGTCATCCGTTGTTGTTGCTAGAAGTGCCTCATCGACGGTTTTGCCGTTGATCGCAATGGCATAGATGCTCTCAGCACCATATGAATTCGAACACCAAAGAAGAGGGGCTAGCGCAAAGGCGCGCCAGGCCATTACTCAATCACTAGCTCAGTAGCGACGCCATTGATCAAAGCCTTGACCGATGTCGCGTTGCCCTTGGAAATGATCATTTCTTCGCCTGGAAGCAAGTAGCCAACCAAGCCATCACGACGATAGCTGCCATAGTTGAGGTTCGCGATCTGGGCGGTTATCGGGCTTGCGTTGCGAAGAACAATGGTTGAACCGGAAGCCTTTGCGGTGACCGTGGCTCGATCAGATGCACGCCAAAAAATAGGGAAGTTCATGTTGAAGACGGGTTCAACCCCAGTCGTCTCCAGCTTCTTGACGTTCTTTTCTTTCACGACGACGCGATAAGCAAGCTCACTGCTGGACGTCTCGGTGTTGATGAAGCGGACCACTTGAGATTTGCCTGCTTCGAGATAGAAGGAGCTCGGAGCGAAACGGATCGCATCAATTGGTGTGCGGATCTGCGTTCCGTCAACTAAGGTCCATTTAAATGCTTGGAGTTGATATTCTTTCTTTTCATTTGACGTGTTGACGATAGTCAATGAGCCATTGTTCCTGCTCGGGTTGATGGTTTGGGCCAGGGGCGAAACTTGCATTGCATTTGACGCAAATGGACATAGCGTTAATGCCGCGCTTAACAGTAGATATTTCATTGGATCTCCGAATTTTTGAGTGTTCTTCACAAATAACCCGGGTCCAAGGATTGTCAAGCTGTGTGAAATAAAAAAAGCCGCAACAATGTGCGGCTCTATGTTCAAAAGTTCAATTAGGAAAGAGCGTAGATGTAGAGGTTGGATCGTGCTGTGCACGCTCTGTTTTGGCTCTGAACAGTCCAGCCCCAGGAAAGAAACCGATCCCTACCCATAGCGATGCAGGTTGCTTCCAATCCTACCGGGCACCAAGTTGAAACCAGTGCTCGTTCAAGAATTAGAGATGATGGTTCGCCAGCGCTCGCCACCAATTTGGGTGGGGTCTGCCCATGTCGTCTCGCCCACTTAGACTGACCACACTCAGTTTTCATTTCAACATGGGGGTAGTCTTTGGGTGAAGTCCACCGGCCGCCCCAATTCAAGCCAAGAATTTCAGCCAGCTCGCCGAACCGCTCATAGCCTGCGATGACGTGCGGATCGCCCAAATTCCAGCTCGGCTTTCCATTGACATAGATGGCGGCATCCAGGGCTAAGCCATAGTTGTGGCAGCTTGACCAGGCTCCAACACTGGTGACGCCCGATGCAGAGGCGAGTAGGGCGGTTTGACGTTCAGGGCTTCGATATCCTTCAACTGGTCTTAGATCAAAGCCTTCATCTGTCATGACCTCTTGAATGGCTTCGATCTTTTCTCTGAGATCAGGATGGACGCCTTTCCAGACCCGTTCTTGAGCTGGGTGGAAAAAGCGATAGATACGTCCGCGTGGCTTCTTGGTAGGCTTCAGTTTTTCGGCTTGGTTCGAGTTGCTATCGGATACGATTTCTCCGTAGAACAGTGGAGACGAGGATCCGAAGATGATGCCACTTGAACCCTGATCAAAAATTCGAACCTGGGCAGTGCTCGGGCTCATTAGGAATTTAGATGACGTGAGCTGTTCCAGATAGCTTTGTTGGGTAGCAAGAACGGTAGATGGTGCGAGGAGTATGAGTAAGCTTAAAAGCAGTTTGCGCATTGGATCTCCGGTTTTATTTGAGTGTTAATCACAAATAAGCCGAGGCCGCGCGATGTCAAGGATTCAGGCGTAAAAAGGCCGCCATTGGCTGGCGGCTTTAAGAGCTGGTGTAACTTCGAACTTATTTGCTTTTCATGCGTGCATTGAAGGCGAGAGAGATAGCGGCAGTCATATCTTCACTGCTCAAAAGAAGCAGGGATCGAACCACTTCCTGGATGCTGGTCTCAACATCTCCCCGGCTTTCGAGCTCATCGATCTTCTTCCCGAGTTCTACGGGATCGGGATTGAAGTAGCGCATGAACATTTTCAAGTCTTTGTGCCCAGAGATCTTCGCCGCTTCTGCTGGGTTGAGATAGTGGCCAAGTTCGGTGATGCGGGTATGACGAAGATCGTGAATTCGCGCGGTCAAGATGTCGGGGTTGTCTTGGCTAGTTGCGACGTCCGAACGTGCCCGGTCCCAAGCCTGGGTTATCGTGTCTGGCCGAGACCTTTTGCCGCGACGTGATACGAAGACCGGACCTCTTTTTTCTGATGACGACTTATGCCGCTCTTCCAAAAGGCTCAGTGCATCTTTGTTGAGCGGAATTGTCCGTTCAACATATTTGCCATCATTGGCCTTTGTTCCGCGCAGTCGTGCGGTCTTGTTTTTAAAGTTGATGTCTGACCAATCAAGCTTAATGCACTCAGAGCGTCGAGCCGCAGTAAAGCGGGCGAAACGGATGACATCAATGGTTGCCGGATCTGTTCGTCCTTTTTCCAAGCGATCAATGATCGAGTTCCACTCGTCTTCTGTGAGGGTCCTGGATCGTGAATCGTCTTGATTCAGGGATTTGAGTGTGGCAATGGGTGAGCGGATATCGATCTTCCAGGCGTCATAGGCATGCTTAAAGATCGTTTGGATTGTGGTCAAGGCGCGCTTCTTGCTTCCCGGCACAATTTCGCGAACGGACCCGTCTTTCAGGACTTTTACGTAGAGATTGACGAAAGAGGTTGGGTGCTTGCCCAGGAAATCGTCACTCGTGAGGTCCTTGGCGAGCTTGCTGGTAAGGAGCGGCATGCCTGTTTTATGCAGCCCCAAGCCCTTGCCGGTGCCCAAAAACAACATGATGTTCGACCGGTCAGTCTTCACAGAAGAGTGTTTGATCACACCCGAATCGATCTCATCCACATAGCGCCGCAGGAGGTCTCCAAACGTCCAGGCGTCGGCCGTGTTGGCGAAAGGGGTCTGCCGGAGCTCGAGGGAGGCGTGTTCACGGCTCACGTAGGCTTCGGCCATGAGCCTTGCCGTATCGATATGGTGCTCGGTCCCGACCTTGGCCTTGGGATCGACTGGGTAGCGTTTGAGTGGGAATTTGAGGGCCTGGCCGTCCAGGGACCGCCTGATCCGGGCCTCCCACCGCAGTTGGCCATCGGTCCGCAACGTCACGCCAGCCGCAAGGCTCACGGCCTGGGAGGGCTTGATCCCTGAGGGCAGGGCACCGGAAAACGACTTGATTCTGCCCTTCTTGACGACCTTCTTCTCTTTGCTCACGAGTCCAACCCCTGTATCCTTAACGGGCAACTGCTGCAAGGCCCCGTGGCACAATTGGATAGCGCGCGTCTCTCCTAAAGACGAGGTTGCTGGTTCGAACCCAGCCGGGGTCACCAATTTAGGGCACTCGCCACAAGAGTGCCACAGCGTTGCCACCTTTCACGCCTAAAGCCTTGCAGGGCTTAGGTTTGAGGATAACGTGGTTTTCCCTCCTAAGGGGAAGGTCGCCCGTTCGAATCGGGCCGGGGTCACCAACCACAGTCGTAGCGTATCCGCGCCCCAGCTCATGGCCCCTGCGGAGCTACCGGATCCCGGGCCCTTCAGGTGAGCAAGGGTGTGATCGAAAGAGCGCCCCGGTCATGAGTGCGCCCCTTGATCCTGATGATCATTCCCGGCGCTGCTTTTCCAATGCCTCGCTCACACTCTTGGCAGCAAACGCCTTGTATTCCTTCGAGAATGCCGTCAGCTGCTCCAATCCGGCCGGTACGCCGACCATGCCTGGCCGCTGGGCGTACGCCTTCATGAAGGCGCAGTCATCCGGAAGCATTGACGAAAGCAGTTCGCTGTCGGCGATGCTTGGGCTCCACATCGTGCCGTTCGCGGCCATCGGAAGGATGAACGTCATCTCCCCCGTGTAACCACCGAAACTGTTCTTGGAGTTCACGGTCCCACAGGCAACCTCTCCGTCGAACATCGGGAAGACGTCCGTGACGACGATCTTGGCGGAGTCGGGGTCCTTGAGGTGCTCCTTGAGCCCAGCTTCCACCCGTGCGATCTGCTTTTCGTGATCCGTCGGGCCGCACCCCGCAACCGTCAACACCATCGCAGCCAACAGTGCGCACTTCTTCATACCCATTCCTCCTTGAATTAGGGAGCGAATGGTAGCTGAGCAAATGGTGCATTTACACCTTCCCGGGCCGCTCATAATCCTCAGGCTTGGCCCCATGCTCCGCCTCCGGCATGTCCTTGTCCTTCCACCGGGCGTCATCGTTCCTCAACTTGTCCGGCGTGTGGCTCTTCTGCTGGTCGTCTTCTTTCGTGGCCGGGGCTCGCGGTGTCGTGTTCATGACATGTCCTCGTTGATCAGTGATCCAGCGTCTGCTTGCCCGACGTCCCACCCTGGCCGAAATTCGGCTGGGTGATCCCATCGTCCTCGCGCACGCCGTCCGGCTCACCTTCACCGGCTTTGCCGCCCTTGCCGTGGCCGTGCTGGTTGTAGCCGTCGTTCTCGGCCTTCAGGCGGTCGGCATCCGGATCTTTTTCGTCCTTGTCATCCTTCGGCGGCTTGGCCGCGACGAACGGGGAGATCGGATCGCTCGCAGGGAAGGTCTCTTCGAGCGCTTCGTCGTGGTTCTCCGAGGTGCGCTGCTTGTCGACCTTGCCGTCCGCTGGAGGGCAGTTGTGGGTGGCATGGGCGTCTTCGGTGGAGGCGGGCGGGGTTTTGTCGTGCTGCATGGCATATCTCCTGCGCAAACGGGTAGGGCGGTGATGCCCCGACGCTAGCCCTGCCGCTGTTACGCAGCGGCAGGTGTCCTGTGAAGGGCGGGTGCTCCCATGGGCTTCACCCGGGAGTTCCTATCGTCCAGACCTCGCCACACGGAGGCTGCTGCCATGCATGCGATGTTCGAGCTGGGAATGGAATGGTGGGAGTTCGTCGTCCGCGCGGTTGCGGTGTACGTGGTGGTGCTGTTGCTGACCCGCATGAGCGGCAAGCGCTCAATGGGGCAATCCACCCCGTTCGACATCCTGGTGATCGTGCTGCTGGGCACGGCCGTGCAGAACTCGTTGATCGGTGAGGACACCTCGCTGCCCGGCGGGCTCATCCTGGCTGCCACCCTGATCGGGCTGAACTGGTTCGTCGGCTTTCTGGGCGCGCGCAGCAAGCGCCTCAACGAGATCGTGGAAGGGGTCCCGGTGGTGCTGGCGCGGCACGGCACGATCTACTGGGACCAGGTGAAACGCTGCAATGTCAGCCCGGCCGATCTGGAGGTGGCGATGCGCGCCAACGGCTGCGAGGGCTTCGGGCAGGTGGACCTGGCGGTGCTGGAAACCTCCGGCGAGATCACGGTGAACAAGCGCCGTTCCGAAGGCGATGACTGAGCCGAGGCGTTCGCTCGGCAGCGGCGCCGTCGCTGGATGTTGACGGCGCGCCGCGTAGCGTCGAGCTCAGCCCTTCAGAAGGAACATACGCGATGGACACGACAGTACGCAGTGGATCCACCTCTTCACTCGAGAGCGTGATCGCCCAGGTGCCGGACCCCACGCCGGACCCGATGCCACCCACGCCGCCGGTGGAAGCGCCCGGCCGTGGCGATCCGCCCGCCCAGGAGCCGCCGCAGGAAATTCCACCGGAGGGTGATCCCGCGCCTGCCTCGCCGCCGCAGGAGTTGCCGCCTGATCGGGAAACACCGTCGGCGCCGCCGGCGGAGTAACGACCAGCGCGAGCGGCGCCCGCCGCCGCAGCAGAATGAATGATTCAGTCCTCACGCACTGGCGCGCGCCATGCGTGCCGGACCTGCGGCGAGGCGCCTCTGCCCAGCTAGACACGCCGCACACGGGGCGGTCACGACGCTGCCACGCCGTACCACGTACCACAGAGGTACTTGGACAACGGAGTTTGCTATGCGCGCACTGACTTACCACGGCAGCAAGGATGTACGGGTCGATACCGTGCCGGATCCGGCGCTGGCCGCCCCCGACGACATCATCCTGCGCGTGACCGCCACGGCGATCTGCGGCTCGGATCTGCATCTGTACCGCGGCAAGATCCCGGATCTGCATACCGGCGACGTGTTGGGTCATGAGTTCATGGGCGTGGTGGAGGAGGTGGGCGCCGGGGTGATGGATCTGCGCCCGGGCGATCGCGTGGTGATCCCGTTCGTGATCGCCTGTGGTGAGTGCTTCCATTGCCGTCTCGCCGAGTTCGCGGCCTGCGAGACGACCAACACCGGCAAGGGCGCGGCGGTGAACCAGAAGGGCATCCGCCCCCCGGCGGCGCTGTTTGGCTACAGCCATCTGTATGGCGGCGTGTCGGGCGGGCAGGCGGAGTTCGTGCGTGTGCCCAAGGCCAATGTCGGTCCGCTGCGCATTCCGGATGCGCTCGCCGATGAGCAGGTGCTGTTCCTCTCCGACATCCTGCCGACCGGCTACCAGGCCGCCATCAACGCCGGGGTGAAGCCCGGTTCCACGGTCGCGATCTTCGGTGCGGGCCCGGTCGGGCTGATGAGTGCGGCGTGCTGCCGCCTGCTGGGGGCGGAAACGATCTTCATGGTCGACCATCTGCCGTATCGCCTGGCCTTCGCGCAGCAGACCTACGGCGTGACCCCCATCGACTTCACCCAGGTCGAGGACCCGGCGGAGTACATCATCACCCAGACCAATGGCCGCGGCGTGGATGCCACGATCGAGGCGGTCGGCTTTGAAGCCGAGGGCAGTGCGCTGGAATCGGCACTGACCACCCTCAAGGTGGAAGGCAGCAGCGGTGTGGCGATCCGTCAGTGCATCGCGGCGACGCGTCGCGGTGGCACGGTGAGTATCCCGGGTGTGTATGCCGGCTTCATTCACGGCTTCCTGCTCGGCGATGCGTTCGACAAGGGCCTCACCTTCAAGATGGGCCAGACCCATGTGCAGAAGTTGATGCCCGAATTGCTCGACCATATCGGCGAGGGCCGCCTGGATCCGGGCGTGATCGTGACCCACCGCCTGTCGCTCGAAGACGCCGTGCGTGGCTATGAGATCTTCGACCGCAAAGAGGAGGATTGCCGCAAGGTGATCCTGACGCCCTGATATGAATGCCGTGGCTTCTCTTGTGCCGCCGGGGTCTCCGCAACCGGTGACCGATGGCGATGACCTGCAGGCCCAGGCCCGCGCGTGGATCGAGCACCAGCCGTCGCTGCCGCGTCCCGGCAGCGGCGGTACGTTGGTGCGCTGGCAGGCGCTGGCGCATATCGCCGCCCGCGATCTATGTCTGGCCAAAGTGCTTGAAGCGCACTATGACGCGCAGGCGATCCTGGAAGAACTGGGCGCAACCGCCCCGGACCGGGATCGGTTGGGCGCCGTGTGGGCGGCCGAAGGACCGGCGGCCACCCTGCGCTTTGATCGGGCCAGCGGCACGCTGTCCGGTGACAAGCCGTGGTGCTCCGGCGCCGGCTGGGTCGACCATGCCCTTGTGACGGTGCGCGATGACGGTCGCTCGCGTCTGTTCCTGGTGCCCGTGCGCCGCGCCAATGTGAGCTTCCTGCCACAGACGTGGCAGGCCACGGGCATGGGGCGCGTTCCCAGTGGCACGGCGCGCTTTGACCAGGTGCCGGCCGTGGAGGTCGGGGCGGCGGATGGCTATCTGCAGCGACCGGGTTTCTGGCACGGCGGCGCAGGCATCGCGGCGTGCTGGTTCGGTGGCGCCAGTGCACTGGCCGAGCCGTTGCTGCACAGCGCACGGGCCGATGAGCCGGGTACGGCATCCGGCCTGCTCGGCGAAATCGATCTGGCGCTCTCGCCCTGTGCGTCGCTGCTGCGCGAGCTGGCCGCGTTGATCGATGCACAACCCGGGCTGCCGCATCAGAGCGAGATCGTGCGGGCACGCAGCGCGGTGGAGCGGGCTGCCTCGCTGACTCTGGACCGTGTAGGCAGGGCGCTGGGGCCAGGGCCGATGTGCATGGACCCGGCACACGCCCGGCGCTGGGCCGACCTGACGGTGTTCATCCGCCAGAGCCACGCCGACCGCGATTGGCAGCACCTCGGCAACCTGATGCATCGCGAGGGCCGCACGTGGACGCTGTGAATCGACAGATTGAAGGCGGGGGCGTCACCGAAGCCCAATGGGCGGCATCGCCCTGGCTGCAGACGCTGCCGGGTGCATCCTCGGCGGCGCTGTTCGGCGATGCGCAGCGCCTGGTGGTGGTGTCCCCGCACCCGGACGATGAAGTGCTCGCCTGCGGCGGCCTGATGGCGCTGGCACACCAGTCCGGGCTGCGGGTCATGGTGGTCTCGGTCACCGATGGCGAGGCCTGCTATCCCGACCAACCGGCATGGTCGCCCGAGCGGTTGCGAATCGCCCGTGCGGCAGAGCTGGATGACGCGCTCCATTGCCTTGGCTTGTCAGGCGCAGAGCGTATCTCCTGGCACATCGGCGATGGCGAGGTAACGGCCAATGAGGCGTGGATCGCCGCGCAGTTGGCGGCCGTGCTGCAGCGGGACGATCTGGTGCTGGCGCCGTGGCGGTTCGATGGCCATCCGGACCACGAAGCCGTGGCGCGTGCGTGCCTCCAGGCATGCAGTGAGCGCGGTGCCGACCTGAAGGAATATCCCGTGTGGGGCTGGCACTGGCTGGACCCGCAGGCGGCGCCGACGGCCTGGGCGTCGGCCACGCGTGTTGCGCTGGATGACGCCCTGCTGGACCGCAAGCGCGACGCCATCCAGCAATTCGTGACCCAGACCGGCGCGGTGGAGGGGCTGGACTGCGACCCCATCCTGCCGGCCGCCGTGCTGCAGCGCTTCGAACGGAACTACGAGGTACTGATCGGATGAGTGATATCGCCTACTTCAACGCGCTGTACGAGAAGGACGATCCCTTCCAGTACCGCACCCGCTGGTATGAGCAGCGCAAGCGCGCGCTCACCCTGGCCAGCCTGCCGCGGGAGCGCTTCGCCCGTGGCTGGGAGCTGGGCTGTTCCAACGGAGTGCTTACCGCCGCCCTGGCCGAGCGCTGCGATCAACTGCTCGCGACCGACCTGAGCGACGGCGCGGTCCTGGCCGCGCGCGCGATGACGCGGCGCCATGCGCATGTCAGCATCGAGCAGGCGCGTCATCCACAGGACTGGCCAGCGGGGCGCTTCGATCTGATTGTGCTTGGTGAGATGGGTTACTACCTGTCTCCGGAGGACATGCAGCAAACGGCCGCGCAGGTGGTGCGGTCACTCACGCCGCAGGGCGTGGTGATCGCCTGTCATTGGCGTGTGCCGTTCGAGCAGGCACGCTGCAGCGCCAGCTTCGTGCATGCCCAGCTGGATGACGGCCTGCCACGGCTGTTTTCCTATCGTGACGAGGACATGCTGCTGGAAGGCTGGTCGGCCGATACCACCTCGGTGGCGGAGCGGGAGGGCCTGCGATGATCGCGGTGACCCTTCCTGCGCACAACGAAGAACAATTGATCGCAGCCTGCCTGCAGTCGCTCAAGGTGGCTGCGCTGCATCCTGCCCTGCGCGACGAGCAGGTGGTGATCGTGGTGGCGCTGGATCGTTGCAGCGACGCCACCGGGTGGATCTGCGAGCGCTTCGGAGTAGAGGTGATCACGGTGGATGCCGGCTGTGTCGGCGTCGCGCGCGCGGCGGCGAGCGAGCGCGCCCTGGCCTTGGGCGCCCGCTGGATCGGCTGCACCGATGCCGACAGCGTGGTCCCGCCGGACTGGCTTGCACGCCAGCTGCAATGCGGTGCGAGCGCGTTCTGTGGCGTGGTGGCCGTGGGTGACTGGCTGGACTATCCGCAGGCCGTGCGCGAGCAGTTCCTGCAGGGCGAGCATGCGGTGGACGGGCATCCGCACGTCCACGGCGCGAACATGGGCTTCAGCGCGGTGGCGTATCGGCAATGCGGCGGTTTTGCGCCGCTGACGACCGGCGAGGACGTCGCGCTGATCCAGGCCATGCATGGTGCCGGCATGCAGGTGGCGCGCCTGGCCAGCCCGCGGGTGATGACCAGCGCACGTCGGCACGCCCGTGCACCGCATGGTTTCAGCGAGTTCCTGCGTCGGCTGGAACAGCGTGTTGGCTTGGCGACGGACGAGGTGGTTGTGGGCGACGCGGCGCCGCTGTCGTTGCTGGCGCGTTGATGGAAACCATTGACCTGCTCGGCTGGGCGGCGACGGCCGTGCTGATCGCCACGTTGTGGCGGCAGATCTGGAAGCAGTGGACGGCTGACGATCCCGAAGCGGTATCGACGTGGTTGTTCGTCGGTCAGATCACGGCCTCGGTGTTGTTCATCGCCTACAGCGCGGCAACCGGATCGGTCGTCTTCGTTGTGACCAATTCCCTGATTCTGCTCACCGCCATTGCCGGGCAATGTCTGTCCTGGATCAAGCGCAGGCTGGCAGGGAAGTAACA
Source organism: Stenotrophomonas sp. BIO128-Bstrain (assembly GCF_030128875.1). NCBI lineage: Bacteria > Pseudomonadati > Pseudomonadota > Gammaproteobacteria > Lysobacterales > Lysobacteraceae > Stenotrophomonas > Stenotrophomonas sp. BIO128-Bstrain. The sequence goes on along the minus strand of NZ_CP124620.1, from coordinate 1,893,479 downwards.
CGCATTTCGCGCCTCGACGACGCGCCGTGCACATTCATCGCGCAGTGCGTTGAGCTCGCTGAACACTCGCATTTCAGTGTCACGCCGACTTCATGGCCAATGCGGAAAAGTCGACTCACCCCGACAACAACACACGGGTCAAACCGGACCAACAGGAGTACATCGCAGTGAATACCGAATCGAAGACCGCGCATAACTTGAACGACCTGATCGAAATCGCCCGCGATGGCCAGGAGTTCTACACCGAGGCCGCAGGCAAGGTCGAAGATGCCGAGTTGGCGGCGCTCTTCACCCGTATCGCCGGTGTCAAGAATGAGATCGTCCGCTCGCTGAGCGCCACCGTTGTCGCCGCCGGCGGCAAGCCGGCCGACCATGGCACCTTCGTCGGTTCCATGCAGCAGTTCTACGGCAAGGTGCGCGCCACCCTGGGCGACAAGCAGTACGGCTACGTGGCCGAGCTGGAAGAGTCCGAAGATCGCCTGCTGAAGGCGTTCAAGGACACCCTGACCGACGCCGACACCTCGCCGGCCGCGCGCCAGGAAGTCCAGCGCCTGCTGCCGCAGGTGCAGGAATGCCATGCCGTGATGCGCGACCGCAAGCACGCCATGAAGCACTGAGTTTCAGACAGGCGGTGCGCTGGCGATGCCCCATGGTCGCCAGTGGCCCGCTTCCTGAAGCGGTACCCGAACAGCCCCGGCCCTGCCGGGGCTGTTCGTTTTTGCCCGACACCGCCGGTGGCCGCCAGCGCACCGGACGGCCCCGAACGGTAGCAGGGGAATTGGTGCATACTCGGGACAAAGAGCCGCTTGGATTTGTCATGGAACACATGCGTTGGCTGACGCTTCGTCTCAGCAACAATCAATCCATCGGCCCGAAGGTGCTGATGGACCTGTGGGCCAACGCGTGCGAGACCAATCAGTCTTCGGTGACCCGCGAAACGCTGCCCGGGAAATCGACCTCCTACGCGCTGCATGCCCCCACCTCGCTCGCCTACCCAAAGCGTGCCGAGCTGCGCATGCGCAAGCTGCTGGAGGAGGCCGGGTACACGTTCACGCTCGGCTCGCTGGCCGACCGTCCGGCGCCGCAGCCGGTGCGCTTCCGCTGACGCGTTCATCGGCCACGCATTGATTCACTACCCCACCGGGCTGCCGCGGCCGCGCGTTCAGTCGATGCGGTCGGCGGCGGCGCTGCGCACCATGATCCGGACCGGCATGCCGGCGGCATGCTGCAGCGATTCCAGCGGTGCCCAGCCCAAGCGGCGATACAGCCCGCCATCATCGGCTTCGGTCTGCAGGTAGACATCTCGTACCCCGAGCGCACGGCCGCGTGCCAGCAATTCCCTGATGACCTTCTCGGCGAGGCCGCGCCCGCGGTGCGCCGGATGCACGTAGACGCCCCCCAGCCAGTGCAGGCGTTCGGGGCGTTCGGTACGTTCATGGAACTTGAGCTGCGCCGCGGCGACCGGAACCCCGTCGTCCAGGGCGATCAGCAGCAGGGGCAACTCGTCGTCCTGAAGGAAGACTTCCAGCCGCTGCTGTTCATCGAGCAGGGTCAGGCCCGGTACGTGGCTTCCCCACTCCTGGAAATACCACTGGGCCAGCACGGGTAGCAGGTCGGGGCGGTCACTGAGGGGAACGATGCTGCAGGCCACGGTGAACGCTCCATGTTGTACGGGTCGGCCGCCATGGTACGCGGATGCGGTGGCTTGCAGCGCCCTTCGCCCTGCGCGCAGACTATCGCCATGCTTGCCAGCGCCTGCCACCTGCGGTGTTACGGAACGTCCAGCGATGTGGACCGGCATGACTTTGCGCAATGGGTGCTGCCGCTGCGCGGTGATCTGGATTTTGAAGTCGACGCCTTCGGCGGCCGGCTGGATGTGCTGCAGGGGGCCTTCGTGGCGCCCGGCGAGGGGCATGCGCAGACCGGTGATGGCGAGCATCTGATGCTGATCGTGGATTGCCCGGCGGGGCTGATCGATGATGACACCCTGGAACATCTGCGCCGGCAGCGCTGGCTGGCCCTGCCGAAGCGATTGCGGCAGGGGTTGTCCGGCACGCCGCCGCAGGGCAGCGATGCGCTGCTGGCCACACTGCTGCAGCAGTACGCCCCCGCCGGCAGTGCGGCGCGTCTGCATGCCTTGTGCACCCGCTTGTCCGCCAACCCGGGCGCGGACTGGAACGTGGCCCGCATGGCCGCGCTGGTCGGCATCAGTGCCAGTCGCCTGCATGCAGCGTTCGTGCAGGAGTTCGGCGTGCCGCCGCACGCCTGGCTCAGTGCCTGCCGGCTGCGCTGGGCCAAGCACCGCTTGCTGACCAGTGCCGACAGCATCGCCACGATCGCGCTCGATGCCGGCTACTCCGAGCACAGCGCGCTGACCCGCGCCCTGCGGCGGGAGACCGGGCTGACCCCGCAGGCCTTCCGGCGGCAGTAGCCTGGGTCAAGACGCCGCCGGGCGCGGCTTCTACACTGCGCGGCCAATGCACATGCGTGAGCCGTAATGAATCGATCGATGGGAGTGGGCATCGCCAACGGCATCGCCGCCGGCGCGCTGTGGGGCGTGGTGTTCCTGGCCCCGGCGATGCTGCACAGCTTCAATGCGGTGCAGCTCTCGGCCGGCCGCTACCTGGTGTACGGCCTGATTGCCGTGGTGCTGCTGGCACCGCGTTGGCGGCAGCTCAAGGATCGGCTGGCCTGGCCCGAGTGGCGCGGCCTGCTGTGGCTGAGCCTGGCCGGCAACCTGGTGTACTTCCTGCTGCTGGCCAACGCTGTGCAGTGGGCCGGCGGCGCGGCCGCATCACTGATCGTGGGGTTGATCCCGGTGGTGGTGACCCTCGCCGGCGTGCGCGAGGAGGGCGCCGTGCCACTGCGGCGGTTGGCGCCGGCGCTGCTGCTGTGCCTGCTTGGCGTGGCGTTGGTGGGCTATGAGGCCTTGATGGCCGAGCATGCACAGGGCTCTGCCGGGCGCCGCCTGCTGGGCCTGCTGTGCGCGATCGGCGCGCTGCTGTCCTGGGCGGTGTACTCGATCGGCAACAGCCGCTGGCTGGCGCGCCGGCCGGACCTGTCCGGGCACGATTGGTCGCTGCTGACCGGCATCACCACCGGCGGCCTCGCCCTGGTGCTGGTGCCCAGCGCCTTCCTGACCAGCACCACGGTGCATGCGCCCGGCGCGTGGCTGAACTTCTGGCTGATCAGTGCGGGCGTGGCGGTGGTCGCTTCGGTGCTCGGCAACGCCTGCTGGAACCGTGCCAGCCGCCACCTGCCGCTGACCCTGACCGGCCAGATGATCGTGTTTGAAACGCTGTTCGCGCTGCTGTACGGGTTTGCCTGGCAGCAGCGCTGGCCGACCCTGATGGAAACCGTGGCCATCGTCTGCCTGATCACCGGCGTGATGATGTGCGCGCATGCGCATCGTCCGCCTGCCGCAGTGGCCGAGCATGTGGGATAGGGCAGCCCTTGCTGTATCTGGATGGTCACAATCGCAACTGTTTGGCCGACGATCGCGGCGGTTTACGTGGCGCGATCTTTTGCAGCGCAGCACTTGACAAGCAGGGCGGCAGCGTAGTTTTCTTGGCCCATGGTCATCACCGCCGCCCACATCCAGCTGCTCCTTCCCGCCTCCGCGGGCGGGCAGACCGTGTCGACCGGTACCACCATCATTACCACCGCCACCACTCGCCCGGTGCGGCCCGTCGTCTTCGCGTAATTTCCGAAAACCACGGCCCCGCACCCAGATCAGGTGGCGGGGGAAACTCTCAAGCCTGATATGCCGCGGGGCCTCGCATCGAGGTCAGCATGTCTTCTGTCGCCGCTTCCGCTCCACCCTCCGCCCAGCCTGCCGTCTCCGTCGCCTCGCGTGCCGGGGTGGCGACCGTCGTCCACAAGTTCGGCGGCACCTCGGTCGCCGATGCCGAGCGCTATCGTCACGTGGCGCAGCTGCTGCTGGCGCGTGACGAGGCGATGCAGGTCACCGTGGTGTCGGCGATGAAGGGCGTCACCGATGCGTTGATCGACGTGGCCACGCTGGCGGCCGAAGACGGTTCGGCCTGGCGCGAGCATTGGCATGCGCTGCGTGCGCGCCACCGTGGCGCCGCAGTGGCGTTGCTGGGCGAACACGCCGGCGCGACGGTGGAGTGGCTGGACCAGCGTTTCGATCAGCTGGCCGAGGTGCTGGGCGCGCTGGCGGTGATCGGTGGCCTGCCCACCGAAGTGCTGGACCGGGTGCAGGGGATGGGCGAGGTGTACTCGGCGCAGCTGCTGGGCCAGTACCTGCAGACGCTTGGCGAAGACTGCGCCGTGCTGGATGCGCGCGATGTGCTGGTGATCGAGCGCGGCGAACTGGGTGTGGACGTGGACTGGGTGCGCAGCGCCGAACGCCTTGCGCAATGGCGGCTGCAGCACCCGCAATCGCGCATCGTGGCCACCGGTTTTGTCGCCCGCGACCGCCAGGACCGCATCACCACGCTGGGCCGCAACGGCAGCGACTACTCCGGGGCGATCTTCGCCGCCTTGTTCAATGCCGATGAGCTGCATATCTGGACGGATGTGGACGGCGTGCTCTCCGCCGACCCGCGCGTGGTGCCCGAGGCGGTCCAGCTGGAGGCGCTGAGTTACGACGAAGCCTGCGAGCTGGCCTATTTCGGCGCCAAGGTGGTGCACCCGCAGACGATGTCGCCGGCGATCGAGCGCGGCCTGCCGATCATCATCCGCAACACGTTCCACCCGGACCATCCGGGTACGCGCATCACCGCCGAGCGCACCGCCTCCGGCCCGATCAAGGGCCTGACCTTGAGCCCGGACCTGGCGGTCATCAACCTGGAAGGCACCGGCCTGATCGGCGTGCCTGGCACGGCCGAGCGGGTATTCGCGGCGCTGCGCAATGCGCATGTGTCGGTGGTGATGATCTCGCAGGGGTCTTCCGAGCACTCGATCTGCTGCGTGGTGAAACAGGCCGAGGCGGTACGTGCGCGTGAGTCGCTGCTGCAGGCGTTCGCGCATGAGTTGAGCCTGGGCCAGGTGCAGCGCGTGCAGCTGACCGACAACGTAAGCGTGCTGGCGGCGGTGGGGGACGGCATGGCCGGGCAGCCCGGCGTGGCTGCGCGCCTGTTCGAGTCGCTGGGCCGCGCGCAGGTGAACATCCTGGCGATCGCGCAGGGCTCGTCCGAGCGCAACATCTCCGTGGCGGTGGACAGCCGCCATGCGACCAAGGCCCTGCGTGCGGCGCATGCCGGCTTCTGGCTGTCGCCGCAGACGTTCTCGGTCGGTGTGATCGGCCCGGGCAACGTGGGGGCGGCCCTGCTGGATCAGCTGCAGGCCGCCCAGGTGCAGCTGCTGGGCCGCGCCAACGTGGATCTGCGCCTGCGTGCGGTGGCCTCGCGCAGCCGCATGGTGCTGGACGAACGGGGCTTGAAGGGCGACTGGCGCGCGGCGCTGTCCGGCCCAGCGCAGCCGAGTGACCTGGAGGCGTTCACCGAGCATCTGCTCTCTGCCCACCTGCCGCACGCGCTGATCATCGATTGCAGTGGCAGCGCCGATGTGGCCGACCGCTATGCCGGCTGGCTGGCCGCGGGCATCCACGTGGTCACCCCGAACAAACAGGCCGGCGCCGGTCCGCTGGAGCGCTATCACGCAATCCGCGAGGCGGCCGCCGGCAGTGGCGCGCGCTTCCGTTACGAGGCCACGGTGGGGGCAGGGCTGCCGGTCATCACCACGCTGCGCGACCTGGTCGATACCGGCGATGAGGTGCTGGCGATCGACGGCATCTTCTCCGGCACGCTGGCGTGGCTGTTCAACAAATACGACGGCCAGGTGCCGTTCTCCGATCTGGTCAACCAGGCGCGTGGCATGGGCTACACCGAGCCGGACCCGCGCGATGATCTCTCCGGCGTGGATGTCGCGCGCAAGCTGGTGATCCTGGCGCGTGAGGCGGGCCGTGAACTCAGCCTGGAGCAGGTGCGCGTGGAGAGCCTGGTGCCCGAAGCGCTGCGCCAGGCCAGCGTGGAGAATTTCATGGCCGGCCTGCCGCAGATCGATGCGGTGTTTGCCGAGCGGCTGGCCGTCGCCAGGGCCGAGGGTGCGGTGCTGCGTTACGTGGCACGCCTGACCCCCGACGGCGCTGAAGTAGGACTCGTCGCGCTGCCGGCGGCGCATGCCTTCGCCAACCTGCGCCTGACCGACAACGTGGTGCAGTTCACCACGCGCCGCTACTGCGATAACCCGCTGGTGGTGCAGGGTCCGGGTGCCGGGCCGGAGGTGACCGCCGCGGGCGTGTTCGCCGATGTGCTGCGCGTGGCGGTGGGCGAAGGAGCGCGCCTGTGAGTCACGGCAGCAGCATTGAAGCACGCGCGTTCGCACCGGCCTCGGTCGGCAACGTGGGGGTAGGGTTCGATATTCTTGGCCACGCGATCGAAGGCGTTGGCGATACGGTCACGGTCCGCCGGATCGACGAGCCCGTGGTTCGCATCCACGCGATCCGCGGCACCACGGTGGACCTGCCGCTGGTGGCCGAGGACAACACTGCCGGTGCTGCGCTGATCGCGCTGTGCGCCGCCCTGGATCTGCCCTTCGGCTTTGAGGTGGAGATCGACAAGGGCATCGCCCTGGGCTCGGGCATGGGCGGTTCGGCTGCCTCCTGCGTGGCGGCGCTGGTGGCCGCCAATGCGCTGTTGCCGCAGCCGTTGTCGCGCGAAGCGTTGTATCCGTTCGCGTTGACTGGCGAGGCGGTGGCCAGTGGCGGCCGCCACGGCGATAACCTCGGGCCGATGCTGCTGGGCGGGCTGGTACTGAGCACGGCCGACCGCCTGGTGCCGGTGCCGGTCCCGGCGGCGTGGCACAGCCTGCTGGTGCATCCGGATGCGGTGCTGGAGACCCGCCGCGCACGCGCTGCACTGCAAGGGCACTACGCGCTGAGCGAGTTCGTCGCGCAGAGCGCGAACCTGGCACTGGTGCTCAGTGGCTGCTACACGTCCGATGCCGGGCTGGTCCGGGCGGGCCTGCGCGACGTGCTGGTGGAGCCACGCCGTGCCGGGCTGATCACCGGGTTTGCGGCGGCGCGCGATGCCGCGCTGTCCGCCGGGGCGATGGGCGCCAGCATTTCCGGCGCGGGGCCAAGCGTGTTTGCCTGGTTCGAACACCGCGAGGCCGCACTCGCCGCGCAGGCCGCGGTCCAGCGGGCGTTCGCCGAGGCAGGCTTCGACAGCCAAAGCTGGGTGTCGCCCTTGAATGCTCCTGCCGCCCGACTGCTGTGACGCCTCCACTCTTTCTACTTTGGGATCTCCGATGAAGTTTGTCTCCACGCGTCACGCTGCTCCCGCCACCTCGCTCAGCCAGGCGCTTGCCGCAGGCCTTGCCCCGGATGGCGGTCTGTATGTGCCCGAACACCGCCCGCAGTTGCAGAGCTGGTCAGCGCAGGCGAGCTTCGCGCAGACCGCGGCCGCAGTGCTTGCACCGTACTTCCAGGACGATGCCTTGGAAACGGTGCTGCCCGAACTCTGCGCGCAGGCCTTCAATTTCGATGCGCCGCTGCGCGCGCTGGCAACCGCCGATGACCATGTGCTGGAGCTGTTCCATGGCCCCACGGCGGCGTTCAAGGATTTCGGTGCGCGCTTCCTTGCGGCCTGTCTTGCCCGGTTGCAGCAGGGGCGCGAGCGCCCGCTGACGATCGTGGTGGCGACCTCGGGCGATACCGGCGCGGCGGTGGCCGCTGCCTTCCATCGGCAGCCGGGGATCCGCGTGGTGGTGCTGTACCCGGATGGCCGCGTCTCGCCGCGCCAGGCGCATCAGCTCGGCTGCTTCGGCGACAACATCCACACGCTGCGGGTGGCCGGTTCCTTCGATGATTGCCAGGCGATGGTGAAGCAGGCGCTGGGCGATCGTGAGCTGCAGGACGCGGTGCCGCTGAGCTCGGCCAACAGCATCAGCCTGGGCCGTTGGCTGCCGCAGATGAGTTACTACGCACACGCCGCACTGCTACATCAGGCGCAGACCGGCCATGTGCTCAATCTGGTGATTCCGACCGGCAACCTGGGCAACGCGATGGCGGCCATCCTGGCGCGGACGATGGGGCTGCCGCTGGGGCAGATCGCCCTGGCGACCAATGCCAACGATGTGTTGCCGCGCTATTTCCAGGGCGATGCCTACCAGGCGCAGACCAGCGTCGCGACCATCGCCAATGCGATGGACGTGGGCGCGCCCAGCAATTTCGAGCGGCTGCGGTGGTTGTACAACGAAGATGACGTGGCCCTGCGGGGCGCGTTCACGGCCGAAGCCGTGGATGATGCGGCGATCCGTGAAGTGATCAAGCGGCGCCATGACCTGCATGGCGAGGTGTTCTGCCCGCATACGGCGACCGCGGTGGCGCGCCTGGAGCACCTGCGTGCTGCCGGCGTGCAGGGGCATTGGGCGGTGGCGGCCACCGCGCATCCTGCCAAGTTCGAGTCGGTGGTGGAGCCGTTGATCGGCCGGCCGTTGCCGGTGCCGCCGGCCCTGGCCGCGTTGCTGGAGCGGCCGGCGCGGGCCGAGGCATGCGCGCCGGCGTATGGCGCGCTGCGTGAGGTGCTGCTGCGCGGCTGAGGCGGGGTCAGTAAGACTCGTCGGCCGACAGCTTCTGGAGACCGGCTTCGTCGAGGATCTCGACGGTGTTCAGATGGGGCAGGGCGATCAGGCCCTGCTGGCGCAGCTTGGTGAAGGTGCGGCTGACGGTTTCCATGGTCAGGCCGAGATGGTCGGCGATGTCGCCACGGCCCATCGGCAGGGTCACGCGCAGCCCCGGTTCGCCGAGCAACGCTTCGCGCGCGGCCAGGCGCAGCAGGAAATCGGCGACCTTCTCGGCCGGCTGCAGCCGGCCCAGCGCCATCGCAGCATCCTGCGCGGCATCCAGTTCCTGGCAGGCGCGCTGCAGCAGCTTCCGTTCCAAGTGGGGGAAGCGCGAGCGCAGGTCCTTCATCTGCGGCAGGGCCACGCGGCAGACCCGGCTGTCGGCGATGGCCTCGATGTCGTAGCGGTGGTGGTCGCTGCCGCTCAGGCCGAGGAAATCGCCGGGCAGCACGAAGCCGCTGATCTGGCGGCGCCCGTCGGCCAGCGTGCGGACCAGGCGCAGCGCGCCGGCCGTAATCGTATAGACATGTTGGCGCGGCTCGCCGGCACGGGCCAGGGTAGATCCCAGCGGCAGCGCCTGCGAGACGGTGACCCGCTCCAGCGCCTGCACTTCATCCGGCGACAGCGCCGAGCAGACCGCCAGGTGCCGTACCGAGCAATGCAGGCAGTCGCGCAGGGGCGAGCAACCGGGGGCGGCGGGGTCTTCAACAGCGGAAAGCGCGGTACCGGAGTGGGGCCGGGTCATGTCAGGTCAGCAAGCGGGGCCTGCCTATGATACTTCATGCCGCCATTGGCCCGGTCCTGACGCAGGATGCGGCCCGTCGCGCTGGCTGCGGCTAGAATATGCCGCTCGCTCATCCCCCCGTTTCCGCAGGAGTCCCGCAAGTGATCAAGCCCCGTACGCCGCCCGGCATCATGGAATTGCTGCCGCGTGAGCAGATCGCGTTCCAGCGCATGCTGGACGTCATCCGCCGCAACTACGAGCGGTTCGGGTTCCTGCCGGTGGAAACCCCGGTGTTCGAGCTGTCCGATGTGCTGCTGACCAAGTCCGGCGGCGAGACCGAGCGCCAGGTGTATTTCGTGCAGTCCACCGGCGCGCTGGCCAATGCCGCCGAAGCCGAAGAGAAGGCGCTGCCCGAACTGGCCCTGCGCTTCGACCTGACCGTGCCGCTGGCGCGCTACGTGGCCGAGCACGAACACGACCTGACTTTCCCGTTCCGCCGCTACCAGATGCAGCGCGTGTACCGCGGCGAGCGTGCCCAGCGTGGCCGCTTCCGTGAGTTCTACCAGTGCGATATCGATGTGATCGGCAAGGACACGCTGAGCACCCGTTACGACGCCGAAGTGCTGGCGGTGATCCATGCGGTGTTCGCTGAACTGCGCATCGGTGATTTCTCGGTGCAGCTCAACAACCGCAAGCTGATGCGCGGCTTCTTCGAAAGCCTGGGCGTGGCCGATGGCGAGCGCCAGCTGGCCGTGCTGCGTGAAGTGGACAAGCTGGACAAGCGTGGCGCCGATTACGTGCGCGAGACGCTGGTGGGCGAGGGCTTTGATATTCCCGCCGAGCAGGTCGAGCGCATCCTGGCCTTCGTCGCCGTGCGCTCGAGCAGCCATGCCGATGCGCTGGCCCAGCTGGACGCACTGCTGGCCGATGCGGCCGCCAGCGAGACGCTCAAGCAGGGCGTGGCCGAGCTGCGCGAAGTGCTGCAGCTGGTCAAGGCGCTGGGCGTGCCGGAAACCGCGTACTGCCTGAACTTCTCGATCGCGCGCGGCCTGGACTACTACACCGGCACGGTCTACGAGACCACGCTGACCGACCACCCGCAGATCGGCTCGATCTGCTCGGGCGGCCGTTACGAAGACCTGGCCAGCCACTACAGCAAGTCCAAGCTGCCGGGCGTGGGCATCTCCATCGGCTTGACCCGCCTGTTCTGGCAGCTGCGCGAGGCCGGCCTGATCGCCGGTATCGAGGACAGCAGCGTGCACGCGCTGGTGGCCCTGATGGACGACAACGGCCTGCCGGAGTCGCTGGATATCGCCCGTCGCCTGCGCGTGGGCGGCATCAATGCCGAAGTGCAGATGGAGCCGAAGAAGATCGGCAAGCAGTTCCAATACGCGGCCAAGGCGGGTATCCGTTTCGTCGTGCTGGCCGGTGAGGATGAGCTGGCGCGTGGCGTGGTGGCGGTCAAGGATCTGCTGCGCGAGCAGCAGTTCGAGGTCGCCCGCGACGAATTGGCCAGCGCGCTGCAGGTCGAGCTGGAGCAGGCCAAGGCGATGGCATGAAGCGGCTGGGGGCGGGGGCACTGATGGTGCTCCTGCTCGCCGGCTGCCAGAGCGATCCGCAGCTGCGCAGCAAGCGGATCGGCCCCGGGCATTTCCGGTTGACGGTCGACCGCTGCCACATGGTTGACCCGCAGTTGTTGGAACACGACCTGCGCGAACTGGCCAGCAGCGCCTGCCCCAAGGGTACGGGCCCGCTGGAAGCGCTGGAGTCGCTTCCCAGCCGCCAGGGCGGCCTGCTTGGCGAATGCCTGCGCAGCGGTGCCCTGCGTGCCGAGGTCCGCTGCCGGTAGGTGCCGACCGCTGGTCGGCACGCTTCTCCGTGGATACCCATCCAACGCCCGCCAACGCGGGCGTTGTTCGTTTCCAGACCCTGAACCGGCCCATTCCGCCTGCGCAGCGGTTTGACCGTGCGCCGTCATTTGCGCTAATGTAATAGCACGCTATTACATTGATACGATGAAACTACGTCCGATCCCCCGCGAAAAAGATGCCCAGGCCGATCTGGCCTCGCTGGCGCGTGCGTTTGCTGCCCTGTCCGATCCGGAGGCAGTGACCGCGTTCCTGCGCGACCTGTGCACGCCTGCCGAGCTGGAGGCGCTGTCCGACCGCTGGAAAGTGGTGCCGTTGCTGCAGCAGGGCGTGCCGTATCGCGAGATCCATGAGTTGACCGGGGTCAGCGTGACCACCACCGGGCGCGTGGCGCGCTCGCTGGACCACGGCCACGGCGGCTATGCCGCCGCCATCGCCGCCACGCCGACCTCCCCCGAATCCGAGTAGAGACCTCCCCATGAGTGCAACCCAGACCGCCCCGGCACGTGACCGGCTGCGCATCGCCATCCAGAAGAACGGGCGGCTGGCCGAGCCCGCGCGCAGCCTGCTGACCGCCTGCGGGCTGAGCTGGCGGCAGAGCCGAGACAAGCTGTTCTGCTACGGCGAATCGCTGCCGGTGGACCTGCTGCTGGTCCGCGATGACGATATCCCCGGCCTGATCGCCGATGGCGTATGCGACTTTGGCATCGTCGGCCGCAACGAGCTGGACGAGCAGGGGGCCGCGCGCCGCCGGATCGGCCTGCCGGACGCCTACCAGGCGCTGCGCGGGCTCAACTTCGGCCAGTGCCGCTTGATGCTGGCGGTGCCGGAGGAATGGGAATGGACCGGCGTCGAACAGCTGGCCGGCAAGCGCATTGCCACCAGTTACCCCGCGATCCTGGCCGACTGGCTGGCCGAGCGTGGCGTGGATGCGCAGGTGGTCGAGCTGTCCGGATCGGTCGAAATCGCCCCGCGCCTGGGTACGGCCGATCTGATCTGCGACCTGGTCTCCAGTGGCGCGACGTTGGCCGCCAACCAGCTCAAGCCGGTTGAAACCCTGCTGGAGAGCGAAGCGGTACTGGCCGGCCCGGTGCGCACGCCCGATGACGCCCGTGCCGGCCTGATGGCGATGCTGCTGCGCCGTCTCGATGGTGTGGTGAAGGTGCAGGACAGCAAGCTGCTGATGTTCCGCGCCGAGCTGGATCGCGTGTCCGAGCTGACCCGCCTGCTGCCCGACGCCGACCCGCTGGTGCAGCTGCCCGATGATGGCGGCCACCTGCGTTTGCAGACCATGTGCCACGGTGCGTTGACCTGGCAGCGGTTGGAGGAACTGGAGCGCGCGGGCGCGCAGGGCTTGATGGTATTGAGTGTGGAGCGGTCGCTGGCATGAATCGTTTGACGTGGTCCCAATTGGATGCCGGCGCCCAGGCGCAGGCGCTGCAACGCCCGGTCCAGGCCGTGGCGGCACGCACCCGCGAGTCGGTCGCGGCCCTGATCGCCGCGGTGCGCGAAGGCGGCGATGCTGCGCTGCGCGAGATCACCCTGCGCTTTGACGGGGTGGCGCCGGATACCTTCGAGGTGAGCGAGGCGGAATTCGCCGCCGCCGAGCAGGCCGTCTCCGCCGAACTGCGGCAGGCGATGATCGATGCCGCCGCCCGCATCCGCACCTTCCACCAGGCGGGCATGAGCCAGGGCTATGCGGTCGAGACCGCGCCCGGCGTGCGCTGCGAGCGCGTGGTGCGTCCGATCGCCCGAGTGGGGGTGTATGTACCGGCCGGCAGTGCACCGCTGCCATCCACCGCCTTGATGCTGGGCGTGCCCGCGCAGCTGGCCGGCTGCCGCGAGGTGGTGCTGTGCACGCCGCCGCGAAAGGACGGCAGTGCCGACCCTGCGGTGCTGGTGGCCGCGCGCCTGACCGGCGTGCACCGCGTGTTCAAGCTGGGCGGCGCCCAGGCCATTGCGGCGATGGCCTATGGCACCGACAGCGTCCCGGCCTGCGACAAGCTGTATGGCCCGGGCAACAGTTTCGTGACCGAAGCCAAGCAGCAGGTGGCCCAGGACGGCGCGGCGGCCATCGATATGCCGGCCGGCCCGTCCGAAGTGCTGGTGATCGCCGATGCCGGCGCCAATCCGGCGTTCGTCGCCGCCGATCTGCTCTCGCAGGCCGAGCACGGCCCGGATTCGCAGGTGCTGCTGCTGACCGATGACGCGGCGATGGTGGATCGGGTTGAAGCGGCCGTCGAGGCGCAGCTGGCGCAGTTGTCGCGTGCGCAGATCGCCGCGCAGGCGCTGGCGTCTTCGCGCCTGATCCTGGTGGATTCGCTTGATGAGGCCTTCGCGATCAGCAACCGGTACGCGCCGGAGCACCTGATTCTCGCGCTGCGCGAGCCGCGCGCGTGGTTGGAGAAGGTGGAGGCCGCCGGTTCGGTGTTCCTCGGCGACTACACCCCCGAAGCGCTGGGCGACTACTGCAGTGGCACCAACCACGTGCTGCCCACCGCCGGTGCGGCACGCGCCTACAGCGGCGTCAGCGTGGCCAGTTTCCAGAACCTGATCAGCGTGCAGTCGGCCACCGCCGCCGGCATCGCCGCGATCGGGCAGTGCGCGCGTGTGCTGGCGCGCGCCGAAGGCCTGGATGCCCATGAGAACGCAGTGACCCTGCGCATGGAGGCGGCCGCATGAGCACTGCTTCCGTCCTGTCCCTGGTCCGCGAGGACCTGCAGGCCTTTGCCGGGTACTCCTCGGCGCGCAGCAGTGCGCTGACCGGTGATGTCTGGCTCAACGCCAACGAATCGGCCTGGGCCAACCCGGCCGACGCCGAGGGTGGCGCGCGCCGCTATCCGGATCCACAGCCGGCCGCCCTGCGTGATCGCCTGGCGGACCTCTACGGCTGCGCCCCCGGACAACTGCTGATCGGCCGTGGCAGTGACGAGGCCATCGATCTGCTGGTCCGTGCGCTGTGCGAGCCGGGCCGCGATGCAGTGGTGACCACGCCACCGGTGTTCGGCATGTATGCCGTCTGCGCCCGCCTGCAGAACGCGCCGCTGATCGAGGTGCCGCTGGTGGACCAGGGCGATGCACTGGTCGCCGATATCGACGCGGTCATCGCCGCTGCGCTGGCCGGCAAGGCGAAGCTGGTGTTCCTGTGCTCACCCTCCAATCCCGCTGGCAGCGTGATCCCCCTGGCGGAGATCGAGCGAGTGGCCGCCGCGTTGCAGGGCAGGGCACTGGTGGTGGTGGATGAGGCCTACGTCGAGTACGCCGAGCAACCGTCCGCAACGACGCTGCTGAGCCGTTACGACAACATCGCCGTGCTGCGGACGCTGTCCAAGGCGCATGCCCTGGCGGCGGCGCGCATCGGCAGCCTGATCGCGGATGCCGCGCTGATCCAGTTGCTGCGCCGCTGCCAGGCCCCGTATCCGGTGCCGGCGCCCTGCGCGGATCTGGCGCTGGCGGCGCTCTCACCCGAGAGCCTGGCCGTCACCGCCCAGCGCACCGCGCAGATCAAGGCAGAACGCGCCCGCCTGCAGTCCGGCCTGGCCGCGCTGCCCGGCGTCGCGCGCGTCTATCCTTCGCAGGGCAACTACCTGCTCGCCCGCTTTGCCGATGCACAGGGTGCCTTCGACGCGTTGCTCGCCGCCGGTGTGGTGGTGCGTGACCAGCGGGCTGCACCCCAGCTTGGCGATGCGCTGCGCATCACCATCGGCAGCCCCGAGCAGAATGACCGTGTACTTGCCGCCCTGATGGCCCGGAGGGCTGCCGCATGATCCCGATTCTGTTCGTCGACCGCGACGGCACCCTGATCGAAGAGCCCGCCGATTTCCAGATCGACGCCTACGAGAAGCTGCGCTTCGTGCGCGATGTGATCCCGGCGATGCTCAAGCTGCGCGATGCCGGCTACCAGTTCGTGATCGTCAGCAACCAGGACGGGCTCGGAACCGACGGCTACCCTCAGGCCAGCTTCGATGGCCCCAACGAGCTGATGCTGCAGATCTTCGCCAGCCAGGGCATCACCTTCCGTGACGTGCTGATCGACGGCACCTGGCCGCAGGACAACGCGCCCACCCGCAAGCCGGGTATAGGGCTGATGCTGCCGTACCTGCAGGACCGCAACATCGACTGGGCCCGCTCGGCCATGGTGGGCGACCGCCTGACCGACATCCAGTTCGCCGAGAACATGAAGATCCGTGGTTTCCAGCTGCGCACCGAGCAGTTCGGCGGTGACTGGGACTGGACCTCGATCGCGCACGAGCTGGCCGACGCACCGCGCCGCGCCAGCGTGCAGCGCAACACCAAGGAGACCAGGATCCGGGTCGAGGTCGATCTGGACCGCACCGCCGAACCGCAGACCCACACCGGCCTGCCGTTCTTCGATCACATGCTGGAGCAGATCGGCAAGCACGGCGGTTTCGCGCTGAGCGTGCAGGCCGAGGGCGACCTGCACATCGATGAGCACCACACGATCGAAGACACCGGCCTGGCGCTGGGCCAGGCCCTGCGGGAGGCACTCGGCGACAAGCGCGGGATCGGCCGCTATGGGTTCACGCTGCCGATGGACGAAACGCTGGCCAGTGCCGCGCTGGATTTCAGCGGCCGCCCGTATTTCGTGTTCGAAGGCGAGTTCAAGCGTGAGCGCGTGGGCGACATGCCGACCGAGCTGGTGCCGCATTTCTTCCGCTCGCTGTGCGATGCGGCCGGGCTCAACCTGCACCTGAGCGTGCGCGGTGACAACGACCACCACAAGGTCGAGGCCTGCTTCAAGGCGCTGGCCCGTGCACTGCGCCAGGCCTTGCCGCGCCAGGGCACCGCGTTGCCGAGTACCAAGGGGGCGCTGTGACGGAGGTTGCGCTGATCGATGCGGGTGGGGCCAACCTTGGCTCGGTCCGCTATGCGCTGGAGCGGCTGGGCGTGCAGGTGCGCCTGGTGCGCGATGCGCAGGGGCTGGAGGGCGTCAGTCGGGTGATCCTGCCCGGCGTCGGCGCCGCCCCGCACGGCATGGCGCGCCTGCATGCGCAGGGACTGGTCGAGCCGCTGCGCAACCTGCAGGTGCCGCTGCTCGGCATCTGCCTGGGCATGCAGCTGCTGTTCGACGGTTCCGAAGAGGGGCACGTCGAATGCCTGGGCCTGCTGCCCGGGGTGGTGCGTCACCTGCGCCCGGCCACCGGCATCCGCGTACCGCACATGGGCTGGAACCGGCTGCTGCCACTGCGCGAGTCGCCGTTGCTGGCCGGTGTGCCGGCACGCGCCAGTGCCTACTTCGTGCACAGCTATGCGGCACCGTTGGGCGAAGACACCGTGGCGGCCTGCGATCACGGCGGGCTGTTCGCGGCGGTCGTGCAGCGCGGTCGGCACAGTGGCGCCCAGTTCCACCCGGAGCGCTCGGCCGATACGGGCGCGCGCATCCTGCGCAACTTCATCGAGAACGAACCCACATGAGTTTCATCGTCTATCCCGCCCTGGACATCCGCGAAGGCCGTGTAGTGCGGCTGCTGCAGGGCGATTACGCGCAGCAGACCACCTACGGCGATGACCCGCTGCCGCGCGCGCAGGCCTTTGCCGCGGCCGGCGCAAGCTGGATGCACCTGGTGGACCTGGATGCGGCCCGGGCAGGCGGTTACACGCTGGCGCCGCTGCTGGCTGCGATCGCGGCGCAGACCGGCCTGAAGGTGCAGACCGGCGGCGGCGTGCGCTCGCGCGATGATGTCGCCCGGATTCTTGATGCCGGTGCGGCCCGGGTGGTCGTCGGCTCTGTCTCGGTGCGCGAGCCGGACACGGTGATCGGCTGGCTGCGCGAGTTCGGTCCGGACCGGCTGACCATCGCACTCGATGCCCGCCAGGCCGAGGACGGCCGCTGGCTGTTGCCGGTGCATGGCTGGACCGAGACCGCCGAGGACACGCTGGAGGCGCTGGCCCAGCGCTACGCCGAGGCCGGCATGCAGCACCTGCTGTGTACGGATATCGCGCGCGACGGCATGCTGTCCGGGCCGAACATCGAGCTTTACCAGCACTTGGCGCGGCTGTTGCCCGGCGTGGCGGTGCAGGCCTCCGGCGGCGTGCGCGATGCCCGGGACGTGGCCCAGGCCAAGGCCGTCGGCTGTGGCGGCGCGATCCTCGGCAAGGCGCTGCTGGAAGGGCGCATGACCCTGGAAGGAGCGCTGGCATGCTGAGCCGCCGCCTGATTCCATGCCTGGACGTGCGCGACGGCCGCGTGGTCAAGGGTGTGCGCTTCCGCGACCACGTGGACATGGGCGATATCGCCGAGCTGGCGATGCGCTACCGCGACCAGGGCGCGGACGAACTCGTGTTCTACGACATCGGCGCCAGCCCGGAAGGGCGCGCGGTGGATGTGGGCTGGATCGAACGCATCGCGCGCCTGATCGACATTCCGTTCTGCGTGGCTGGCGGCATCAGCGATGTGGAGACCGCGCGGCGCGTGCTGCATGCCGGTGCCGACAAGATCTCGATCAACTCCCCGGCGCTGGGCCAGCCGGAACTGATTGAGGAACTGGCCGATGCGTTCGGTGTGCAGTGCGTCGTCGTTGGTATCGATTCGGTACGTGAGCCGGATGGCGAATGGCGGGTGCGCCGGTTCAGTGGCGACCCGGACAAGACCCAGGCGGTGGCCGTACGCACGCTGGACTGGCTGGTGGAGGCGCAGCGCCGCGGCGCCGGCGAGATCGTGCTGAACTGCATGGACAGTGATGGCGTGCGCCGCGGCTACGACGTGGCCCAGCTGCGCCAGGCGCGTGCGCTGTGCCAGGTGCCGCTGATCGCCTCCGGCGGTGCTGGCGAGATGCAGCACTTCGCCGATGTGTTCGACCAGGCCGACGTCGATGGCGCGCTGGCTGCCAGCGTCTTCCACAGTGGCGCCATCGCCATTCCCGCGCTCAAGCAGTTCCTGCGCGAGCAGCAGATCGAGGTTCGAGATGTCTATTGAGGTGAATTCCATCGACGTGCGGCCGTCGCGCGAGGCGCTGGCGCAGCTGGACTGGGGCAAGGGCGATGGCCTGCTGCCGGTGGTGGTGCAGGACACGGACACGCTGCGTGTGTTGATGCTGGGCTATGCCAATGCGGCCTCCCTGGAGCAGACCCTGGCCACGGGCCAGATGACCTTCTTCAGCCGCAGCAAGCAGCGGCTGTGGACCAAGGGCGAGTCCTCCGGCAACGTGCTGGCGGTGACCGCCATGCGGATCGACTGCGACAACGACACCGTGCTGGTCAGTGCGCGCCCTGCCGGCCCCACCTGCCATACCGGCAGCGAGAGCTGCTTCCCGCAGGCGCCGGGCAACTTCCTGGGCCGGCTGGATACCGTGGTACGCGAGCGCGAGCAGCAGCGCCCGGCTGGCAGCTACACCACCTCGCTGTTCGACGGCGGTACCCGCCGCGTCGCGCAGAAAGTGGGGGAGGAGGGGGTGGAGACGGCGCTGGCCGGCGTGGCGCAGGATGACGAGGCGCTGCTCGGCGAGTCGGCCGACCTGCTGTTCCACCTCACCGTGCTGCTGCGGGCGCGTGGCCTGTCGCTGGACGACGCGGTCGCGGTGCTGGCGGCGCGCCACGCGGGGTAAGGCCGGGCTGCACATCGTTTAACGTCGGTGAAACGCGGTGCAGGCGATGATGTGCGGCTCTACAATTCCCCACCCCCGACCGGACCACCCCCGATGACTCGTACTGCCGCCTGGCTGGCTTGCCTGCTGTTGATGACTTCGCCTGCCTGGGCTGCTGAAACGACCGTTACCGGCAAGGTGTATCAGGAGCGCGACGGCAAGCCGGGCCGCGGCCCGACCGATCCCGGCCTGGCCGGTGTACAGGTTTCCAACGGTGAAACGATCGTGCGCACCGCCGCCGATGGCAGCTACAGCCTGCCGGTGCGCGAGGGCCAGACGGTGTTCGTGATCAAGCCGGACGAGTACCGTTTCCCGGCCGCTGCCAACGGACTGCCGTCCTACTGGCGCCACTATGCGCCGCAGGGGTCGCCGAAGCTGAAGTACGACGGCATCCGTGCCACCAGCGGTGCCACCCGCAACTGGGATTTCGCGCTGGAGCCGGCCAAGGGCACCGATGCCGCGCGCAACGGTTTCGAGATGCTGGTGTTCACCGATTCGCAGACCGCCAGCCGCCAGGACATCGGCTACTACCAGCGCGCCATCGTCGAGCCGATCATCGGCAAGCACCCGGCACGGCTGGGCACCACGCTGGGCGACATCGTCAACGACGACCTGAGCCTGTACCCGGACATCAACAAGGTCACCGCCCAGCTGCAGGTGCCGTGGTTCCACGTGCCGGGCAACCACGACCTGGACATGGACGCCGGCAACGATGCCCATTCGCTGGACAGCTGGCGCGCGGTCTACGGGCCGGATACCTACGCGGTGGAAGAGGGCGGGGCGAGCTTCGTGTTCCTCGATGACGTGGTCTACGACCCCAAGGCCAAGCCGAGCTACGTGGGCGGGCTGCGCGCGGACCAGTTCACCTTCCTCGGCAACTACCTCAAGGGCCTGCCGCGTGATCGCCTGGTCGTGCTCGGCATGCACATCCCGCTGTTCGATGCGGCGCCGGGCCGTGAGACGTTCCGTCATGCGGACCGCACGCGCCTGTTCGCGCTGCTCAAGGACTTCCCGAATGTGCTGGTGCTCAGCGGCCACAGCCACACCCAGCAGCACTACTACCACGGTGCCGCCGAGGGCTGGCAGGGCCGCAAGCCGCTGCACGAATACAACGTGGGCGCCGCCTGCGGTGCGTTCTGGTCCGGGGTGAAGGACAGCAGCGGGATACCTGATGCCACCATGAGCGATGGCACCCCGAATGGCTACGCGGTGCTCTCGGTCAAGCCCGGTGGCGAGTACGGGCTGCGCTATTACGTGGCGCGCGCGCCGGACGATTACCAGATCGCCCTGCATGCGCCGAAGGTGTTGCGCCAGGGCGCGTATCCGGCGTGGGGCGTGTACGCCAACGTGTTCATGGGCCAGGCCGATTCGCTGGTGGAGTACCGCGTGGACGATGGCGCCTGGCAGCCGATGAAGCGCGTCGAGCAGCCGGACCCGCGCCTGCTGCAGGAAAACGTCGCCGACGATACCGCCGAGCGCCTGCGCGGGTTCGACCGCTCGCCCGAAGCCACGCCGTCGCCGCACCTGTGGCGCGGCGCACTGCCCACCCACCTTGCGGTGGGGGAGCACAAGGTGGAAGTGCGTGCGGTGCAGGGCGATGGCCCGACCGCCACGGCCAGCACCAGCTACCGCCTGCAGACCGCCAAGCCCTGAGCGCGGCGTTGTCGTTTCAGTACGCCGCTGTATGGCAGGCGCGGCTTTGCAATCCCCCGGCGATGCCTGAGAATCGCCGGGATTCAATCGATTCAACCAAGGCAAGCGAGTGAGCGCAGCGGTACCGGTTCCGGCTCAACCTGAGGTGTCGCCGACCGCGGCGCAGCGGGATTCCCTCCCTGACAGGCTGATCGTGGCCGACGTCGGCGGTACCTTCGCCCGCGTCGCGTTGGCCAGCGTGCGCGCTGGTGCAGCGCCACAGCTGAGCGGTCTTCAGCGCTATGCCTGCGCCGAGCACGCCAGCCTGGCCGCGATCCTGGCCGATTTCATCGCCACGCTGCCCGCCGCGCCGGACAATGCGGTGGTCGCGATTGCCGGCCTGCTGGACGGCGATCACCTGGTCAACACCAATCTGCCGTGGCCGGTCTCGGTCGCGCAGACCCGTCACGATTCGGGGCTGGCTTCGCTGGCGCTGATCAACGATTTCGAAGCAGTGGCCTACGCGATTCCGCACGTAGCGCCGGAGTCCATGGTGGCCCTCAATGGCGATCCGGGCGCGGGCCCGCGTTGGCCGGCATTGGTGTTGGGGCCGGGCACCGGGCTGGGCGCGGCACTGCGCTTTGAAGGCGGCGAGCGGCCGGTGCTGGCCAGTGAAGCCGGCCATGCCGCGTTGAATGCCTGCAATCCGTTGGAGCTGGAGGTGCTCTCGCGCCTGCTCCAGCGCTGGGACCACGTGGACAACGAGCGCGTGCTGTCCGGTGGCGGCCTGATGAACCTGTATCCCTGCCTGTGCGATATCCGTGGCGTCACACCGCACTGGACCAGCACCGAGGCGCTGATCGCCGCCGCGCACGAGGGCGTGGATCCGGTGGCGGTGGAAACGCTGGAGGTGTTCTGCGCCTGGCTTGGCAGCCTGGCCGGCGACCTGGCCACCACCTTTGGTGCCCGCTCGGTCTATCTGGCAGGCGGCATCTCCACGCGGGTGGATCGCTTCCTGCGTGATGGCCGTTTCCGCGCGCGTTTCCTGGCCAAGGGCGTGATGCACGAGGTGCTGCGCCAGGTGCCGATCTGGCGGGTGGACCACGGCGAGCTGGGCGTTCTTGGCGCGGCGGTCTGGCGCGCGGAACATCGCTGTATCGTCGTGTAATTCTTTCCTTGCCCGTTCGCTGGAGACCTACCCATGACTGACCGCAGGCGATTTCTCCAGGCCGGTGCCCTGGCCGCTGGCGCCCTCGCACTGCCGACGCTGCAGGCGCGTTCCGCCGCCGGTGCTCGGGTGGTGTCCACCTGGGATTTCGGCGTAGGGGCCAACCAGGTCGCCTGGAAAACGCTGTCGGCCGGTGGTTCGGCGCTCGATGCCGTGGAAGCCGGTGCGCGCTGGGCCGAGAGTGATCTGTGCAATCCCACGGTCGGGCGCTGCGGCAATCCCGATCGTGATGGCGTGCTGAGCCTGGATGCCAGCATCATGGATGGCGATGGCCGCTGTGGTTCGGTGGCGGCGCTGAGTGATATCGCGCACCCGGTCTCGGTGGCACGGCGGGTGATGGAGCAGACCCCGCACGTGATGCTGGTCGGCGAGGGCGCGCAGCAGTTCGCCGTGCAGCAGGGCTTTGAGCGGAAGAAGCTGCTCACCCCGGAAGCCGAGAAGGCCTGGCGCGAGTGGCTCAAGACCGCGCAGTACACCCCCGAGATCAATGCCGAGCGGCGCAGCCGCCCCGGTGACAGCAGCAACCACGACACGCTGGGCATGCTCGCCATCGATGCCCAGGGGCGTCTGGCCGGTGCCTGCACCACCAGTGGCATGGCCTGGAAGATGCACGGCCGCGTGGGCGACAGCCCGATCATCGGGGCGGGCCTGTACGTAGACAACGAGGTCGGTGCCGCCACCGCTTCGGGCGTGGGCGAGGAAATGATCCGCAATGCCGCCTCGTTCCTGGTGGTCGAGTTGATGCGCCAGGGGCGCTCGCCGGCCGAGGCCTGCCGCGAGGCGATCGCGCGGGTGGTGCGCAAGCGCCCCGAGGCGAGCAGGACCCTGCAGGTCTGTTTCCTCGCCTTGAACAAGCACGGCGAAGTGGGTGCCTACGCACTGCACCGCGGTTTCGTCTACGCGGTCTGCGACAAGGACCGGCAGGACGATCTGCGTGATTCCGCTTCGGTGTACACGAGCGAGCAGACGTGAGCGCGCCGCGCCGGCTGCTGGAGATCGCCTCGAATTCGGTGGCCTCCGCCCTGGCGGCCCAGCACGGCGGGGCGGATCGGGTCGAGCTGTTCGACAACCTCGCCGAGGGCGGCACGACCCCGTCGCAGGGCAGCATCGCGGTCGCCCGTGATCGCCTGCGGATTCCCTTGTTCGTGCTGATCCGGCCGCGGCCCGGGGATTTTCGCTACACCGCGCTCGAGGCCGAGATCATGCTGCGCGACATCGCGCATTGCCGCCAACTCGGCTGCGACGGCGTAGTGATTGGTGCGCTGGATGCCGACGGTGGCATCGACATGCCGCTGTGCCGGGAACTGGTGGCGGCGGCTGGCCCGCTCGGCATCACCTTCCATCGCGCCTTCGATGCCGCGCGTGATCTGCCCGCGGCGCTGGAGCAGATCGTGACGCTGGGGTGCCATCGCATCCTGAGCTCGGGCGGGCAGGCAAGTGCGCTGGCCGGTGCCGATGTCCTGGCCGCGTTGGTGGCGCAGGCAGGTGATCGGCTATCACTCATGGCCGGGGCGGGAATTACGGCGGGCAACATCGTGGAGCTGGCCCAGCGCAGTGGGTGCCTCGAACTGCATGCCTCGGCGAAGACCACACACCATTCGGCGATGCGCCATCACAATCCGGCGCTGATCGGGCTGTCGCCGGACTGGACCGTCACCGACGCGGCGCAGGTCAGCGCACTGCGCGCGGCGCTGGATTAAAAAAAACGGCAGCCGCCTGTGAAAGCGCAGCTGCCGTGGAGGACCGTTGCCCCGCCCGGAGGCGGGGGCGGGTGACGCTTAGAACTTCCAGTTCACGCCGAAGTACAGCTGGCGGCCGGTGTAGGTGTTGGACACCAGGCGGGCCTTGGTGTCGTTGCCCAGATGGATGCGCTGCTCGGACTTGGTCGCGTTCAGCACCGAGGCGGTGAAGGTCAGCGCTTCGGTGAAGTTGTAGGCCACGTTGAGATCCAGCTGGTCGTACGGTTCGGAGTACTGGCTCATGCCGTTGACCGGACCGCCCACGACTTCACCGCGGCGGTTGTACGACGCCCGTGCCAGGAACTTCTCGTTCTCGTAGAAGAGGGTGACGTTGGCCTGGTTCTTGGCGCTGCCCACCAGCGGCGAGGAACCGATCTCTTCGCCATCGAGCACGATGGCGGCCAGGTTGGTGTCGTTGTAGGTGTAGTTGGCCTGGATGCCGAAGCCCGTGTCGAAGGTGTACTGACCGTACAGCTCCACGCCCTGCGAGACGCCATCGCGGCCGTTGGCCTGGGTCTCGTACTTCTGCACCGTGACCGTTTCGCCGCCGACATTCATCTGCTGGTCGCGGACCACCGGCACCGTGAAGTTGTCCACGTTCTTGCGGAACAGGCCCAGGCCCGCCACCGCGCCGGGCTTGAAGTACCACTCCAGGCCGACGTCGAACTGGGTCGCTTCGAACGGTTCCAGGTTCTTGTTGCTGCCATAGCCGTACCAGCCGGGCGTGTCGGTACCACCGGCGACACGACGGTCGTTGCTGTACTCCTCGCTGATGTAGTTCAGCGCACCCGGCGCAGCGATGCTGGTGTAGCTCGGGCGTGCGATGACCTTGGAGGCCGCACCACGCAGCACCAGCGTGTCGGTGATGTCCCAGGCGATGTTGAAGCTCGGCAGGAAGTCCGTGTAGGTCTTGTCCATCGAGGTGAAGGCGTACGTTTTCTCGCGTGCCAGGCCATCCGGCAGGCGCACGAAGCCGCTCTGGCAGACATAGCCGGTATTGGAGGCGATCAGCGGCGCGGCAGCAGGATCGTTGCAGCCCATCGGCGAGCCGGCGGCGTTGTCCTGGAAGTAGTCGTTGAACTTCTCGACCGAGTCACTGGATTCGGCGAACTGCTTGGTCCGGACCACGCGCACGCCGACGTTGCCGCGCACTCGCTCGGTACGGAAGTTGGCCTGGAAGTAGCCCGAGTAGATCTTCTCGTTGACGTTGTAGACGAAGTCCTCTTCCTTGCGGCTGTGCGATCCGCCGTACTTCTCGTTGAGGTAGTTGATGTAGGCCGGGTAGTTGATGCCCGGGAACACGTTGGCGTTGAAGCCGCCGGCGATGTTGCTGATCGGGTTGGACAGGAAGAAGCCCGGCTGGGCGACACCGGCGGTGGCATCGCAACCGGCCTGGTAACGGTTGTTGTCGTAGTCGGCCGGATCCTTGCCCTGGCACACCCAGTAGGTGTTGCCGGTATTGCGGTGCACATCGCCGTCGCGGTACTTGGCACCGAACTGGATGGAGTCCAGCCAGCCGCTTTCAAACAGCTTGGTGAAGTCGGCCTGGAAGTAGTTCTGCTTGACCTCGGTCTGCATCCACGACGAGCCGGTCGAGCCGGTGTCGATCTCGGCGATGCCGGCCATCAACTGGTCCTGCAGGTTCGGCGAGAAGGTGGCGCTCGGCGTACCGGTCAGATCCCATGCGCTGTAGGTGTTGCCAGACTGCCACACACCGTCGACCTGGCGGCGCGGCTTGGCGGACATGCCGAAGTTCATCGACGGGCCACCTTCGGACCAGGTGCGGCCACCGGTGAAGGAGGCCTTCCACAGCGGGCTGATATCCCACTCGACGGTCAGGTCGCCGGTCTGCGAGAGCGCCTTTTCCTTGCTGTAGGTACCGGTCAGCTGCGGGGTGGGGATGGTGCAGTCGTCCGGACCCCAGCCGCCCGGCGCCATGCCGGCGGCCGCAGCCTGTTCTTCGCTGCAGTAATAGGTCTTGCCGGCCAGCTTTTCGTACTGCGCGCCGGTCACGATGCTGCCGGAGGGGTCGAAGTTCAGCCCGTTGAGCAGGCGGCCGCCGTCCCAGTTGCCGTCGCCGTTGAAGCGGGCGAGGTTCCATTCCGGGATCTTCAACATGTTCTGGGTGTAATTGCCTTCCAGCTCGAAGCGGAAGTAATTGGCGGTCAGCGTCAGGTTGTCGGTCGGCTTGAACTGGAAGGTCAACTGGCCACCGGTGCGCTCGCGCTTCTCTTCCTTCACGGCGAAGTTCACCGAGGTCGGCATGAAGAATTCGCTGTAGTTGCGGCCGCTCTGGTCATTGAAGCCGGACTGGCCCCACCAGTAGTGGATACCGTCCTGCAGCTGCGGATTGCCGTAGGCATCCACCGCGTCGGTACCGTTGCCGTACCACTGGTAGTCCTCGGTGCTCGCCTGCATGGTGCGGCTGGTGCGGGTCTGCTTGGTCGCGCCGACCAGCACGCCGAAGCGCTCATCCTTGCTGTGCCAGGAGTACAGCGCCGACGTCTGCGGATCCACGTCGTGGCTGGTGTCCGAGGAGGTGCCCTCCAGGTTCACGTAGCCGGAGTTGGCTTCCATGTCGAGCGGGCGACGGGTGTGCAGGATCACGGTGCCGCCGATGCCGCCTTCATCCAGGCGGGCCTCCGGCGATTTGAACAGCTCGGCGCTGGACAGCATGTTGGCCGGCAGCAGCGTGTAGTTGAACGAACGGGTGGCCTCGTTGTTGGTTTCCGAGGTCGCCACGTAGTTGCCATTCAACTGGGTCAGGGTCAGGTCCGGAGCGAGGCCGCGGACACTGACGGTCTTGCCTTCGCCACCGCTGCGCTCGATGACCACGCCAGGCACGCGCTGCAGCGCGTCGGCGACGTTCTTGTCGGGGAACTTGCCCACGTCCTCGGCGGTGATGACTTCCACCACGGCGTTGGCGTCGCGCTTCTGCTGCAGACTCTTTTCGATGGCGTAGCGGTAGCCGGTGACAGTCACGCTGTCGAGCGTGGTGGCATCGGGTGTACCCGTGGCCGGGGTGGCTTGCTGCGCGAGCGCGGCCGGCACGACGGCCGTGGCCAACGCGCTGGCAATGGCCGCGGACAACGCAACGCGGCGGTGCATGCGTGACATCTTCATTCCACTCTCTCCCTCTCCTGGATTGAAACGGTGGCGATACGAATTCTTTGAATCGATCTAATGGGTGGAGCCAAATTATCTCGAGCGTCGAGTTGCCTGGCGCGTCCCGCATGCATCGCGTGGGGCAGTCCCCCGGCTCCCCACTTCCGGCAATCGTGACCGTTTTATGTTGGATCGATCTAAACGCTTGGCGGGGGATTTTTAGCACGACCGCGCGAGGGAAGCATGCTGCTCCGCAATATGGACGCGGGGCGTGCTTTCTCTTGACCCGGGCCGATCCCGCGACCTTGCTGGGTCCGAGGCTTCAGCCCGCCATATCGGCCGATGAGGCGGAATGTCGGCCCCCGGCACCAGGCACTGCCAGGCACTGCGCGGGCTCGGGCAGGGCGGGGTGCTGGCGACCGGTCCTCGATGTTGCAGCGCAGAATGCATCGATTGAAATTCACGTGCTTTACTTAAATCGATCTAAATTCACCGGGGTGTGGATTGGGTCGCCCAGTCCAGGGAATTAGAGGCGCCCGCCGCCACTGGTTCGCGCTGCCGCCACGTCCGCCAAGGAGTCCGTGTCCGTGACCCGTCTTTCTCACCGTCCTTCCGTCGTTTCCGCCGCCGGCGCCATCCCGGCCCGCCGCCGCCCGCTCGCCGGCCTGGCCTGCCTGCTGGCGCTGAGTTGCGCGCCGCTGATGCTGCAGGCCGCGCCCGCCGCGCTGGAGCGCGAGGTCAACACCTTCATCGGCAGCAAGGACGATGGCAATACGTTCCCGGGTGCCTCGGCGCCGTTCGGCCTGATCCAGGTCAGCCCGATCGGTGAGCACTACGCCGGGTGGCGCTACGACGATCCGAAGATCCGGGGTTTCGGGCATTCCTTCCTCTCCGGTGCGGGCTGCTGGGAGCAGGGCGGCCAGGTCTCGGTCCTGCCGGTGACCGGCAGCATCGGCCCGGGCGGCGACTTCAATACCGACGACGCCAAGAGCTTCGATCACAAGCGCTACGCCTCCAGCTATACCCACGATGGCGAAGTCGGGCAGGCGGGCTACTACAAGGTGCGCCTGACCAACTACGGCGGCATCGATGCCGAAGCCACCGCACGCACCCGTGCCGCGGCCGAGCGTTACACCTTCGCCGCCGATGCAGGCACCGGCCACGTGCTGGTGAACCTCGGCCAGGCCAACGAGCGCCATTCGGTGATCGGCAGCGTGGTCGATGTGGTCGGCGACCGCGCCGTGGAAGGCAAGCTGGTCACCAAGAGCTTCTGCGGTGGCCATCAGTACACCACGTGGTTCCGCATCGAGTTCGACCGCCCGTTCAAGTCGTTCGGCACCTGGGGCGAGGGCGGTGGCCTGCCCGGCGCCCGCCATGGCATGGAAGGTGAGCTCAAGCCGAGTGGCGCCTGGCTCAGCTTCGACCTGGGCAAGGGCCGCGCGGTGACCGCGGTCAGCGCGATCTCCCACGTGGATGCCGAAGGCGCGCGCGCCAACCTGCGCAGCGATGGCATGCAGGGCGACCGCCTGCTTGGTTTCGACCAGGTGCGGCAGATGGCACAGCAGCAGTGGCGCAAGGAACTGGCGGCCGTGCGTGTGCAGGGCGGCAGCAACGATGACCGTACCGTGCTCTACACCGCGCTGTACCACGCGCTGCTGCAGCCACTGACCGGCAGCGATGCCGACGGCCGTTACCGTGGCTACGACGACAACATCCATCGCGCTGACGGCTGGACCTACTACGAGTACTTCTCGCTGTGGGATACCTACCGCGCGCAGAACCAGTGGCTGGCCCTGACCAAGCCGGAGGTCGCGCGCGACATCGGCCGCACGCTGCTGGCCATCGAGGCGCAGGGCGGTTGGCTGCCGCGCTGGGGCTATGCCAACTTCGAAACCAACGTAATGACCGGTGATCCGGTGACGCCGTTCCTGGTCGACCTGTGGCGTTTCGGCGCGCTGGCCGGCCGCGAGGGCGAGGCCTACACCGCGCTGCGCAAGAACGCCTTCGAGGTGCCGCCGATGAACTCGCGTCATGCAGGCCGTTCGGGCAACCCGAGCTACCTGGCCAACGGCTACGTGCAGTACGACCGCGCCTTCCCCTCCAAGGGCATGGACGTGGACCCGCACCACGGGGGCTCGGCAACGCTGGAATACGCGCTGGCCGACTGCGCGCTGGCGCAGATGGCCGATGGCCTCGGTCATACTGCCGATGCCGGCGTGCTGCGTGAGCGTGGCCGCAACTGGCGCAAGGTGTGGGACCCGTCGGTGCGTGACGAGGAGGGCGATTTCAACGGCTTCCCGCGGCCGCGCATGGAAGATGGCGCGTGGTACCTGCCGGCCGATGGCAAGTACAGCCCGCGCTCGCACCATGGCTTCCATGAAGGCACTGCGTGGCAGTACCAGTGGCTGGCGCAGCAGGACGTGCCGGGCCTGGTCCAGGCCATGCACGGCCGCGAGCAGGCCGCTCGCCGCCTGGACACGTTCTTCGCCTACGACGCGCTGGTGACCTCGCCGCTGACCGCCGCACGCAAGGAATGGGTGGTTGGCCCGTACAGCTACTACAACCAGTACCGCTACAACCCGAACAACGAGCCGGATCTGCATGCACCGTGGATGTACACGCTGATCGGCCAGCCGTGGAAGACCGCCACCGTGGTGCGCGCCGCGCAGCAGCTGTTCACCAACGCGCCCAACGGGGTCACCGGCAACGATGACCTGGGCACGATGTCGGCCTGGTACCTGTTCAGCGCACTCGGCCTGTACCCGGCCGTGCCGGGCAGCGGCGAGTTCCTGCTGCATACCCCGCGCTTCGCCCGCGCCGAGATCGATCTGGGCCAGGGCAGGACGCTCACCCTGAAGGCACCGGGCGCCGACGGCCGCAAGCTGCAGTACGTCCAGAATGTCCAGGTCGATGGCCGCGCGCATGCGCCGGTGTGGCTGGACTGGGCGCAGCTGCAGCGCGGTGGCACCATCGCCTTCGCGCTGGGCGGCACCGCGCCGGAGAATGGCTGGGGCACCCAGGCCGAGGCGCTGCCAGCCTCGTTCTGCGCCACCCCGGGCGCGGCGCTCGAATGAGCCACGCACCGGCCCGTGCCGTGGCCAGCCCATCGGGGCTGATCGCCGGCACGGGCACGGACCGCTGGTCAATGCGATCGTTTAGGCTTGCACCTTGCTTGAGGAACCCGACGACCCGATGAAAGACAAGGCCACCCCCGCCGGCAAAGGCACGCGCGCGGTCACCGTGACCGACATCGCCGAAGCGATCGGCGTGTCGCGCGCGACCGTCTCGCTGGTGCTGCGTGGCAGCCCGCTGGTCAATGTCGACACCCGTGCCAAGGTGGAGGCCGAACTGCGGCGCCAGCGCTATGTCTACAACCGTGGCGCGGCCAATCTGCGCCGGCGTACCTCATCCAGCGTGGCGCTGGTCATCAACGACCTGTCCAACCCGTTCTTCGCCGAGTTCGCCTCCGGGGTGGACGAAGCGCTGGGCGGCAAGGGCTTCGTGACCCTGCTTGGCAGCACCGGTGAATCGCCGGAGCGGCAGCAGGCAGTGCTGACGACGTTGATGGAGCACATGCCGGCCGGGCTGATCCTGTCGCCCGCCGAAGGCAGCGATGCCGGGCAGCTGCGCCAGGTGCTCGGGCACGCCAACGTGCTGCTGTTCAACCGCGAGCTGCCCGGTGCCGACTGGGACTTCCTGACCCTGGACAACCAGCAGGGTGCCTACCTGGCCACGCGGCATCTGATCGAGCAGGGCCACCGCCGCATCGCGTTCTATGGCGGCCATGCGGTCTCCAGTTCCTGCCATCAGCGCCGTACCGGCTATGCGCAGGCCCTGGTGGAAGCTGGCATGCCGGTGCAGCCGGAGTGGCTGATCGAAACCTCGCCCAGCCGCCTGGATGCGGCCGCGCGCACCGGCGAGCTGTTCGCGCTGGATGCCGTGCCGACCGCAGCGGTCTGCTACAACGACAGCGTCGCGCTGGGTCTGATGCTGGGCCTGGCCTCGCGTGGCGTGCAGCCGGGCCGCGATTTCGCGGTGACCGGTTTCGATGATATTTCCGAGGCCTCGGTGGCATCGCCGCCGCTGACCACGCTGACCGTCAACCCGCGCGAACGCGGGCGACAGGCAGCCGAACTGCTGCTGCTGCGTCTGGATCATCCCGACGCCGCACCGGCCCGTACCGTTGCACCGGTCCAGCTCCGCGTTCGCGAGAGCAGCGGCGCGATGACTGTCTGATGGCTCCCCCAATCACCTGCTCGCGCACTGAGGCGCGTACCTGAATGCCCATCTCTCCAACGCCCCGCCTCCCATCCTCATCCTCCGCCGCGCCCGTGGTGAACACGCGCGTTGCGCTGGCCGTGGCGACCACGATCTTCTTCATGTGGGGCTTCCTCACCTGCCTCAATGACATCCTGATCCCGCATCTGAAGGCCGTGTTCGATCTGACCTACGCCCGCGCGATGCTGGTGCAGTTCACCTTCTTCGGCGCGTACTTCCTGATGTCGGTGCCGGCCAGTCGCCTGGTCGCACGGCTGGGCTACAAGAACGGCATCGTGGCCGGCCTTGCCATCGCGGCAGTGGGCGCGCTCGGCTTCTGGCCCGCGGCCGAGCTGCGCGTGTATGAAGCCTTCCTGGGTGCGCTGTTCGTGCTGGCCACGGGTATCACTGTCCTGCAGGTGGCGGCCAACCCGTATGTGGCGCTGCTCGGTCCGGAACAGACGGCGTCGAGCCGACTGACCCTGGCCCAGGCGCTGAACTCGCTGGGGACCGCGATCGCGCCGATCTTCGGTGGCCTGCTCATCCTGGGCAACACCGTCAAGAGTGCGGACGAGATCAATGTGCTGCCGATGGCCGAACAGCTGGCCTATCGCACCCAGGAAGCCCAGTCGGTGCAGGGCCCGTATGTCGGCCTGGCAATCGCGCTGGTCCTGCTTGCCGTGTTCGTCTATCTGTTCCGCCTGCCGGCACTGAATGAGACGACCGAGCAGAACAGCGGCGACAAGCACACCCTGATGGAGGCGCTGCGTCACCGCCACGTCCGGTTCGGCGTGCTCGGCATCTTCTTCTACGTGGGTGCGGAAGTGGCGGTCGGCAGCGTGCTCGTGAACTACCTGTCGCTGCCGAACATCGGTGGCTTCAGCGAACAGCAGGCCACGCATTACGTCTCTGCGTACTGGACGATGGCGATGATCGGCCGCTTTGCCGGTTCGGCCATCATGACCCGCTTCTCGCCGCGTCTGCTGCTGACCCTGTTCGCCAGCATGAACGTGGCGCTGCTGGCGCTGACCATGCTCACCCAGGGGCAGGTGGCGTTGTACTCGGTGGTGGCGATCGGCCTGTTCAATTCGATCATGTTCCCGACGATCTTCGCGCTGAGCATCGAACGCCTGGGCACGCTGACCACCAAGGCGTCGAGCCTGCTGATCATGGCGATCGTCGGCGGGGCGCTGATCCCGGTCCTGCAGGGCAAGCTGGCCGACCATATCGGCCTGCAGCCGTCCTTCATCCTGCCGCTGCTGTGCTACGGCTACATCATCTTCTACGGCCTGTGGGGCTCGCGCCCGGCCGCTGGAATCCGCCAGGGAGCTTGAGGCCACGATGTCCAAGATTGTTTGTTTCGGCGAGATTTTGATCGATCTACTTGCCCAGCCACCGGCCACCCCGGACACCCCGCGTGCCTTCCTGCAGTATGCCGGCGGTGCGCCCGCCAACGTCGCCGTTGCTGCGGCGCGGCTTGGGGCGGACACCCATTTCGCCGGCATGCTCGGCCAGGACATGTTCGGCGACTTCCTCGCCGAGAGTCTGGCCAGTGCCGGCGTGGCGACCGACTGCATCGTGCGTACCGACGCGGCGAAGACCGCGCTGGCGTTCGTGGCACTGGATGCCAGCGGCGAGCGCAGCTTCAGCTTCTACCGCCCGCCGGCGGCGGACCTGCTGTTCCGCAGTGCGCACTTCCATCCGAACTGCTTTGAAGGCACGCGCAGCTTCCATGTGTGCTCCAACAGCCTGACCGAGGCCGAGATCGCCGAGGCGACGCTGGAGGGCATGCGCCGCGCGCGCCAGGCCGGTGCGATGGTCAGCCTCGACCTCAACCTGCGCCCGGCGCTGTGGCCGACCGGTGTCGACCCGCTGCCGCGGTTGTGGGAAGCGCTGTCGCTGGCCGATCTGGTCAAGCTTTCGCGCGAAGAACTCGAGTATCTGGCGGTCTCGGTGCCGGGCGGTGACGCCGCCGTGGTCGCGCGTCTGCTCGCCGCGCAGGCGCAGGCGGTGGTGATCACCGACGGTGCCGCGCCGATCCGCTGGCATACCCGCCACACCCACGGCGTACTCACCGGCTTCCGCGTCACCACGGTCGATTCCACTGCGGCGGGCGATGCCTTTGTCGGCGGGCTGCTGTTCGGCATCGGCGAGCGCGGTGGCGACGGGACGGGCTTTGCCGCCTTCTGCGACGACCCCGCCGCGCTGGTGGAGGCGATCCGTTTCGGTGCGGCCGTCGGTGCGCTCGCGGTCACCCGCAAGGGCGCCTTCGCCGCGATGCCCAGCCGTGATGAAGTCCAGCACCTGCTCCAGCAACAACAGGATGACGCCGCATGACCACGCCGGTTCCGCCGACCCCCGATTTCCGCTCGCCCGCGTTCCTGCGCGCCCATATCGCGCAGACGATGGCGTTCTACCAGCCGCATGAAATCGACCCCAAGGGCGGTTTCTTCCATTACTACCGTGACGATGGCAGCGTCTACGACGCCAGCCACCGTCATCTGGTCAGCAGCACCCGGTTCGTGTTCAACCACGCGATGGCCTACCGCGAGTTCGGCAAGCCGGAGGACCTGGCCGCGGTCGAACACGGCCTCCGCTACCTCCGCGAGGTGCATCGCAACCCGGCGACCGGCGGTTACGCCTGGACGCTGCGCGATGGGGTGGTCGAAGATGCGACCAACCACTGCTACGGCGTGGCGTTCGTGCTGCTGGCCTACAGCTGCGCGCTGAAGGCCGGCGTCAACGAGGCCCGTGCGTGGATGGACGAGACCTGGCAGCTGCTGGAGACGCGCTTCTGGGAGCCGGCGTTCGGCCTGTACAAGGACGAAGCCGACGCCGACTGGACCTTCAGCGATTACCGCGGCCAGAACGCCAACATGCACATGTGCGAAGCGATGCTGGCTGCATTCGAGGCCAGTGGCGAGCAGCGCTACCTGGAACGTGCGCTGCTGCTGGCCGACCACATGACCCGCCGCCAGGCGGCGCAGGGCGACGGGCTGGTGTGGGAGCACTACGACACCCACTGGCAGATCGACTGGAACTACAACCGTGACAATCCCAAGCACCTGTTCCGCCCCTGGGGTTTCCAGCCGGGGCATCAGACCGAGTGGGCCAAGCTGCTGCTGATCCTGGATCGCCACGTACAGGCCGACTGGCTCGTGCCGACCGCGCGGCATCTGTTCGATGTGGCGGTGGAACGCAGCTGGGACGCCGAACGCGGCGGGCTGTACTACGGGTTCGCCCCGGACGGCAGCGTGTGCGATGACGACAAGTACTTCTGGGTGCAGGCCGAATCGCTGGCCACCGCCGCGCTGCTGGCCAAGCGCACCGGCGACGCCGTGTACTGGGACTGGTACGACAAGCTGTGGGGCTACGCCTGGCAGCACATGATCGATCATCGCTACGGCGCCTGGTATCGCATCCTGGACGCGGACAACCGCAAGTACAGCGATGAAAAGAGCCCGGCCGGCAAGACCGACTACCACACCATGGGCGCGTGCTACGAAGTGCTCAACGTAGTGCGTTGAATCGGTAGCCGACCGCCGGTCGGCTACCCCAACCCGGTAGAGCCGACCGCCGGTCGGCTGCACCAACCCGGTAGAGCCGACCGTTGGTCGGCTGCTCCAACCCCGGTAGAGCCGACCGTTGGTCGGCTGCTCCCGCAGCCAGGCAGATCCCCCATGCGCACGCACAGCCGTCTCCATGTCGTTGCACCGGCCTGCTGGCTGATGCTGGTCCTGCTGGCCGCCTGGGCACTGCCCGTGGCAGCCGCCCCGCTGGCGGCGGAGTGGTCATTCCGCCTGCTACCCGGTGACGCGCGCGGTGCTGCGCATCCTGGCCTGCAACAGTGGCGCCCGGCGCAGGTGCCCGGCGCCGTGCACACCGACCTGCTGGCGCAGGGGCAGATTCCGGATCCCTACGTCGGCGCCCCGGAGGCCGGCCTGCAGTGGATCGGCCTGGCCGATTGGGAGTACCGCGCACGGTTCGATGTGGATGCCGGCACGCTCGCCCGTGCGCATGCCGAGCTGGCGTTCGACGGGCTGGACACGTTCGCCACCGTCACCCTCAACGGTCAGCCACTGCTGCAGGCCGACAACAGCCATCGCACCTGGCGGGCCCGGGTCGACGGGAAGCTGCGCGCGCGCGGCAATGAACTGCGCATCGTGCTGCGCTCGCCGATCCGCACCCTGCTGCCGGGCGTGCGGGCGATGCCGCACAAGATCGCCGGCAACTATCCCTCGCCCTATGGCGATGAGCCCAAAGACGCGATGGTCGGCAATTTCGTGCGCAAGCCGGGCTACCACTTCGGCTGGGACTGGGGCCCGCGATACGTGACCGCCGGCATCTGGCGGCCAGTGCGACTGGAGAGCTGGGACGCGCAGCGCCTGACCGCGCTGGCCGTGCAGACCCGCGACCTGGATGCGACGCGGGCGGACCTTGAGGTTGCGGTGGAGGTGGAGAGTGCTGCCGTCGGCACTGCAGCGATGCAGATCGAGGTGCTGGATCCGGACGGCAAGCGCGTGGCGCGCATCGACCGCAAAGCCCTGCTCAAGGCCGGTGACAACCGGATCGTCATGCCGGTCGCGCTACCGCAGCCACGGCGCTGGTGGCCGGCCGGGCAGGGCGAGCAGGCGCGCTACACCGTGCGCGCCACGCTGGCCCCTGGCACGACGGACGCGACCCGCATCGAGCAGCGCACCGGCCTTCGCACCGTCGAGCTGCGCCGGGAAGTGGACCGCAACGGCGGGCAGGGGTTCGCATTCGTGATCAACGGCGTGCCGATCTTCGCCAAGGGCGCCAACGTGATCCCGTTCGACATGTTCCCGGCGCGCGTGGACGCGGCGCGGATCCGGCGTGAGCTGACCGCTGCACGCGATGCCAACATGAACATGCTGCGCAACTGGGGCGGCGGCTACTACGAAGATGACGTGTTCTTCGACATCGCCGACGAACTCGGTCTGCTGGTCTGGCAGGACTTCATGTTCGGGGGCGGCATGCAGCCCGGCTACGATCCGGACTTCCGCGCGAACGTGGTCGCCGAGGCGCGCGACAACGTGCGGCGCCTGCGACATCACCCCAGCGTGGTGCTGTGGTGTGGCAACAACGAAGAAGAAACCGCGTGGAAGGACTGGGGCCACGGCCGCGACCTGACCGCCGCCGATCCCGCGTTCGCCGCGAAGGTCTGGCAGGGCTACGTGGACCTGTTCGGCAATGACCTGCGCCAGGTGGTGGCCGAGGAGGGGCTGGGCGTGCCGTACTGGTCGAGCTCGCCGAGCAATGACCTGGACGAGAAGGCCAACGATTCCACCCGCGGCGACAAGCACTACTGGCAGGTGTGGGGCAATCCGGCCCTGCCGGTCACCGCCTACCTGCACGAAACGCCGCGCTTCATGTCCGAGTACGGGCTGCAGGCCTGGCCGGTGCTGCGCACGCTGGACGGCATCATTCCCGCCGCGGAACAGCAGGTGGACAGCCCGACGGTGCGCGCGCACCAGAAATTCATGGCAGGCGAGGGCAACCAGCGCCTGCTCAAGTACATCGAGGAGGAGTACGGCACGCCGCGCGACTTCCCGGCCTTCGTGTATCTGAGCCAGGTGATGCAGGCCGACGGCATCCAGCTCGCCGCGCTGCATCACCGCGCCTCCAGGCCGTACACGATGGGCTCGCTGTACTGGCAGCTCAACGATGTGTGGCCGGGCGCCTCGTGGTCCAGCATCGACTACGCCGGCCGCTGGAAAGCGCTGCACTTCCACGCCAAACGGTTCTTCGCCGACCACGCGGTGGCCGCATTGCGCGACGAAGGCGTGACCCGGGTGAGCCTGCTCAACGATCGTCAGCAGGGCCTGCAGGCGACGTGGCGGATGCGGGTGATGGATCTCGATGGCGCGCTGCGCAATGAGCAGCGGCATACCGTGGCACTGCCGCCGTTGTCTGCGCTGGAGGTGGGGCGATTCGCCGACGCGGACCTGTTGAAGGGCGCCGATCCCACCCGCACGGTTGCGGTAGTCGAGCTGTTCGATGGCGCCACGCTGTTGTCGCAGCAGGTGGTGTATTTCGCACCGGCCAAGGCGTTGGCGCTGTCACCGGCGAAGATCGACAGCACGCTGCGCGCGGACGGCGAGGGTGCCGTGCTGACCCTGCGTGCGCCGAAGCTGGTGCGTGCGTTGTGGATCGACTTCGACGGCGTGGATGCCACCCTGGACGACAACGCGCTGGACCTGGTGCCGGGCGAGACGGTCACCATCCGCCTGGGCAGTAAAGCGGACCTGCCGACCCTGCGCCGCACCCTCCGCCTCACCTCGCTGGCCGACGCAAGGTAGAGCCACCCCATGGGTGGCTGGCGCGGTGCCGGCATCGCGCCAAACGCAGCCACGCATGGCGTGGCTCTGCCGATGGGGAGTCTTACAGCGTGATCTGCTGGAAATTCTCGACGCGGTCGTGGCCGTGGGTGGCTTCACCGCTGCGCGGCAGCGGGTAATCGTCCAGGCGATCCAGCAGACGGGTCTGCAGGCCCGCGTCGCGCGCGGCATCCAGTTCTTCGACCACGTCGGACAGGAACAGGATCTGCCCGGCCGGCACGCCGATCGCCTCGACGATGTGGCGGTAGCTGTCCGCCTCACGTTTGCCGCCAACCTCGGTGTCGAACCAGCCCGAGACCAGCCCGGTCAGATCGCCGGCTTCGCTGAAGCCGAAGAACAGCTTCTGTGACGGGACCGAGCCGGAGGAATAGACGTACAGCGGCTTGCCCTCGGCATGCCAGCCCTTCAGCACGGCGGCCACTTCGGGATAGAAGTGCGCCTTGTAGTCGCCGTTGCGGTAGCCGGCTTCCCAGATCATGCCCTGCAGCGCCTTGAGCGCGGTGTGCTTGCGGTCCTGGTCGATCCAGCCCTGCAGCGTCTCCACGATCAGGCTGTCCTGGCAGGCGCCGCCGATCTCGACCGCCACCGCATCCAGCCAGCGGCGCACCTGCGGCTCCTGGCCATGCGCGGCGACGAACGCCGGCAGCGCCTTGCGCGCATACGGGAACAGCACGTTCTTGACGAACGAAATGCTGCTGGTGGTGCCCTCGATATCGGTGAGGATGACGGTCGGATGCGGCATGGATCAGTCGGCCTGGTGCTGTGCGGGGTGGTAACGCGGGAAGGTCTGGGCAATGTCGCTGCCGGTGAAATGGCCGACCCAGCCATCCGGCTCGGTGAAGAAGCGGATCGCCACGAAGCTCGGCTCCTCGCCCATGTCGAACCAGTGGGTGATGCCATCGGGCACGGCGATCAGATCGTTCTTCACGCACTCGATCTCGTAGACCTTGCCATCCACGTGCAGGGTGAACAGCCCCGAGCCGGCGACGAAGAAGCGGACTTCATCTTCCTTGTGGAAGTGCTCGTCCAGGAACTTCTTGCGCAGCTCGGCGCGGTTGGGGTTGTCCGGCGCGATCGAGGCGACATCCACACTCTTGAAACCGTGCTTGGCGACCAGCCGGTCGATGTCGACCTTGTAGGCGGCGAACACCTCGTCCTGGCTGGCGCCCGGGGCGACCTCATGGGCCGCCTGCCAGCGCTCGAACGTTACGCCGATCGGGGTCAGTTCGGCTGCGATCGCCTCGCCATCCCGGCTGTCGAACAGCGGGACATCCGGGGCGGTGTCATCAAATATGCGGAGTCGGCTCATGGCGGCATCGAGGCGAAGAGGGGAAGGAAAGGGTACCAGTGCGGCGCCGGGGTGGGGGCGACGCACTGATGCCGATGCGCGGAATACAGATTCTCTTCAGGAATCTGAGCGCGATCAGCCGCGCAGCTTGCGCAGCTCCAGCTCACAGTGGAGCAGGAATTCGAAGGCTTCCATATGGCGGCGTGCCTCGGCCATGGTGCGGCCCCAGGCATACAGGCCGTGGCCATCGATCAGGTAGCCCCACAGCGGCTGGGTGTCGAGCAGGGCATCGACCTGGGCCGAGAGCACATCCATGTCCTGGGTGTTGGCGAACACCGGCACATCCACCGCCATCTCGTGGGTGCTGTTGCCGTGGAAGGCCTTGAGCAGCTCGTAGCCTTCCAGGCGGATATGGCCCTGCGGCGCATACAGCCGCGAGGCGATGGTCTGCACCGGCGAATGGGTGTGCAGCACGCAGCCGATCTCCGGGAAGCGGCGATACAGCTGGGTGTGCAGCAACGTCTCGGCAGACGGGCGCAGCGGCCGGCCGACGGCCTTGCCGTCGAAATCGACCACCATGATGTCGTCCTCCATCAGCCGGCCCTTGTCCTTGCCGGAGACGGTGATCGCGGCATGGCGGTCATCCAGGCGGTGGGAGAAGTTGCTGCTGGTGGCCGGGGTCCAGCCGGCGTGGGCCAGCTCGCGGACGTTGTCGATCAGCAGCTGGGCCAGCTCGCTCAGGCGCGCGGTGTCGTACGGGAAGGTGGGGGTGCTCATGCCGGTCATTTTAGCTAGGTCAAACGCTAAAAGCAGGTTTGTCGACTGGGCCGGACGGGGTGGGGTTTGCGGGGGACGCCGCAAGTACGTCCCTGTAGGCTTATGTCGCCGCATCCATGCGGCTCATACCCCCTCAAACCCCACCCCGTCCGTCCTTCCGCACAGTGAGGCGAAGCCGAAGTCGAACCGGAAGCCGAAGGCCGGGTGTTTGGCGTTGCATTTGACGTGGGCACCGTCATCCGCACGCTGTCAGAGGCGGGGTGGTATGGGTTGGCGGGGGTATGAGCCGCAGGGATGCGGCGACATAAGCCTCCATGGATGGATTCACGGCGTCCCCCGCGAACCCATACCACCCCGCCAAACCGACCGAAACAGGAGAACTGACGCTTCGGCCGGTGCTTCGGCCGTTGGCTTAGGCGTGATCCTTAATTCCCGCGCAGGCGGCTATGGCGATACCCATAACCGAAGTAGATCGCGAAACCGCCCAGCGTCCAGAAGCCCATCAGCATCCAGTTGTGGGCCGTCATCGCGGTCAGCAGCGCGATGCAGCTCAGCACGCCCAGACTGCAGATCAGCCACGCCATCGGCATCCGGAACGGACGCGGCAGGTCCGGCTGGGTGCGGCGCAGGATCAGCACGCCGGCGCAGACCGCCGCGAACGCGATCAGCGTGCCCATCGAGGTCAGCTCGCCCAGAACGTCCAGCGGGAACACCGCCGCCAGCAGCGCGATGCCGATGCCGGTGATCACGGTGTTGATGTGCGGCGTGCGGTACTTGGGGTGGATCTTGGTGAACAGCGGCGGCAGCAGCCCGTCGCGGCCCATGATCATGAAGATGCGCGGCTGCGCGATCACCATCACCAGCACCACCGAGGACAGCCCGATCAGCGCGCCGATCTCCACGACCACGCGCAACCAGCCCAGCTGCGGATGTGCGGCCACCGCGGTCACCACCGGCTCATCGGTACCCAGCAGCTGGTACGGCACCAGCCCGGTCATCACCGCGGCCATGGCGATGTACAGCACGGTGCAGATCACCAGCGAGAGCAGCATGCCGATCGGCATGTCGCGCTGCGGCTTGTGCGATTCCTGCGCGGCTACGGACACCGCCTCGAAACCGATATAGGCGAAGAACACCATCGCGGCACCGCGCAGCACGCCGTCGAAGCCGTACTTGCCCGGGCCTTCGTTGTCCGGAATGAACGGGGTCCAGTTCGCCGGATCCACATATTTCCAGCCCACCACGATCACCAGCAGGATCAGCGCGGTCTTCAGCACCACCATGGCCATGTTCATGGCCGAGGACTTGCTGATGCCCACGTAGCACAGCCAGGTCAGCAGCAGGACCAGCACGGCGGCCGGGATGTTGGCGATCGCGCCGGTCGGGCGCAGCTGGCCATCCAGCGGCGCGCTGACCAGCGCGGCGGGTAGATGGATATCGAAATGGCTGAGCAGGCTCAGGAAGTAGCCGGTCCAGCTGACCGCCACCGCCGAGGCGGAGACGCCATATTCCAGTACCAGCATCCAGCCGATGAACCAGGCCGAGAGCTCGCCGAACGTGGCATAGGTATAGGTGTAGGCGCTGCCGGAGACCGGCACCATCGCCGCGAATTCGGCATAGGCCATCGCGCAGAACGCGCAGCAGATCGCGGCCAGCACGAACGACAGCATGATCGCCGGGCCGGCATGGTTGGCTGCGGCCTGGCCGGTGATCACGAAGATGCCGCCGCCGATCACCGCACCGATGCCCAGCGCGGTCAGGCCCCACGGGCCGAGGGTACGGCGCAGGCTCAGGCCATTGGCGTCTTCATGGGCGGCGTGCGGATGCTTGGTGGCCCACAGTTGCTTGAACATGGTTTGGATTTCTTCTCAGGCGCGATGTAACAAACGACCGGGCCGGCACTGGGCCGGCCCGGCAGCACTCAGGCGGACTTCTTGTTCAGCTTGCTGTGGCGGATGCCGTAGCCGAAGTAGATGCACAGGCCCAGCAGGGTCCAGGCCACGAACAGGTGCCAATGCACCACGAACGCCTGGTAGAACAGGAACAGACAGGCCAGTGCACCCAGCGGGCAGATCACCCACACCAGCGGCACGCGGAACGGACGCTCCAGTTCCGGGCGCGTGTAGCGCAGGATCAGCACGCCGATGCAGACCGTGGCAAAGGCCAGCAGGGTACCCATCGAAACCAGTTCGCCCAGCACGTTCAGCGGCACGGTACCGGCAAGCGTGGCGGCGATGACGCCGACCACGATCGTGCTCCAGTACGGCGTGCGGAAGCGCTTGTGGACCTTGCCGAAGATCTTCGGCAGCAGGCCGTCGCGGGAGATCGTGTAGGCGATGCGGGTCTGGCCCATCATCATCACCAGCACCACCGAGGAGAGGCCGGCGATCGCGCCGATTTCCACGGCGGTTTTCAGCCAGGACAGGGTCGGGTAGGGCTCCAGCGCGGTGGCGACCGGCTTGTCCGTGCCCAGCAGGTGGTACGGCATCATGCCGGTAAGCACCGCGCAGACAATGATGTACACGATGGTGCACACGGCCAGCGAGCCGAGCAGGCCGATCGGCATGTTGCGCTGCGGGTCCTTGGTTTCACCAGCGGCCGTGGAGACCGCATCGAAGCCGATGTAGGCGAAGAACACGATGGTCGCCGCGCGGAACACGCCGCTCCAGCCGAACTCGCCGGGCACGCCGGTGTTCTCCGGAATGAACGGGGTCCAGTTGGACGGGTCCAGATGCGCGGCGCCGAAGCCGATGAACAGGCAGATCACGGTGACCTTGATCGCCACGATGATCGCGTTGACGAAGGCCGACTGGGTCACGCCGACGTACAGCAGGCCCGAGACGGCCGCCACGATCAGCACTGCGGGCAGGTTGAACAGCTTGCCCGAGGCGATGAACTCGTGGCCGGTCCATGCGATCGGCGCGGCGCTGAGCGCGTCGGGGAATGGCATGTTCAGCGTGGTGGTGATGAAGCTGATCAGGTACGCCGACCAGCCCACCGCGACCGAAGCCGAGGCGAACAGGTATTCCAGCACCAGGCACCAGCCGATGAACCAGGCCATGCCTTCGCCGAGGGTGGCGTACGAATAGGAGTAGGCGCTGCCGGACACCGGCATCATCGCCGCGAACTCGGCGTAGCACAGGCCGGCCAGCGCGCAGGCAAAGCCGGCGAATACGAACGACAGCATCACCGCCGGGCCGGCATGGTTCGCCGCCGCCTGGCCGGTAAGCACGAAGATACCGGCACCGATCACCGCACCGATGCCCAGCAGGATGAGGTGTTTCGCTGTGAGGGTCCGTTTCAGTGTGGGCTCGCCATCCAGGCTGCCTTCGATGGGCTCGCCAGCATCGACGTGCGGTGCCGGTGCGACCGGTTTGACCCTCAACAGAGACTTCAGCATGCAGTGCTTCCCTAAAAGAACAAAGGTGAGGCGCGCGGTACATTGCCGCACGCCCTGATGGCGACTGGGCGCCCCAGCGGTGCGGGGCCCGCTGTACCTTAGCCAAAGCTGAAGCCGCTGTACAAGCACAAATGCAGCATGGCCGAGCGATAATCGGCCAAATCCGCACGATGCC
Source organism: Stenotrophomonas sp. BIO128-Bstrain (assembly GCF_030128875.1). Lineage (NCBI taxonomy): Bacteria > Pseudomonadati > Pseudomonadota > Gammaproteobacteria > Lysobacterales > Lysobacteraceae > Stenotrophomonas > Stenotrophomonas sp. BIO128-Bstrain. Next base: position 1,850,731 of record NZ_CP124620.1, on the reverse strand, counting down.
TGCTCCTGCCATGTCGCTGAACCCCGAATCCGTTGCCATTCCTGACGCTGCACTGCGCAGTCAGCTTGATGCCTACGCCCGCCGCCACCCGGATCAAGCCGCACTGGCTGACGAATTCAGCATACTCCTGGACGATCCTCTGGATCCCTTCCTGCGTGAGCGGCTGGCCGGCCACTTCACCGGCAGCGCCTGGCTGGTCAGCGCCGACGGGCAGCGGGTCCTGCTGACCCACCACCGCAAGCTGGACCGCTGGCTGCAACTGGGCGGCCACGCCGATGGCGAGCGCGATCTGGCCCAGGTGGCGCTGAAAGAGGCCGAGGAGGAATCCGGGCTGACCGCGCTGGTGCTGGAGGACGGCGAACTGTTCGACATCGACAAGCACTGGATCCCGGAACGCAAGGACGTGCCGGGGCATTGGCACTACGACGCCCGCTATGTGGTGCGGGCGCTGGGCAGCGAGAAGTTCGCGATCAGCGAAGAATCACTGGCGCTGGCCTGGCGTGAGATCCGTGACGTGGCCAACGCGGCGATCGAGACCCCCGATGGGGATGATTCGCTGCCGCGCATGGCCAAGCGCTGGCTGACCCGTCAATAAAGAACGCGGGTGCGCAGGGTGCCCGGGATGGCCGCCAGCTCCTCGCGCACCGCGCCGGCCTGGGCTTCGCTGGCGGTGATGTCGATCACCACGTAGCCGACCTTGGGGTCGGTGCGCAGGAACTGGCCGTCGATGTTGACGTTGTGGCGCGAGAAGATCTCGTTGACCTTGGAGAGCACGCCCGGCACGTTCTGGTGGATGTGCAGCAGGCGCAGGCTCTCGGCATGCTCGGGCAGGGTCACTTCCGGGAAGTTGACCGCCGACAGGGTGCTGCCGTTGTCGCTGTAGCGCACCAGTTTGGCCGCCACTTCCACGCCGATGTTGTCCTGCGCTTCCAGCGTGCTGCCGCCCACGTGGGGGGTCAGGATCACGTTGTCGTGCGCGGTCAGCGGCGAGACGAAGGCATCGCCGTTGCCCTTGGGCTCGACCGGGAACACGTCCACCGCCGCGCCGCCGAGGTGGCCTGAACGCAGCGCCGCATCCAGCGCGTCGATGTCGACCACGGTGCCGCGCGCGGCATTGATCAGGTGCGCGCCAGGGCGCATCCGGGCCAGTTCATCGGCGCCGATCATCCACTGGGTGGCCGGGGTCTCGGGCACATGCACGGTGACGATGTCCGCACGTGCCAGCAGGTCGTCCAGGCTGATCGCCGCCCGGGCATTGCCCAGCGACAGCTTGGTTTCGACATCATGGAAGATCACCTGCATGCCCATCGCTTCGGCCATCACGCCGACCTGGGTGCCGATATGGCCGTAGCCGATGATGCCCAGCGTCTTGCCGCGCACCTCATGGCTGCCGGCGGCCGACTTGGACCAGCCGCCGCGATGGCATTCGGCGTTCTTCTGCGGGATGCCACGGGTGAGCATGATCGCCTCGGCGATCACCAGCTCGGCCACGCTGCGGGTGTTGGAGTAGGGCGCGTTGAACACCGGGATGCCGGCCAGTTCTGCCGCCTCCAGGTCCACCTGATTGGTGCCGATGCAGAAACAGCCGACCGCCATCAGACGCTTGGCATGTACCAGGACGTCCGCGCTGAGCTGCGTGCGCGAGCGGATGCCGACGATGTGGGCCTCGGCGATGCGTGCCTTGAGCTCGTCTTCGGGCAGCGCCTTGCTGTGCAGTTCGATCTGCGAATAGCCGGCCGCGGTGAACACGTCGATCGCGGTCTGGCTGACCCCCTCGAGCAACAGTACGCGGATATCCTGCTTCGGGAACGAGGTCTTTTTCGGCGACATGGGCGGCGTGCGACGTGTGGCGGCGGGAGCCCTCAACTATGCCAGAAGCGGGCGGCGATGGTGCGGTGCGCCAATCGGTGGCAAAACGGTTTCAGATGCACCTATTTCCGTTGCGCGCCCTGGGGATCGCCACGGGCTCCGGCACCCGGGGCTCCGCTACTGGACGCGGCCCGTGGTGGCTGGCAGGCTTGCGGGCTCCCCCGGCACCGCCAGACGCCCCATGACCGATCCGCGCCTTGATTCGCTCCTGCACGACTGCCCCGGGCTGCGCCTGAAGACCGACCCGGCCGATCTGGAGCACTACGGCCGCGACTGGACCCGGCGCTGGGTGCCGGCACCGTTGGCGATCGCACTGCCGGGAACGGTCGATGAGGTGCAGGCGATCCTGCGCTGGGCGAGCGCCCAACACGTGGCCGTGGTTCCCTCGGGCGGCCGTACCGGCCTGTCCGGTGGCGCGGTGGCGGCGCACGGCGAGCTGGTGCTCAGCCTGGAGCGCATGAACAAGCCGCTGGCCTTCGATGCGGTCGACCGCACCTTGACCGTGCAGGCCGGCATGGCGCTGGAGGCGGTGCACAACGCCGCGCTCGAACACGGGCTGATCTACCCGGTGGATTTCGCTGCGCGCGGTTCCTGCTCGATCGGTGGCAACATCGCCACCAATGCCGGCGGCATCCGGGTGATCCGCTACGGCAACACGCGCGAGTGGATCGCCGGGCTGAAGGTGGTGACCATGGCCGGTGAGCTGGTCGAGCTCAACAAGGGCCTGATCAAGAATTCCAGCGGCTACGATTTCCGTCAGCTGCTGGTCGGCTCGGAAGGCACGCTCGGCGTGATCGTCGAAGCCACCCTGAAGCTCACCGATCCGCCGCCGGCCAGCAACGTGATGCTGCTGGCGCTGCCCTCGTTCGAGGTGCTGATGCAGGTGTTCGCCGCGTTCCGCGAGCGGCTGCAGCTGCAGGCGTTCGAGTTCTTCACCGACCGCGCGCTCGAGCATGTGCTGGCGCATGGGGCGCAGGCACCGTTCGCCGAGGTCTACCCGTATTACGTGGTCACCGAGTTCGCGTCCGGCGATGAGGCCCAGGAAGCGGCGGCCATGGCGGCGTTCGAAGACTGCATGGAGCACGGCTGGGTCAGCGATGGCGTGGTCAGCCAGAGCGATGCGCAGGCCGCGCAGCTGTGGCGCCTGCGCGAGGGCATCACCGAGGCGGTGGCGCGCTACAAGCCGTACAAGAACGATGTCTCGGTGCGCATCTCGGCCATGCCGGCCTTCCTCGCCGAAACCCAGGCGCTGATCGGGCAGGCGTACCCGCAGTTCGAGGTGGTCTGGTTCGGGCACATCGGCGACGGCAACCTGCACATCAATGTGCTCAAGCCTGACGATACCGCCGATACGGAGTTCCTGACCCAGTGCGAGCACGTCACCAAACTGCTCGCCGGTGTGCTGAGCCGTTTCGATGGCAGCATCTCGGCCGAGCACGGCATCGGCCTGGTCAAGAAGGGCTACCTGGACAGCACGCGCAGTGCGCCGGAAATCGCCCTGATGAAGGCGGTCAAACGCGCGTTTGATCCCCAAGCGCTGCTGAATCCGGGCAAGGTTTTCGACCTCTGAGGCAAGACAGGATTTCACGCAGCCTATACGCTCTGTGTTTTCCACCGCGAACGACACCCCGATGATGCGTCCGATCCTGCTCCTTGCCGTGCTCGCCCTGCCGTTGTCGGCGATGGCCTCCAGTTTTGCCGGCAGCTCCGCCGGTTCCGCCTCCGGCGCGTCGTCGGCCGGTTCGTCCAGCTCCGGCGACGACAAGATCGTGATTGATGCCCGCGACGACGCTGCTGCCTTCGTGGCCAGCGATGGCGCCATCCGCGGTGCACGCCTGGAAGCGGCGCTGCTGCACCTGCGCGAGCAGAGCGTCGCGCAGCAGCAGGCCAGTGACATGGTGTTGGCCAGGACGCTGCTGGCCCGCTGATGCGCCCTTCCGGTCAGGTCCGCCGCTGGCGCTGGGCGGTCCTGGTCGCATGGCTTGCCGCGCCATGGGCGCACGCGGCACTCACGTTGGAGCTGCAGCCGCAGGGACTGGATCCGGCGCAGATCGTCGCGGCCGAGCGTACCCTGCAGCAGGTGCGCGGCCGCTTGCCGCCGCAGTGGCAGGCACGGTTCCAGCACCCGGTGCAGGTGCGCTGGTCGGACACGCTCCCCGCGCACGTGCATGGGCGCGCCCGCAACGGGGCGATCACCCTGCAGCGCGCCTTGCTCGACACCGTGAAAGACGATCAACCGCTGCCGCGCCCGCTCGAGGCCGCGCTGATCCATGAACTGACCCACGTACTGGACCGTTCGCCGCAGGGCGGTTGGTCGCGCGATGCGCGGCTGCGCGATCTGGCCGGGTGGCAGCGGCGACCGTGGAAACTTGGCCGTACCGCCAACGCCTTCAGCGGGCGCAGCCCCGACGACTATGAGCGCGCACGCCCCGCGGAATTCCTGGCGGTGAATGCCGAGCACCTGCTGCTCGATCCCGATTACGCCTGCCGTCGGCCGGCGGTGGCCGCCTGGTTCGCCGAGCATCTGGGGCCGATCGACCACACCGTGGCCTGCGACAGCCGCCTGCCGTTGATGCAGGCCGAGGAAGACGCGGGCGCGGCGAGCCTGCTGGAACTGGACCCGGCCCGGATCTACGCCGTCGACTACCTGCTCGCCGAAGGCAACGAGCAGCTGATGAGCCGCTGGGGCCACAGCATGCTGCGGCTGGTGATCTGCGCACCGGGCCGGCCGCGCGGGCCGGCGTGCCGGATGGACCTGTCCCATCACCGCGTGCTGTCCTACCGCGCCTTCGTTGGCGATGTGCAGATCTCCAGCTGGCGCGGGCTGACCGGTTCCTATCCCTCGCGCTTGTTCGTGCTGCCGCTCAACCAGGTCATCAACGAGTACACCCAGCTCGAGCTGCGCGGCCTGTCTTCGGTGCCGCTGGCGCTGGATGACCAGGACATCGCCCGCCTGCTCGAGCGTGTCGCGCAGGTGCACTGGAGCTATGACGGCCGGTATCTGTTCGTCAGCAACAACTGCGCGGTGGAGACCGGCAAGCTGCTGCAGGAAGGCGTGCCACGCCTTGCTTCGCCCGGGTTGAACCGGATCACCCCGCGCGGATTGCTGACCCGGCTGGAGCGCCAGGGCGTGGCTGATGCCAGCGTGCTGGCCGATCGCGCGCAGGCGACGCGCCAGGGTTACTACTTCGCCTCGGCCGCAGACCATTACCAGCAGCTGTTCGATGTCGCCCAGCGGCAGCTGCCGCTGGGCGCGACAACGGTAGGCGACTGGTTGCGGCAGCCTGCCAGCGCCCGGTCACGCTGGGTGGAGCAGGGCGACCTGCGCGCCACCTCCGCCTTGCTGCTGCTGGAGCAGGCGGCGCTGCACCGTGAGGAGCTGCGCGCGCGCGATGCCCTGAAACGGCTGCTCGGCCATCCGCGCCCTGGCGATGCCGCGGCGCGCAACACGCTGCGCGCGCTGCTCGAGGACACCGGGCAGCTGGTCAGTCCGGCCGCCTTGGTGAGCCTTGGCGGCTACGGGCTGCCATTGGCCGGGGAGCGCGTGCAGGCTGCGGAGGCGGCGGCGCAGCTGAGCGCCCAGGGCGTCCCGGCCTGGAAGGCGCTGCAGGCGCAGTTGAAGCAGCGCCTGCCGGCCGCACAGCAACGCGAACTGGCCACGATCGACCGCAATCTGGCCCGGCTCGGCACGCGGATGCGCGAGCTGGCCCTCCAGGACGCTGCTACTGCCGCGGCAGCTCGATGACGAAACGTGCGCCGCCCAGGGTGCTGGCGCTGCAGGCGACCTGGCCGCCATGCGCATCGGCGATCGCCTTGACCACCGCCAACCCCAGCCCGCTGCCGCCGCGCTGACGCGAGCGCGAACCATCGCCGCGCAGGAAGGGATCGAAGATCTGCTCGCGCAGCGCTGCATCGATGCCGGGGCCTTCGTCATCGATGGCGATCTGCACATGGGTCGCGGTGTCGTGCACCGCGATGCGCACCCGGCCCGGCGTCGCATAGCGGCGTGCATTCTCCAGCAGTGCCATCAATGCCTGCCGCACGCGGGTCGGGTCGCAATGTGCGGGATGCTCCTCGCGTGAGGTCTCCAGTTCCAGCACGAAGCCGCTGCTGCGGAAACCCGGATCGACCAGGGTCATCACCGTGTGCACTTCCTGCACCACATCGTTGCGGGCGCGGCGCACGTCCAGGCGGGCGCTGTCGGCCAGGCTGAGCACACGCAGGTCTTCGATCAGCCGCGACAGCCCCTCCACCTGCGCCAGCAGGCTGCGGAACTGGCCTTCGTCCGGGGCGAACACCCCTTCGGCCAGGCCCTGCAGGCGGCCGCGCAGGATGGTGACCGGCGTGCGCAGTTCATGCGCGATCGCCGCGTGCCACATCACCCTGTCGGCCTCGATGTTCTGCAGCCGGCGCGCCATGGCGTTGAAGTCGTCCACCAGCAGCGCCACTTCGCCCAGCGAGCGGTCACTCACTGCCGCGCGTGCACCCAGGTCGCCATCGGCCAGCCGCCCGATGCTGTCCACCACCGCGTTGAGCGGGGTCAGGATGCGTTGGGACAGGCGCACGGACGCGGCGACCGCCAGCGTCAACCCGATCAGGGTCACGCCCACCATCCAGACCAGTTCCGGGCCACTGGGCACCCAGCTGACCGGTTCGTCCACGCCGCCGGGGTAAAACGCCACCAGCACCGCATAGAGCAGGTAGGAGCTGAGGATCACCATCACGATGACCGCCAGCACCATCATCGACATCGACACCACGATGTGCCGGCTCAGGCCCGAGCGGCGCATCAGTGGTCCGCCGCCAGCCGGTACCCGACGCCGCGCACGCTGGCCGGCACGTTCGCCAGGCCGACATCGTCAAGCTTGCGGCGCAGCTTGCTGACGTGGCTGTCCACGGTGCGCTCCAGCGCCTCGCTTTCCGGCAGGCACTCATGCATGAGTTCGCTGCGGCTGAAAATGCGCATCGGTGCCAGGGCCATGCAGTGCAGCAGCTTGAATTCGGTCAGGGTCAGCAGCAGCTCGTGGCTGTAGCCGTCGCCTTCGACATGCACCGTGTGGTGCTCCGGATCGATCACCAAACTGCCCACGCGCAGGATCTCCGGTGCACTCTGGCGCGCGGCGTTCAAGGTGCGCCGCAGTACCGCGCGCACCCGCGCGGCCACCTCGGCCGGGTTGAACGGCTTGACCACGTAATCGTCCGCGCCCATCCGCAGCGCGGTGAGCTTGTCCAGGTCCTGGTCCAGCGCGGTCAACATGATCACCGGCGTGTCGCCGCGCTGGCGCAGTGTGTTGAGCACGGTCCAGCCATCCATGCCCGGCATCTGCACGTCGAGCAGGACCAGGTCCGGGCGTGCGCTGCGGTGCAGGGAAAGGGCAGTGTGGCCATCCTGCGCGCGCAGTGTGCGCAGGCCTTCGCGGACCAGGTAGGCCGCGACGATGTCGGCGATCTCGGGTTCGTCCTCGACGATCAGGACCAGGGCATTGAGCGAATGATCCCAGCGCGCGGTCGGGGCGCCGGGTAGATCGGAGGCGGGCATGCAGGGCAAAGCCGGAAGGTGCTTGGGCTCCATCGTATCTCCACACTTCCTCCATCGAAACCCCACCGAGGCCGCGCAGACTGCCGCCATCGTGATTTCGGCCGGTGTTCCGGCAGCTGTGCAGATGAAGAGCAGGAAGACTCATGCCGCCCTGGTGGCGGCAATCCATACGCTGGGCGTGCGCGCCAGCGGGCCACGACGACGATGTCCGGTGCGCCCATGAGCGCGATACTGCAACCGGCGCACGTGGAGGCGGCCGAGGCGCGACTTTGGGACGCGCTGATCCAGTGGCAGCCGCAGCAGGTGAACGCACTGCTCTCGCCAGCGCTGTTCCTGACCGACCACGATGGCCAGCGGCAGGATGCCTCGGCGTTGCTGGCGGGCTGGAATGCGCGGCGCATCCGCATCGTTGCCATCGAGCGGCAGCAGACCGAGCAGCTCGCCTGCGGCGCCATGGTGCTGGTCACCGGCGAGATGCGCCTCCATCTCGACGGCGAGCACGGTCGGCAGCTGCATGCGATGCGGCTGCTGCGGGTCTGGGCGCGCTGCACGGGCGCACCCGGCGTGCATCTGCTTTCGCTGTGCGTGCTGCCGGCCGCGCCGCGTGCGCACTGAACCGCGTGTTCAGGCCTGCCGCCGGGGTCAGCCTCGCTTCACCCGCTCTCACGGCGCGGCAGGTACGATCAAGTGTTGTCGACGTTATCGCAAGGAGTTCCTCATGCGCGCATCTCCCTGGCTGTTGAGCCTGGCCATTACCGGCGCACTCGCCGCCTGCCAACCGGCCACCGAGAGCCGCCCTGCCGCCGATGGCAGCGAAGCGCCCCCACCGATGGATGCCTCCACCACCGATGAGCGCAGTTACGCGTTCCGCTGTGGCGAGCTGGAAGTGCATGCCACGTATCGCGGCCAGGATTCGGCCACGGTGGTGGTTGCCGATCGCACGTTTGCCATGTCCTCGCAGCCGGCCGCCTCCGGCGCGAAATACGGAGACGGGCAGGGCAACGAATTCTGGACCAAGGGCACCACTGACGGGATCCTGATCCTCAAGGGCGAGCCCGATCGCACCTGCACCGGTACCGGCGAGCAGGGCGGCGAAGCGCCGCCGGCCAATGCGGCCGCCAAGGCCGATACTGAAGCCGGCGCCGATGCAGCCGCCGGGTTCCGCGCGACCGGCAATGAGCCCGGTTGGCTGGCCCAGGTCGGCGCGGGGGCCACCCCGGCGCTGCACATCGAGATGGATTACGGCGAGCGCAAGCTCGAGATCGCCAGCCCCACCCAGGGCCGTGATGGCTGGTCCGGTACCGCTGCTGACGGCACCCCGGTGAAGCTCACCTTCCAGCGCACCGTGTGCCAGGACAACATGAGTGGCCAGGCCTTCGGCGCCACGGCCATGCTTACCGTCGGCGCGCGCCAGTACCACGGCTGCGGCGATTTCGCCGGTGCGCCGTCGTTGGCTGCCAAGCCCTGATCGAAGGGAACGCACCGGATTGCGCGCCTGCGCGTCCGGTGCAGGGTCACAAGCCGCGTGGGCAGGGGTTGGGTTGCGCCCGGCTGTCCGCATCCAGCGCGAGCTCGTTACGCGTGCCCAGCAGCATCAGCTCGGTGTGCACAAGGCAGTTGTCGGCGTGGCGCTGCAGCAGCTGATTGAACAGCGCAGCCCGGTCGTCGCAGGTTTCGTGGATCGCATACGCCAGTTCGCGGGCGCGGTCCTCGTCGTAGGCTTCTTCGCCAGCGAAGTGCTGACAGGCGCTTTCGCGCGTCAGAAACGCCTGCACGTCGCCCGGCATCGCGCAGTACATGCGGATGTCCTCGGCCACGAAGATCTCTGCAGGCACTTCGCAGCGCGCATCAGCGGTGTTCCCCACCGGCGCTGTGCCCGTCGCCGAAGGCACGGGCGCCAGCGTCTCGCTCTCCACTGCCCGCGGCGAACACGCCGCGAGCAGCAGGAGCAGGACGGTCGGTGCGGCGCGCTTAGTCGGCACGGCCGGCGAATTCACCGGTGGTGGTGTTGACCAGCACGCGCTCGCCGTTGGCGATGTATTCCGGCACCATGATTTCGATGCCGGTGTTGAGCTTGGCCGGCTTCGGGCGCTTGGTGGCCGTGCCACCCTTGAGTTCCGGCGGGGTCTCGACCACTTCCAGCACCACGCTGGTCGGCAGCTGCACGCCCACCGGGGTCTCGTCGATCACCTGCACGTAGATGCCGGTCAGGCCGTCGGTGATGTAGCCGGCGTCATCGCCGAGCACATCGGCATCGACCATGTACGGGGTGTAGTCCTCGTCATCCAGGAAGACGAAGGCATCGCCGTCCATGTAGGAGTAGGTCGCCTGGCGGCGCAGCAGTTCGACTTCCGGCAGGTTGTCGTCGGCGTCGAAGCTGGAATCGAGCTTGTTGCCGCCCGGCACGCTGTACATGATGAAACGGAAGCGGACATTGCCGCCGCGGCCCTGCGGGGAGCTGCGTTCGATGTCGCGGATCTGGTAGACGCCGTTGTTGAATTCGACGACGTTGCCTTTCTTGATGTCGCTGGCTTTCATGGGAATGAAGGTCGGTTCGTGGAGGTGGCGGGTGCCGGAACCGGGCACCCTGCGGGTTGCGTGCTCGCTTACTTCGGCGCCAGACGCACGGCGCCGTCAAGGCGGATGGTCTCGCCGTTGAGATAGGTGTTGCCCAGGATGTAGGCAACCAGCCCGGCAAAGTCTTCCGGCTTGCCCAGGCGCGGCGGGAACGGGATGGAGGCGGCCAGCGATTCCTGCACCGCCGGCGGCATGCCATCGACCATCGGGGTCCAGAAAATGCCCGGGGCGATGGTCATCACGCGGATGCCGAAGCGCGACAGCTCGCGTGCCATCGGCAGGGTCATGCTGACCACGCCGCCCTTGGAGGCGGCATAGGCGGCCTGGCCGATCTGGCCCTCATAGGCGGCCACGCTGGCAGTGTTGATGATCACGCCGCGCTCGCCATCGTCGCCCGGGGTGTTGTGCTGCATGCGGTTGGCGGCCGCCTTGGCGACGTTGAAGCTGCCGACCAGGTTGACCATCACCGTGCCCTGGAAGTTGGCCAGCGGCATCGGCGCCTCCTTGCCCAGCACGCGCCCGGCGCCCAGGATGCCGGCGCAGTTGATCGCGGTGTTCAGCCCACCCAGGAAGTCGCAGGCGGCATCGATCTGCGCGGCCACAGCGGCTTCGTCGCTGACATTGGTGCTGTAGTAGCGCGCGTTGGCTTCGCCAAGCGCGGCCACGGCGGCCGCACCCTTGTCGTCATTGAGATCGAACAGGGCCACCTTGGCGCCGTTGGCGACCAGGTGCTGGGCCACGGACAGGCCAAGGCCGGAGACACCGCCGGTGATGACGGCGCGGACAGAAGACAGCTGCATTGCACGATCCCGCTGGTTCAAGAACCGCTGATTCTAGCGGAAGCGGCCGCCATCACCGTTGTGCACTGCCCACCGCGACGCGGGCGCGCAGCGCCAGGCGCCGCGCGAATTCGTCCGGCGCCAGCCCGGGCGCGAACAGGAAGCCCTGGCCGACCGAGACCCCCAAAGAGGTCAGAAACTGGCGCTGGGCCTCCGATTCGATGCCTTCGGCCACCAGGCCCAGCCCGAGGCTGCGGGCGATCCCACAGACCGCCTCGCACACCGCCACGTCCGAGCGGTTGGCCGGCACCCCCTCGACGAACAGCTGGCTCAGCTTGAGGCCATGGATCGGCAGCCGGCGCAGATAGTTCAGCGCGCTGTAGCCCTCGCCGAAGTCGTCGATGGTCAGCAGCACGCCCATCTCGCGCAGCTGCGCGAAGGTGCGCAGGGTGTCCGGGGCATCTTCGATCAGCACCCGTTCGGTGAATTCCAGTTCCAGCGCGCTGCCGGGCAGATGGAACTCGTCCAGCACCGCGCGGACATGCCGGGCCAGGTCCTCGCCCACGAACTGCCGGTAGGACACATTGACCGCCACCCGCACGATGCCCAGCCCGTCATCCTGCCACTGGCGGACCTGCCGGCAGGCTTCGCGCAGCACCCACAGGCCGATCCGGACGATGTCACCGGTGCTCTCGGCATGGCCGATGAAGATGTCCGGGCGCAGCTCGCCGAGCTGGGTATTGCGCCAGCGGATCAGCGCTTCGGCGGCGATCAGCTGGCCGCTGTGCAGGTTGACCTGCGGCTGGTAGACCAGATGGAACTCGTCGTCGTCCAGCGCCCGGTGCAGCCGGCTCTCGATCTGCAGGCGGTCATGCTGGCGCTGGGCCAGCTCGGGCGAGAACACCTGCCAGCCGTTGCGGGTGCGCCGCTTGCAGTCGTACATGGCGATGTCCGCGTTCTGGATCAGCTGCTGCGGGCGCAGCCCATCCTGCGGCGCGCGCGCGATGCCGATGCTGGTGGTGACCGGGAATTCGTCGGCACCGAAGCGGAACGGTGTGCTGAAGGCGCGCGTGATCGCAGTGGCCAGCCGCTCGGGTTGATCGGCCTGGTCGCGGGTATCGCAGATCACCAGGAACTCATCGCCGCCGAACCGGGCCAGCAGGCCTTCGGTGCCGATCGCGGTGGCGATGCGGCGGGTGGCATCGATCAGCAGTTCGTCACCGGCGTTGTGGCCCAGCAGGTCGTTGACGGTCTTGAACCGGTCCAGGTCGATGTACAGCACCGCGACCCGGCAGTGGGTCGGGTTGGCCATGCGCATGGCCAGGTCGTTGAGCACCGCATCGCGGTTCATGATCCCGGTGAGCGGATCGGTGCGCGCCTGGATCCGCAGCGTCTCCTCGGCCTGCTTGCGCGCGGTGATGTCCTGCACGGTACCGGCGATGCGCGCGGCATCGACATCCCCGGCCTCGGCCTCGCCGATCATCCGCACCCAGAACGAATGCCCGTCGCTGCGCTGGCCCTGCAGCTCCAGTTCGAACGAGACCTGGCGGTCGACCACTTCCAGCAGCGCCTGCTGCAGCTGGGCGCGGTCGTCCACGCGCAGGCATTCCAGCAGCTCGGCCATGTCGCGCATCGGCAGCTCCTGGCCGAGGATGCGGGTCGCCTCGTCCGTCAGGTACAGCCGCTGCAGGCCGCGGTCCCACTCCCAGCCGCCGATGTGCGCCAGCGACTGCGCGCGGTCGAACAGCGTGTTGTTGCGTTTGAGTTCGGTGATGTCGCTGAACAGGCCGAACACATGGTCCGGCGCATCGCGCCCGTTGCCGTACACCGGCACGTTGGTGGTGGAGATCCAGATCATCCGGCCGCGCGGGCGGTGGTACAGCCCGACGATGGTGCTGCGCACGATGCGCCCACTGTGCAGAGAGACGCTGGCCGGCCATTGCTCGCGGGTGAGCGGGTGGCCGTGCTCGTCCACGCTGATCCAGTCTTCCGGGGCAAGCATCGCCTGCAGGCTGCCGCCATTGCCGGCGGTGCCCAGAATGCGGTGCGCGGCCGGGTTGGCCGAGACCACCCGCAACTGGCGATCGAACAGGATCACGCCCTTGTCGATGGATTCCATCAGCAGCCGGTAGCGCGATTCGGCCTGCCAGCGGCTGCTCAGGTCGCGCGCCACCGCCACGATGCAGTGCTCGCCCTGGTGCTCGAAGCCGGCCGAATGCACCTCCACCGGGAAGCGGCTGCCATCGCCGCGCATGTTGGTGACCTCGATGACATAGGTCTCGCCCCGGTGCAGTGCCTCCCAGACCGGATCGAGGTGGTCGCCCGGCAGGTCCGGGTTCAGCAGCTCGATCGGTTGCCCGACGATTTCCTCGCGGGGACGGCCATAGGCGCGCACGCCAGCCTTGTTGAGGTCCAGCACCACGCCGCGTTCGCTGAGGATGCTGACCGGGTCCGGGACCGCATCGAACAGCGCGGCATAGCGACGCAGCGCCAGCTGGCGCTCGTCCATGGCCTCCTGCAGGGCCTGCTGCACTTCTTCCAGCAGGCCGCGCAGATCGCCCGGTGACTGTGCCAGGGCGCGTTGCAGGGCGGCCAGCGCGTGGACGTGGGCGGTGAGATGATCACCTACCGCAGCGTCCTTGCGCGGGCCGCCGCTTTTCATGTCGCCGCCAGCGCCCTGCCGGTCTTGCTGCCGGTCTCGCGCCCCAGCCGTGCGGCCAGCCAGCGCCCGGTGGCGGCCAGCGCCGGCAGATCGATGCCGGTGCGCATGCCGATGCCATGCAGCATGTAGACCACGTCTTCGCTGGCGACGTTGCCGCTGGCGCCCTTGGCATACGGGCAGCCGCCCGCACCGGAGACCGCCGAATCGACCACGCGCACACCTTCTTCCAGGCAGGCATCGATGTTGGCCAAGGCCTGGCCATAGGTGTCATGGAAGTGCACCGCCAGCGCGGGCATCGGCAGTTCGCCGGCGACCGCCTTGAGCATGGCGCGGGCCTTGCGCGGCGTGCCGACGCCGATGGTGTCGCCGAGCGAGATTTCGTAACAGCCCATCTCGTACAGCGCGCGCGCGACGCGCACCACCTCGCTCACCGCGACCTCGCCCTGGTAGGGGCAGCCAAGCACGGTGGAGACGTAGCCACGCACCTTGACCCCGTCGGCCTTGGCCCGCTCCAGGATCGGTGCGAAACGGGCCAGCGATTCGTCGATGCCGGCATTGGTGTTGGTGCGGTTGAAGGTTTCCGAGGCGGCCGTGAACACCGCCACTTCCTGCACGCCCACCGCGCGTGCACGGTCATAGCCCTGTTCGTTGGGGACCAGTACCGGGTAATCGATGCCCGGGCGGCGCTCGATGCCGGTGTACACCTCGGCGGCGTCGGCCAGTTGCGGGACCCAGCGCGGGCTGACGAAACTGGTCGCCTCGATGGTGCGCAGCCCGGTCAGCGAGAGCTGGCGGATCAGTTCGATCTTGTCGGCGGTGGCCACCGGCTGGGCTTCGTTCTGCAGCCCGTCGCGCGGGCCGACCTCGACGATGCGGACGAAGTCATCCATGTGCCGGCCCTCCGCGAACGGAGCGACGGACGACCAGCAGGGGGCGGGGTGGGGTAGAGGTCACGGAGATTCCTGTCAGACGAAAGGCGGCCCACGTTCCCCGGCGGGCCACGAAAAGGGGATACGCGGGATGGGCGACAAAGCGGCCATCCCGCCGGCGTACGCGGTCAGCCGGGGTGGTGGCAGACCGCTTCGATGTTGTTGCCGTCCGGATCGAGCACGAACGCCCCGTAATAATCGGGGTGGTAATGCTCGCGGATGCCCGGGGCGCCATTGTCGGTGCCACCGGCCGCCAGTGCCGCACGGTGGAAGGCGTCCACGTCGGCCCGCCGGGTCGCGCTGAAGGCCAGGTGCACGCCGCCATGGGCGCCGGGGCCGTTGCTGATCCAGAAGTCCGGTTTGCCGCTACGGCCGAAGCCGGCGTGGTCATGCTCGCCGGTCTGGGCGGCCGAGACCTGCATCACCACGGTGACGCCCAGCGGCGCCAGGGCCTGCTGGAAGAACGCCAGGCTGCGCCCGAAGTCGGCGCAGCGGATACCTGCATGGTCGAGCATGACGCTGTCCTCAGTCCTGGGTGACCCAATGCGGGGAACGCTTGTCGAGGAAGGCCCCGAGGCCTTCCTGGCCTTCGGCCGAGACCCGCAGGCGGGCGATCAGCGCCGCGTTGTCGCGGTCGGTGGCGTCCCGGTCGCGGCCCAGCGCCACGCGCCGGACCAGGTCCTTGGCCGAGGCCGAGGCCACCGGGCCGGCCTTGTCGAGCAGGCCGAGCTGGCGCTGGACGGCCTCGTCGATCCGTTCCGGCTCGATCAGCTGGTGCACCAGGCCGATGCGCAGGGCGGTTTCGGCGTCGAAATGCTCGCCGGTGGCAAACCAGCGGCGGGCCTGGCGCGGGCCGATCGCGTCAATGACATAGGGCGAGATCACCGCCGGCAGCAGGCCCAGGCGGCTTTCGGTCAGGCCGAAGCGGGCGCTGGTGCTGGCGATGGCGATATCGCAGCAGGCCACCAGGCCGACCCCGCCACCGAAGGCGGCACCCTGCACGCGGGCGATGGTCGGCTTGGGCAGCTCGTCCAGGGTCCGCATCAGGCGGGCCAGGGCGAGCGAATCCTGGCGGTTGTCCTCCTCGCTGGCGGCGGCCATGCCACGCATCCACTGCATGTCCGCACCCGCCGAGAAGGAGGCGCCTTCCCCGGCCAGCACCACCGCGCGGACATGGTCGTCGCGTCCGGCGGCCTGCAGTGCGGCGGTCAGCTGGGCGATCAACGAGGCGTCGAAGGCATTGTGCAGGGTCGGGCGGTTCAGCCACAGGGTCAGCACCGAGGCGCTGCGTTCAATCCGTAATGCGTCACTCATGGGCGGGTTTACTCCATACATGTACAGATCATAGCGGGCCGTTGGTCACGGGCAATGACGCGGCGCGGCGATGGTAGAATTGATAACCATTCCTATCATCGAGAAGGCGCTCCGTGACGTTGTCCGATCTGGCGCTGTACAGCTCCGCCCTGGTGGAGTCCGTGCAGGAACTACACGCAAACGATGCGATCGCCCGCCGCCTGAAGGAGCTTGGCTTCGTCAAAGGGGAAGAGGTCCGTCTGGTAGCCCGTGGTCCGGTCGGCGCCGAGCCGCTGCTGGTGCAGGTCGGGTTCACGCGCTTCGCGCTGCGCCGCAGTGAGGCCGCCCGCATCGTGGTCACCGCGCTGCAGGGCCAGGAGGCCCGCGCATGAGCGCTGCCACCAACGCCCTGCGCATCGCTCTGGTCGGCAATCCGAACAGCGGCAAGACCGCACTGTTCAACCAGCTGACAGGCAGCCGCCAGAAAGTAGCCAATTACACCGGCGTAACCGTGGAGCGCAAGGAAGGCCGCCTGCGCGCGCCGTCCGGCCGCGAATTCGCCGTCCTCGATCTGCCGGGCGCCTACAGCCTGCAGCCGGCCAGCCTGGACGAGGCGATCACCCGGGACCTGTGCCGGGGCTTCTACCCGGGCGAGGCCGCCCCGGACGTGCTGCTGTGCGTGATCGATGCCACCAACCTGCGCCTGCACCTGCGCTTCGCGCTGGAACTGCGCGAGCTGGGCAAGCCGATGATCGTGGCGCTGAACATGGTCGATGCGGCCGAGCGCCGTGGCATCAAGATCGACGTCCAGGCGCTGGAGCAGGCGCTGGGCGTGCCGGTGGTCGAGACCGTGGCGGTGCGCCGCAACGGCGCGGCCAGGCTGGTGGAGCGCCTGGATGCGATGGTGCCGCACCTGCAGGCCCCGGTCGCGGTGCCCGCGGCGACCGATTACCACGCCCAGGTGCGCGACATCCTCGCCGCTTCGGTGAGCATGCCGACGCGGACGGCGAAGATCGACGACGCGCTGGACCGCTGGCTGCTGCACCCGGTGTTCGGGCTGCTGACCCTGGCGGTGGTGATGTTCCTGATCTTCCAGGCGGTGTATGCCTGGGCCACGCCGGTGATGGACCTGATCGAGGCCGGCACGGCCGCGCTGGGGGGCTGGATCGGCGGCGCGCTCCCCGAGGGCCCGCTCAACAGCCTGCTCACCGACGGCATCATCGCCGGCGTCGGTGGGGTGATCGTGTTTCTGCCGCAGATCCTGATCCTGTTCGCCTTCATCCTGGCGCTGGAAGAGTCCGGTTACCTGCCGCGCGCTGCCTTCCTGCTGGACCGCATGATGGCGGCGGCCGGCCTGTCCGGCCGTTCGTTCATCCCGTTGCTGTCCAGCTTCGCCTGCGCGGTGCCGGGCATCATGTCCACCCGCAGCATCCAGGACCCGCGCGACCGGCTGGCCACGATCCTGGTCGCGCCGCTGATGACCTGTTCGGCGCGCCTGCCGGTGTATGCGCTGCTGATCGGCGCCTTCATCCCGCAGAAGCAGATCTGGGGCGTGTTCAATCAGCAGGGTCTGGTGCTGTTCGGGTTGTATGCGGCCGGCATTCTCAGCGCGCTGCTGATGTCCTGGACCATGAAGAAGTGGCGCCGCGACAAGAGCGAGCATCCGTTGATGCTGGAACTGCCGTCCTACCGCATCCCGCACCCGCGCGATCTGGCGGTGGGCCTGTACGAGCGCGGCATGATCTTCCTCAAGCGCGTGGGCGGCATCATCCTTGCGCTGACCATCCTGCTGTGGGTGCTGCTGTCGTTCCCGGGGGCGCCGGAGAACGCGACCATGCCGGCGATCGACTACAGCTTCGCCGGTCAGATCGGCCACGCCATGGCGGTGTTCTTCGCGCCGCTGGGCTTCAACTGGCAGATATGCATCGCGCTGATTCCGGGCCTGGCAGCGCGTGAAGTGGCGGTGGCCTCGCTGGCCACTGTGTATGCGCTGTCGGCCGCCGATGACGATGCGGCCAGTCAGGCGCTGACCCCGCTGATCAGCGATGGCTGGTCGCTGGCCACCGCGCTGTCGCTGCTGGTCTGGTACATCTACGCGCCGATGTGTATCTCGACGCTGGCCACGATCAAGCGCGAAACCAATTCGTGGAAGCAGATGGGCTTCGCCACGTTCTACCTGTTCGCAGCCGCCTACATCGCCTCGCTGATCACCTACCAGGTGACCGTGGCACTGGGCGGCGGCTGATGAAGACCGGCCTGCTGCTGCAGTACGCCGTGATCGCGCTGGCCGTGCTGGTCAGCGCGTGGGTGGTGATGAAAAAGCAGTTCCCTGGCACCGTGCGCAAGGCGCGCGGGGCGATCGCGCTGGGGCTGGTGAAGCCGCAGCGCGCCGCCTGGCTGCAGGCGCTGGGCCGGAAGATCGCGCCACCTGCCACGGGTGGCGGTGGTGCGTGTGGCGGCTGCGACAGTTGTGGGCCGACGCCCCCGAAGCAGCACTGAGCCGCCAGGGCAGGGCCACGCCAAAACCTCTTGTGCAGCCTCACCACCACCCGCTAGCCTGCGTGCATGACTACCACTCCCCTACGTTTGCTCATCCACGGTGCCTCCGGCCGCATGGGCCAGGCGCTGCTCCGTCTTGCCGCCGACAATCCCGCCCTGCAGGTCGTTGCCGCGGTCACCCGCCGCTCGCCGGCCCAGCGCGTGGTGGACGGCGTGCCGCATTTCGCCAGCAGCGAGCTGGCCGGCGCGCCCCAGTTCGATGTCGCCATCGATTTCAGCCTGCCCGAGGGCTTTGATCCGGTGCTGGCGCTGTGCGTGGAGCGCGGTGCGGGCTTCGTGTCCGGCACCACCGGCATCAGCGAGACGCAGCGCCAGGCACTGATCCAGGCGGCGGGCCGGATTCCACTGGTCTGGGCCTCGAACTTCAGCCTGGGCGTGGCGGTGCTGGATGAACTGGTGGAGCGGGCCGCAGCGGCGCTGGCCGGCTGGGACTGCGATATCGTCGAATCCCACCACACCCAGAAGAAGGATGCGCCTTCCGGTACCGCCCTGACCCTGGGCGCCGCGGCGGAGAAGGGCGGGGCGCACCCGCACTACGCCAGCCTGCGTGCCGGGGACATCGTGGGCGAGCACCTGGTGCAGTTCACCGGGCTGGGCGAGCGCATCGAGCTGACCCACCGCGCCACCAACCGCGACATCTTCGCCCGTGGCGCGCTGTTTGCCGCGGCCCAGCTGCCGGGCCGCGCCCCGGGCAGCTATCGGGTCCGCGACCTGCTGGATGGCGCCACCCCGCCGCCCGCCGTCTGAATGGGGCCCGCGCGGCCAGCTGGGGCAGGCGCCTGAACCGGCGCCATGCCCTCTGTCGGGCTGAATAGGGCAATTGCACGCGGATACTGGCGTCGAACCCGGCTTCCCTTTACAATTCCCGCTCGCCGAATCACGACAGCCGGACCGGTCCAGAACCGCAGTCCGCGCTTTTTTGCAGCCGCTTTTTCGTGAAGCGCAGGCGTGACTTCGGCGACCCCTCGGTAGCCAAAGTGAGATTTCCGTGACCCAAGCCGCAATCCTCGTCCTCGAAGACGGCACCGTATTCGAGGGCGAATCCGTAGGCGCGCCCGGCCTGTCCGTTGGTGAGGTGGTGTTCAACACCGCCATGACCGGCTATCAGGAAGTGTTGACCGATCCTTCCTACGCCCGGCAGATGGTCACGCTGACCTACCCGCATATCGGCAATACCGGCATGACCGACCAGGACGACGAAGCGGCCAAGGTGTGGTCGGCCGGCCTGATCGTGCGCGATGTGCCGCGCCGCCCGAGCAACTGGCGCAGCCAGGTGTCGCTGCAGGATTGGCTGGTCCAGCGCGGCGTGGTCGCCATTTCCGGGATCGATACCCGCAAGCTGACGCGCATCCTGCGCGAGCGCGGCGCCCAGAACGGTGCGCTGATGGCCGGCGAAGGCCTGAGCGTGGAAACGGCGCTGGAAGCGGCCCGCACGTTCCCCGGCCTGAAGGGCATGGATCTGGCCAAAGTGGTCAGCACCGACAAGCGCTACACCTGGACCGAGGGCCAGCTGGATCTGGACAGCAACGCCTTCGTCAACGCCGCACCTCGCTTCAAGGTGGTGGCCTATGACTTCGGCGCCAAGCTCAACATCCTGCGCATGCTGGCCGAACGCGGCTGCGAGCTGACCGTGGTGCCGGCGCAGACCCCGGCCGCCGAAGTGCTGGCGATGAACCCGGACGGCGTGTTCCTTTCCAATGGCCCGGGCGACCCGGAACCGTGCGATTACGCGATCGCCGCCATCAAGACCTTCCTCGAGAAGAAGGTGCCGACCTTCGGCATCTGCCTGGGTCACCAGCTGCTGGCGCTGGCCTCCGGTGCGAAGACGGTCAAGATGGGCCACGGCCATCACGGCGCCAACCACCCGGTCCAGGACCTGGACGGTGGCCGCGTGATGATCACCTCGCAGAACCATGGCTTCGCGGTGGATGAAGCCTCGCTGCCGGCCACCCTGCGCGTGACCCACCGCTCGCTGTTCGACGGCACCAACCAGGGCATCGCCCGCACCGACGTGCCGGCGTTCTCGTTCCAGGGCCATCCGGAAGCCTCGCCGGGCCCGCATGACGTCGGTCCGCTGTTCGACCGCTTCGTGACCCTGATGGCCGAGGCCAAGGCGTGATGCGCAGCCCCGTGCTGCTGCTGTCGCTGTTGTGCTTCACCGGTGTGGCCCAGGCCGCACCGGCCACGGATGCGGAGGTGCGGGCGGTGGTCCAGTCCCTGGGCCTGGGCACGCTGGGCACGGACATGGCCAAGCTGATGGTCGACAACGTGCCCGCGCTCAATGCGCTGCCCGAGACCGATCGCCAGTGCGCGCATGCGCCGATCAAGAGCCTCCTCGACGCACAGTTCCGTCGTTCGGTGATCTCCGGCCTCGGCAACGACGGCGACGAGGTGATCGCGGAGTGGTCGCGCTTCCTGGGCACCCCCGGGGGCAAGAGCCTCTCCTCGGCCTTCGCCGCTGCGAATCCATCGACGATCGCCGAAAAGTCCAACGTGGATCTGAGTGAAGCCGAGCGCGCCGAAGTGGCTGCGTTCCTGGCCAGCCCGGCCTACACCCGCTTCATCGCCACGCTCGACATCGAATCGGAGCTGCCCGACGACATCGGCGTGCAGCTGGCCAAAGGACTGCAGGACCAGTGCCGGATCGCGCTGAACCCCGACGATATTTCCTGATCGACAGCGTGCGATCACCCCCATCTGCCTCGCTGTCCAGACTTAGAGAAGACAATGCCCAAGCGCACTGACCTTAAAACCATCCTCATCATCGGTGCTGGCCCGATCGTCATCGGCCAGGCCTGTGAGTTCGACTACTCTGGCGCGCAGGCCTGCAAGGCACTGCGCGACGAGGGTTACCGCGTGGTGCTGGTCAACAGCAATCCGGCCACGATCATGACCGACCCGGAGATGGCCGACGCCGTCTACATCGAGCCGATCAACTGGCAGACGGTCGAGAAGATCATCGCCAAGGAAAAGCCCGACGCGCTGCTGCCGACCATGGGTGGCCAGACCGCGCTGAACTGCGCGCTGGACCTGGCCGACAACGGCGTGCTGGAGAAGTACAACGTCGAGCTGATCGGAGCCAAGCGCGACGCCATCCGCATGGCCGAAGACCGCGAGCTGTTCCGCGTGGCGATGGGTGAGATCGGCCTGGAGTGCCCGTCCGCCGCAGTGGCGCACACGCTGGAAGAAGCGATCGAGATCCAGACCCGCGTCGGCTACCCGACCATCATCCGCCCCAGCTTCACCCTGGGCGGCAGCGGTGGCGGCATCGCCTACAACCGCGAAGAGCTGGTCGATATCGTGACCCGCGGCCTGGAGCTGTCGCCGACCACCGAAGTGCTGGTGGAAGAGTCGGTGCTGGGCTGGAAGGAATTCGAGATGGAGGTCGTGCGCGACACCGCCGACAACTGCATCATCGTCTGCTCGATCGAGAACCTGGACCCGATGGGCGTGCACACCGGTGACTCGATCACCGTGGCCCCGGCCCAGACCCTGACCGACAAGGAATACCAGCGCCTGCGCGATGCCTCCATCGCCGTGCTGCGCAAGATCGGCGTGGACACCGGCGGCTCGAACGTGCAGTTCGGCATCAGCCCGACCACCGGCCGCGTGGTGGTGATCGAAATGAACCCGCGCGTGTCGCGCTCCTCGGCGCTGGCCTCCAAGGCCACCGGCTTCCCGATCGCCAAGGTCGCGGCCAAGCTGGCCGTGGGTTACACCCTGGACGAATTGAAGAACGAGATCACCGGTGGCCTGACCCCGGCCTCGTTCGAGCCGTCGATCGACTACGTCGTCACCAAGATCCCGCGCTTCGCCTTCGAGAAGTTCCCGGCCGCCGACGCACGCCTGACCACCCAGATGAAGTCGGTGGGCGAGGTGATGGCGATGGGCCGCACCTTCCAGGAGTCGCTGCAGAAGGCCCTGCGTGGCCTGGAAACCGGCAAGATCGGGCTGGACCCGACCGGCCTGGACCTGGCCAACGAGGACGACATCACCACCCTCAAGCGCGAGCTCAAGGCCCCGGGCCCGGAGCGCCTGTTCTTCGTGGGTGATGCGTTCCGCGCCGGCTTCAGCGTGGAAGAGGTCTTCGCGCTGTCGCACATCGACCCGTGGTTCCTGGACCAGATCGAAGAGATCATCCAGGCCGAGGCCGAGGTGGCCGCCGACGGCATCGATGCACTGGACGCCGCACGCCTGCGCAAGCTCAAGCGCGCCGGTTTCTCCGACGCCCGCCTGGCCGAACTGACCGGCACCAACGAAGCGGCCGTGCGCGCGCTGCGTCGTGCCCACAAGGTGCGCCCGGTGTACAAGCGCGTGGATTCCTGCGCCGCCGAGTTCGCCACCAGCACCGCCTACCTGTATTCGACCTACGAGGACGAGTGCGAAGCGGCCCCGAGCAACCGCGACAAGATCATGATCCTGGGCGGCGGTCCGAACCGCATCGGCCAGGGCATCGAGTTCGATTACTGCTGCGTGCACGCCGCGCTGGCGCTGCGCGATGATGGCTTTGAAACCATCATGGTCAACTGCAACCCGGAAACCGTCTCCACCGATTACGACACCTCCGACCGCCTGTACTTCGAGCCGCTGACGCTGGAAGACGTGCTGGAGATCGTCGAGCTGGAACAGCCCAAGGGCGTGATCGTGCAGTACGGCGGCCAGACCCCGCTGAAGCTGGCGCGCGCGCTGGAAGCCAACGGCGTGCCGGTGATCGGCACCTCGCCGGACTCCATCGATCTGGCCGAAGACCGCGAGCGTTTCCAGCAGCTGGTGGAGAAGCTCGGCCTGAAGCAGCCGCCGAACCGCATCGCCCGCAACGACCAGGAAGCCCTGCTGCTGGCGCGCGAGATCGGCTACCCGCTGGTGGTGCGCCCGAGCTACGTGCTGGGCGGCCGCGCGATGGAAATCGTCTACGGTGAATCCGACCTGGCCCGCTACGTCCGCGACGCGGTGAAGGTCTCCAACGATTCGCCGGTGCTGCTGGACCGCTTCCTGGACAACGCCGTGGAAGTGGACGTGGACATCATTGCCGACAAGGACGGCAACGTGCTGATCGGCGGCGTGATGGAGCACATCGAAGAAGCCGGCGTGCATTCGGGCGATTCGTCCTGCTCGCTGCCGCCGTACTCGCTGTCCGCTGAAACCCAGGCCGAGCTGCGTCGCCAGGTGGTGGAGCTGGCCAAGGCCCTGAACGTGGTCGGCCTGATGAACACCCAGTTCGCGATCCAGGCCGGCGAGAACGGCGAAGACATCGTGTACCTGCTGGAAGTGAACCCGCGTGCCTCGCGCACCGTGCCGTTCGTCTCCAAGGCCACCGGCATGCCGCTGGCCAAGATCGCCGCGCGCTGCATGGCCGGCAAGACGCTGGCCGAGCAGGGCGCCACCAAGGAAATCGTGCCGGGCTACTACTCGGTCAAGGAAGCGATCTTCCCGTTCGCCAAGTTCCAGGGCGTCGACCCGATCCTCGGGCCGGAGATGCGCTCCACCGGTGAGGTGATGGGCGTGGGCCGCAGCTTCAGCGCCGCCTTCGCGCGTGCGCAGGAAGCCGGTGGCATCAAGGCCCCGCCGCTGGGCAAGGCCTTCGTCTCGGTCCGTGATCCGGACAAGAAGCGCGTCCTGCCGGTGGCCCAGGCCCTGCTCGAGCGTGGCTACACCCTGGTCGCCACCCGTGGCACCGCCGCGTGGCTGCAGCAGCACGGCATGGACTGCGAGATCGTCAACAAGGTGGTCGAAGGCCGTCCGCACATCGTCGATTCGATCAAGAACGGCGAGATCGTCTACATCGTCAACACGACCGAAGGTCGCGCGGCGATCAACGACTCGTTCTCGATCCGTCGCGAGGCGCTGCAGCACCGCGTCACCTATTCGACCACCATTGCCGGCGCCAAGGCGCTGGTGCAATCACTGGAATTCCGCGGGACCGGCCCGGTCTGGTCGCTGCAGGAACTGCACAAGGAGTTGAACGCATGAGAGCACCGATCACCCTGAAGGGCGCGCAGCGTCTGCGCGAAGAGCTTGACCACCTGAAGTCGGTCAAGCGCCCGAAGGTCATCGCGGCGATCGCCGAGGCCCGTGAGCACGGCGATCTCAAGGAGAACGCCGAGTACCACGCCGCGCGCGAAGAGCAGGGCTTCATCGAAGGCCGCATCAAGCAGCTGGAAGGCGAGCTTTCGCATGCCGAGATCATCGACATCACCAAGCTCAACGCCGGCAGCAAGGTGGTGTTCGGCGCCACGGTCGAGTTGTCGGACGTAGAGAGTGATGAAGAAAAGCGCTACCAGATCGTTGGCGACCTGGAAGCGGACATCAAGCTGGGCCTGATCGCGATCTCCTCGCCGCTGGCCCGTGCCTTGATCGGCAAGCTGGAAGGCGATGCGGTCACCATCGACGCGCCGGCCGGCCAGCGCGAGTACGAAATCGTCAGCGTCCAGTACCTGGACTGACGGCGATGGCCACGGCGACGTTGTTGCTGCCGGCGCGCAGCCGGTTTCCGGCGGCGCCGCTGCCCGATGACGTCGCCAAGGCGCTGGGGCGTGCCGAACGCCGCAGTGCCGATGCGGGCGAGCGCGCCCAGCTGCGTCGGCATTTCCAGACGCAGCCGGACGCGTGGTCGGCCGCAGCCCTGACTCGCCAGCTCGATGTTGGCGATGCCGATGGCGCGGTCTGGCTGCGGGCCGATCCGGCCAACGTGGTGCCGGACATGCACGGCGCCCGCCTGATGGGGCACGGGGATACCCTGCGCCCCGAACTGGCCGATGCCATGCACCTGCTGCCGGCGTTGCAGCCGTTGTTTGCCGGGTTCGGTTTCGTGCTCGATGCCCCGGTGCCGTCGCGCTGGTACCTGCGTCTTCCGCCGGGCACGACCCTGCCAGCCTTTGCCGAGCCGGATGAAGTGCTCGGCGATGATCTGTTCGCCCATCTGCCCGAAGGCGATGCCGGCCGCCGCTGGCGCGCCCTGCTGACCGAAGCGCAGGTGGTGCTGCACCAGCATGCGTGGAACCAGCAGCGCGTGAGCGAGGGCAAGCGCGCGATCAATTCGTTGTGGTTCTGGGGCGGCGGTGAGCTGCCCGAACGTGTGACCACCGCGCATGCCCAGGTCCGCAGCCGCGATGCGCTGCTGCAGGCACTGGCCAAGGCCGCGGGCCTGCAGGCCGACGGGGAGCAGACCGTGGATGCCCTGGTGGACCTGCGCCAGCTGCGTTCGCTGGAACAGCTGGGCAACGATGCGATCCGCCCGTTGCTGGCGGCGATCGCACGCGGGGAGTTGAAGCGGCTGGTGCTGGATTTCGAGGACGGCACCCGCGTGGAGATCGACAAGGCCCAGCGCTGGCGGTTCTGGAAGAAGCCGGTGCAGCTGCACGAGCTCTGAGTGCGCCGAACGGCAGCCGGCCAGCGGTCGGCTCTACCGGTAGCAGGGCGGTATCATGGGCGCGCACGTCATTGATCGAGCCTGTTTTGACCCAGTCTGAAGCACCCCGTATCCAGCGCCGTCCTGCCGCCGCCGTCAGCGAGTGGCCCTCGTCCATGTTGCCGTTGCTGCAGCGCCTGTATGCCGCCCGCGGCGTCACGGATGCCGCACAGGCCCAGCCGAAACTGGCCCAGTTGCATGCGCCTGACCTGCTCGGCAGCATGCAGGCCGCGGTAACACTGCTGGCCGATGCGATCGCCAACAACGAACGCATCCTGATCGTCGGTGATTTCGACTGCGACGGCGCCACGGCCTGTGCGGTTGGCGTGCGCGGCCTGCGCATGCTCGGCGCGCGCGATGTGGTGCACGCCGTGCCCAACCGCATGCTGCACGGCTATGGGCTGTCGCCGTCACTGGTGGCCGAACTGGCCCCACTCAACCCCGGGCTGCTGGTCACGGTCGACCATGGCATCGCCTGCCACGCCGGCGTCAACGCGGCCAAGGCGCTGGGCTGGAAAGTACTGGTGACCGATCACCACCTGCCTGGCGAGCACCTGCCGCCGGCCGATGCGATCGTGGACCCCAACATCAGCGGCGATGCCTTCCCGAGCAAGGCACTGGCCGGCGTCGGGGTGATCTTCTATGTATTGATGGCACTGCGCCGCCACCTGCGCGGGCAGGGCGCCTACGCCACGGCCCCGGAGCCGGACCTGCTGACCCTGCTCGACCTGGTCGCGGTCGGTACCGTCGCCGATCTGGTCGCGCTGGATGACAACAACCGCGCCCTGGTCTCGGCTGGCCTGCGCCGGCTGCGCAGCGGCAAGGGCTGCGTCGGGCTGCAGGCGCTGATCGAAGCCAGCGGGCGCGATGCCTCGCGGCTGACCGGCAGCGACATCGGTTTCGCGCTGGGCCCACGTTTGAATGCGGCCGGCCGGCTGGAAGACATGGCGCTGGGCATCGAACTGCTGCTCACCGAAGACCGCGCCCACGCGCGTGAGATCGCCACAACGCTGGAATCGATCAATACGGAGCGCCGTGCGGTTCAGCAGCTGATGACCGACGACGCCGAACTGGCCGTGTCCCGTGCGGTGCTCAGTGCCGAGGGCGTGCGCCCGGTTGCGGCCTGCCTGTTCGATGCCGAGTGGCATCCGGGGGTGGTGGGGCTGGTGGCGTCTAAGATGAAAGATCGCCTGCATCGGCCGGTGATTGCGTTTGCGCCTTCAGAGCCAGGTGGCGATTCGCTGCGTGGCTCGGCGCGCTCGATCCCTGGCTTCCATATCCGTGACGCGCTGGCCTTGGTCAACGCCGCGCACCCGGGCCTGATCGACAAGTTCGGTGGGCATGCGATGGCCGCCGGGCTGAGCCTGCCGCACGCGCAGCTGGCCGCCTTCGAGCAGGCCTTCGTGGACGTGGTGGAGCGCACGCTGGACCCGCTCTCGCTGCAGCAGCTGCTGCTGACCGATGGCGAGCTGCTGCCGCAGGAACTGGACTTCGCCCATGCCGAGGCACTGCGCCTGGCCGGGCCGTGGGGGCAGGGTTTCCCGGAGCCGTTGTTCGATGGTCACTTCCAGGTAGCCCGCTGGCAGGTGCTCAAAGAGAAACACCTCAAGCTGAGCCTGCGCGTGCCCGGCCGTGCCGAGCCGATCAGCGCCATCCACTTCAGCGGCTGGACCGGCAATGCACCGGCCAACCAGGTGCATATCGCCTACCGGCTGGTCAGCGATGATTACCGGGGCGGTGGGGCGATCCAGTTGATTGTGGAGCACTGCGCGGATGAGTGAGGCGCATGCCCGTTCTCTGACTTCAGGGGGGAGCGCCGAACGTCCGTGCCGATTGCGTTAACTTCTGGCGCAGCGGGGCAGTACTTGCTGTGCTGGACCAATTAGGATCTGAACCAACGAAAGCGGAATCGAGTGCGTTCAAAGTGGATCACCAGTTAATGGACATGATCGCCCTGGATATCATGACGGGGGACGGGGATCTTTATGGCTTGCCTGCCACCGATTCTGAGATCGAGACCGCGGAACAGACACTTGGTGTCAAGTTCAATGCTGACTACATCCAGTTCATCAAGGCGTTTGGGGGTGCATTTGGCGGTATCGAGATCCACGCTTTCAACAATGGCTCTCTTATCGGCAATGAAACAGTCACTGAGCTGACCGAGCGGTTTCGAGACAACTATCTGGAAAGTGCCGGAGAACAGTGGCGCGACGCCTACGTCATATCGGATGACGGGACCGGCAACCCGGTTTTGATGACGGCCGAAGGGGTCCTTCATCTGTATCTCCACGAGACTGGAGAAACCGAGTTGTTGTATGACTCGTTGGAGCAGCTGCTAAGCCAGACCTTCCCTTTCAGGATGCCGCGTCCGCCAAGGTGATTCCCTGGCACGGGCTGACCACTGCCCGATGACAGGGCAGCGGGCAGACGAGGCACTTACTTCAGCACACGGGTCACCAGTGTCGGCATCTGCCATGGTCCGCCAAGGGTGACAAGGCGGCACAGGCCGATAGTCAACGCCGATGTGGGGACAAAATCCTTGCCATCCCACGCCCAGCTCTTGGCCGATAAACAGTCGCCAGCAACATTCCTCTGTGATGCAAAAATGTGGCTTGCCCCAATACTTTCGTCGGCTGATATGGTGACCAGAGCAGCCTGATAGGGCGCGCGGTGGTTGACCATCCAATAGCCGAACCCTGCGTTTTGCCCCCTTATCCAGCATTGGGCGGAAACCGGCAGTTTGCTGCCGCTTAATCTGCGTACGGTCAGAGGGTGGTCGCGTTCGTCGAGGAACAGGTCGGGGCATCGTTCCTGCAGCTCCACCTGCTCGGTGGCACGCAGAGCCGAGCGACGGGAAGGGGATCGTTCCAATGCTCTATCCGCCGCGCGGGTCGGCGGTGGTGTCACTACTTTGACGATGGGCATGGAGAGTCCGGCGGGAACCCTCTCCTCGCTGCGCCCGCCACTGTGGAGCTTGGCGGTGATGCACACAGGCAACCGATCACCGCACTCTTTCCCAAACCGCGTTCGAGGGCTTACTCCATCACCTGCGTCACCAGCGTCGGCATCTCCCAGGCGCCACCGGCGGCAACCAGGCGGCACAACCCGGTGCTGGAATCGGCCGTCTTCACGAACTGCGAGCCCGTCCAGCCCCACGTGGTGGTGGACCAGCAGTCGCCGAGGCCACGGCCCTTCTGCGCCTCCTGGATGGTGCGCACCTCATCCCCCACGGCTGCCGTGGTGACCAGCCGCGGCTGGTACGGCGCGCGGTCGTTGATCACCCAGTAGCCGTCGCCGGTGTTGTAGGCCCCGCGCCAGCAACTCAGCGACACCAGCAGCTTGTCGGCACTGAGCCGCTGTACGGTCAGCGCTTCGGGTTCGCCGTCCGGTGACAGGCTGCCGCCGGCGCCCAACGCTTCGCAGTCGTCGGCCGACGTCACCGCCGCCAGCGCGGCGCGCAGCGCGGGCGACGCGGCGAGCGCCTTGTCCGCCGGGCGGGTTGGCACCGGCTTGCCCAGTTGCACCACCGGCACCGGCAGTGCAGGCGGCACCGAGGACTCGGCCTGCTTGCCCTTGCGCATCAGCGCGCCGGGTGTGCCGAGGCGGCCCTGGAACGCATCCATCTTCAACAGCACGGCCGAGGCGCCCTGATCGGAAACCGTCCAGCGCGCGCCATCGTCGCCCATCAGCTCGATGCGGCTGTTGCGTGCCAGCGAAGCGAGCAGGGCAGCGAGTTGCTTCGCGGAAAAGGTGGCGGTGCCCTCGGCGGCATCGAACTGCATCGGGCCCAGCGAGGTGCCATTGATACTCAGGCTGAGCCGCTTGGTGGCCGTGTTGTCGTCGTACTGGCCGAGCATCAGTTCCGCGTGGACCGGTTGATCCGGCCCGCCCGCGCGGGTGAGCAGGATCGAGACCGGGTCGCCGCCATTGTCATCGGCCTGATAACCGGCGGCGCGGCAGGTGCGGGTGTTGTCGCAGGCCAGCGTCCAGTCGTGGTGGGTGAACGTCACGCCCTCGATGGCGGCGGCATAACCGGGCAGGGCGAGCCCCATCAACAGCGGGGCGGTCAACAACAGGCGCATGCGGCATCCTTGGTCCATCAATCCGTGGAGAGCGATCTTGGCCCAGCGCGGATGAGGCGTCCATGACCGGAACAGGCGATTGCCACCGCTCAACCCCATTGCGGATCGCGGTGCGTTCAATGGAGGGACATCGGATCAGGAGCCTCACATGGGACTCGCACTGCGCAGTATCGGTCTGCTCGCGCTGCTGTGCTGGCAGCTGCCCAGCGCCCACGCACAGCCACGGCGTTTTCCCTCGCCGCGCCCACCCATCCTGGAGGTCGCCGGTGCCGAGGTGCCGGTGCGGTTGACCGAGGCCCACATCGACAGTCGCGTCGTGGCAGGGCTCGGCGAAACCACGATCGAATTGACCTTCCACAATCCCAATGCGCGCGTGCTGGAGGGGCAGCTGGAATTTCCGTTGGCCTACGGCCAGCAGGTGGCCGGTTTCGCACTGGATATCAATGGCGAGCTTCGCGATGCGGTGCCGGTACCCAAGTCGCAGGGACGCCAGGTCTTCGAGGCGATCGAACGCCGCCAGGTCGATCCGGGTCTGCTGGAACAGACCGCCGGCAACCAGTTCCGGCTGCGCCTGTATCCCATCCCGGCGCGTGGCGAGCGGCGTGTGCGGCTGGTGCTGCGTGACAGCCTGCCGCTCGTGCCGCAGGGTCTGCACTGGTCACTGCCGGTGTCCTTCGCACGCCAGGCCGAGCAACTGACGCTGCGGTTGGAGACCAGCGGGACCGGCAAGCCGGTCGGCGTGGGCGTCAATCCTCTCGGGTTTACGTTGAAGGCCGGTGCCTACGCGGCGCAGTGGCAGGGGCGGGGCGCCGATCTGCCTGCCCAACTGCAGTGGAGCCTTCCGCTTGCGCGCAGCACTGACCTGGTCACCGGGCTGCATGACGGGCAGCGCTATCTGCTGGCCAGCGTGCCGGTCCGCACCCCGACCGCCGCGCGTGTCCTGCCTGCGCGCATCGGTCTGCTCTGGGATGCCTCCGGTTCGGCCGGTACGCGCAACCGTGCGGCTGAGCTGGCCGTGCTGGACCGCTATTTCCAAGTGTTCGGCTCGGGTCAGGTCCAGCTGACGGTGCTGCGTGACCGCAGCGAAGCGCCGCGTGAGTTCCCGATCACCCGGGGCGACTGGTCGGCGCTGCGCGAGTATCTGTTGGCGCTGCCCCACGATGGCGCCAGTGCGCTGGGCGACTGGACGCCGAACCGCACCATCGGCGAGTACCTGCTGGTCAGCGATGGCCTGGCCAACTATGGCCGCCAGGCGTTGCCCACCCTGTCGCCCGATCAGCGCCTGTATGCATTGAGCAGCGCCGGTGCGAAGACCGACGCGCCGCGCCTTCGTGCGTGGACCAGCGCCCATCATGGTCAGCTGCTGCAGCTGGGCAGCGAGGCGGAGGTGGAGACGGTAATGCCGCTGCTGCTGCGGCAGCCCGCCGAAGTGACCGATGTGCTGGCACGTGGCGTGGAGGACGTGAACGTGGATGCCTCGCGGGCTGCGCAGGGCTGGATTCGCGTCACCGGCCGCCTGCTGCGTCCCGATGCGACGGTGCTGCTGTCCCTGCGTGGTGGCGACAGCGATCCGCAGCCGGTCACGCTCAACGTCGCGAACGCGCGTGCGGTGGACGGCGGCCTGGTCGCTCACGCGTGGGCGAATGACCGGTTGGCAGCACTGGCGGCGGACCCCGCCGGGGCGCCGGAGGCCAAGGCGCTGGCCCGGCAGTTCGGGATCGTGACGGCCGATACATCGCTGCTGGTCCTGGAGACGCTGGAGGACTATCTGCGCTATGGCATCCGCCCGCCGGCTCCGCTGCGCGCGGCCTACGACCAGCGCCATGCGTTGACGGTGGCCGACGTGGCAACCGAGCGGAAGCGCCGCCTGGATGGCATCGCCCGCCAGTTCGCCGAGCGCGAGCAGTGGTGGAATACCCGCTGGCCCAAGGATGCGCCACCGCAGCCCAAGCAGGAATCCCGATCCGTCGCCGCGCCGGTGGCCATGGCGATGGCCGCGCCACCGCCGGCACCTGCAGCGCCGATGGCGCTGGACCGTGTCGAGCTGACCGCCTCGGCGGCGGCCGATGAGGCGGAGGCCACCCCCGAGCGTCGCCCCAAATCGGCCCCCAGGGCCAACAATGGCCAGATCACACTGACGCTGGCGCCGTGGGCACCGGATTCGGCCTATGCACGCCGCCTGCGCGATGCAACGCCCGCGCAGCTGTATCCACTGTATCTGCAGGAGCGCGAACAGCACGCCGGCAGCAGCGCGTTCTATCTGGACGTAGCCGATCTGCTGCTGGCCAGCGGACAGCGGGAGCTGGCCCTGCGCGTGCTCTCCAATCTCGCCGAGATGGAACTGGAAAACCGCCACGTGCTGCGCGTGCTCGGCTATCGCCTGATGCAGGCCAAGGCGCCGGCGCTGGCCGTGCCGGTGTTCCGCCAGGTGCTGGCGATGGGCGAGGAGGAGCCGCAGAGTTTCCGTGACCTCGGCCTGGCGCTGGAAGCGGCCGGGCAGTACCAGGCGGCGGTGGCATCGCTGTATGAAGTGGTGGTACGCCCGTGGGATGGCCGCTTCGACGGCATCTCGCTGATCGCGCTGGATGAATTGACCCGACTGATCGCGCGCGAGCGTGTGGATGCCTCGGCCATCGATCCACGCCTGCGCCGTGCGATGCCGCTGGACCTGCGCGTGGTGCTGAGCTGGGACAGTGACAACAGCGACATGGACCTGTGGGTCACCGATCCAAATGGCGAGCGCGCCTACTACGGCAACCGGCTGACCTACCAGGGCGGGCAGATGTCGCAGGACTTCACCGGCGGCTATGGCCCGGAGCAGTTCTCGTTGCGCGATGCCAAGCCGGGCATCTACAGGATCGAAGCGAACTACTTCGGCAGCCGCGAGCAGCTGGTCACCGGTGCCACCACCTTGATGCTGCGCCTGAGCACCCGATGGGGCAGCCGCGACCAGCGCGACCAGCAGGTCACGCTGCGGTTGAAGGACCGCGCGGAGACGGTGCTGGTCGGGGAGTTCGAGGTGAAGTAGCCGCTTAGCCGGCCCCTGGCGATCCCGCCGCTGCGCCACCGGCGGCGGGACGCATCGGCGAGAGCCGCTCCCGGCGCAGTCCGAACAGTGGGCGCAGCCAGCCAACGCGCCGGATCAGCCCTTCGTACAGCACCAGGCAGCCGGCCACCGTCCCGGCCAGCACCAGCAGCGGCTCCCACCACGGCCCCAGGTGCAGCGGTTTGAGCCAGAACAGCAGCGCGATGATCAGGCTCTGGTGCAGGATGTACCAGGGATACACCGCCTCGGTGCAGTACGGCAGCCAGCGGAACGGGCGATCCAGATACACCTTGGCCCAGCCGAGCAGGGCCAGCAGCACGGCCCACAGGTACAGCGACTGGCTGGCCATCACCTGCAGCGTCCAGACACTGTCCGGCCACTGCCGCAGCACCGAATCGTCAGGCAACACCCGCCCCAGGAGGCGGATGCCGAAGTACCAGCTCGCCGCAACGGCTGCCACCCACAGGGTGGTCTGGCGCAGCTCGACCACGCGCGCCCAGAACGGGGTGGCGCGGGCAAGCAGGTAGCCGGCCAGGAACACCGTTCCGTACTTGGCGTGCTGGTACCAATCGCCAAACAGCAGGTTGGTGGACGGGAAGCGGGGATCGAGCCAGGCCACCCAGCCGAAGGAGAGCAGGCTGGGCAGCCCGATCAGCAGCGGCGCCGGCGCACGGGCGAAGCGCTCCACGGCGCGATGCACGGCAGCGGTATCCAGGACGGGCATCAGCAAGGCCAGTACCAGCGTGTAGACCCACAGGTAGGCCAGGTACCACAGGTGGTTCCAGGTGATGCGCAGCTGCCAGCCGGCAAAGCTGTCCTGCGGCCAGGCCGGCATCTGCCAGTAGCGCAGCAGGAACGCGCCGAAGCCGGGCTCGATGCGGCCGTTGGTCACTGCCTCGCAGTACGGCTGGATCGGCACCACCACGGCCATGCCGAATAGCAGCGGCAGCAGCAGCCGCCACGTGCGCAGCAAGGCGAAGCGCGCGATGCGCGTTTCGGGCCGCATCAGGGCGATGGCGATGCCCGAGAGCAGAAACAACAGCTGCATCCGCCAGCGGTTGACCAGCAGCATCGGCCATTGCAGCCACTCGGCGGTGTGGTCGCTCTTGAGATGGAACCCCCAGCCGTCCACGTAGGCCATGGCGGTGTGATACAGGATGAGCAGGGCGAAGGCGAGTACGCGCAGGGCGTCGATGTCGTGGCGGCGTGGCATGGATGGGGCAGGGAGGGCAGGAGCCTCCACGGTGCGCACTGTGAGGGGGTTCGGCCATGGCAAAGGGCTCTGCCGTGGGTGCCAAGTGACCAATGGCGGTCGCCAAGGGACGGGCGGGGCGCACTACCATGGCGTGATGAGTCAGGCTGACGACCCTTTGCGAATGGACGATTCAATGGCGAACGGACGTGCCGCGCGGTGGCGGCCGGGTGCGCGGATGCTGGTGTGGTCGGTGATCCTGCTGACCACCGCGGTGGCCAATGCGCTGGTGGAAGTGATGGATGCGGGGCGCCGTGGCGAAGAGCTGGGCCTGTGGCAGCCGATGATCTGGGAGTTGAGCAGCGTCACGATGATCCTGCTGACCCTGCCGGTCCTGTGGTGGGGCTGCCAGCGTTGGCCGCTGCATGCCGATACCTGGAAGCGCCGCCTGCCGCTGTACCTGCTGGCCAGCGTGGCGTGGTCGCTGGTGCATGTCACCGGGATGATGGGGCTGCGCCATCTCGCCTATGCCGCGCTCGGCTACCACTACCAGGACGATGCCAGCTGGCCGGTACGCCTGGTGTACGAGTACCTCAAGGATGTGCGTGCGTTCTTCACCTTCGTGGCGATCGAGCACTTCTTCAGCTGGTTCGGACGGCGCCGGCAAGGCGAGGCGCATCTGCTGGCCGCGCCGGACGATGCTCCGCCGGTGGACGCCGTGGAACGTCCGGAGCGGTTCCTGGTGCGCAAGCTGGGCCGCGACTTCCTGGTCGCCACCGGTGATATCGAGTACGCCCAGGCGGCCGGGAACTACGTCAATCTGCGGGTGCGCGGGCACGACTACCCGCTGCGCAGCACCATGGCGGCACTGGAAGAACGGTTGGATCCGGCCGTGTTCGTGCGGGCCCACCGCAGCTGGCTGGTGAACGTGCGGCACCTGGTCTCGATCGAGCCGCTGGACGGGGGCGAGGCCTTGCTGCACATGGACGATGGTGGGCGCGTACCGTGCAGTCGCCGGCAGCTGCCCTCGTTCCGGCAGGCGCTGGCGGTGCAGGCCACCGGCTGACGGCAGAGCGCCGCCAGCCGGCGTGGCATCCCGGCAGGCCGGGATGCCGTCAGGCAGCTCAGCGCTTGCTGTCTTTCTTGATCATCGCGTCGATGCGCCCGGCGCGGGCTTCCGAGCCCGGGTGGGAGGACATCAGGCCGCCCTTGCTGGACAGCTTGCGGAACATGCTGGCCAGGGCGGCCGGGTCGTACTGGTGGCGCTTCATGAAGCGGTAGCCGTATTCGTCGGCAGCGCTTTCTTCCTTCTGCGAGAACTGCGCGTTGACGAAGCCCTCGGCCAGTTCGCCGAGCTGGCCCTGGGTCAGGGTGGCGATGTTGGCATTGCCCGAGGCGGCCAGCGTGTCGCGACCGGCCGAGGCCAGCAGTGCGGTACGCATCTTGGTCTTGGAGTGGCCCAGTTTGACGTGGCCGATCTCGTGGCCGATCACGCCGCGCACTTCGTCGTCCGAGGCCATGTCCATCAGGCCCGAGTACACGCGCACGCAGCCGTTGGCCATGGCCCAGGCATTGACGTCGTCGGTCAGGTAGACCTTGAAGTTGAGGTTCATGCCGTCTTCGTTGGCCAGGCCCTGGGTGATCCTGGCCAGGCGCTGGGCGTAGGGCGAGTTGGCGGGGGCGACCTTGTTCTGCTGGTCCATGTAGACGCAGGCTTCGTCGGCGGCCTTGGCCACGTCCTGGTCGGACAGGGTGAGCGCCTGGCCGGCCTTCAGGCCGGTGCTGGTCAGCTGCTTGAGGTCCAGGGCCGAAGCGGCGGTGGAGGCGGTCAGGCAGGCGAAGGCCAGCAGCAGGGCGGAGGATGACGTCCTCATCGGGGTGGTGCTCCATGTAGTGCGTTGGGGGACGCCGCGGGCAGGGGGCCGCGCGGCGGGGCCGAAGTCTACCGTCTGGCCGGGCGGCCGTGTTCAGCGATCTCGCTTTCCTGCCCGCCGGCGGGTACCTGCCGCCCCGGCCACCGCCGAAAAGGCCCGGATAGGCTATGATGGACAGTCTTTTCGCACGCATTAATCGCCGACATGATCGAGCTCAATCCTGTCCGCCAGCGCATCACCGATCTCACCGATCGCGTGCTCTCGCTCAGGGGGTATCTTTGACTACGACGCCAAGAAAGAGCGTCTGGAAGAAGTAACCCGGGAACTGGAAAATCCTGATATCTGGAACAACGCCGAGTACGCCCAGAACCTTGGCCGCGAACGCGCCAACCTGGACAAGACCGTGGGCGGCATCGCCACGATCCTCGACGGCCTGACCGAGTCGGGCGAACTGCTGGAACTGGCCGAAAGCGAACAGGACGAAGAAACCGCCCTGGCCGTGGTCAGTGACCTGGACAAGTACCAGAAGCACGTGGAGCAGCTGGAGTTCCAGCGCATGTTCTCCGGCCAGATGGACAACGCTGCGGCGTTCGTCGATATCCAGGCCGGCGCCGGTGGTACCGAAGCCCAGGACTGGGCCGAGATCCTGCTGCGCATGTACCTGCGCTGGTGCGAATCGCGCGGCTGGAAGACCGAGCTGATGGAAGTCTCCGGCGGCGACGTCGCGGGCATCAAGTCGGCCACGCTGCGCGTGGAAGGCGATTACGCCTACGGCTGGCTGAAGACCGAGACCGGCGTGCACCGCCTGGTGCGCAAGTCGCCGTTCGATTCGGACAACCGCCGCCACACCAGCTTCACCTCGGTGTTCGTGTCGCCGGAAGTCGATGACAACATCGAGATCGACATCAACCCCGCCGACCTGCGCACCGATGTGTACCGCTCCTCCGGCGCCGGTGGCCAGCACGTCAACAAGACCGAGTCGGCGGTGCGTATCACGCACATCCCGACCAATACGGTCGTGGCCTGCCAGACCGGCCGCAGCCAGCACCAGAACCGCGACAACGCGATGAAGATGCTGGCCGCCAAGCTGTATGAGCTGGAGATCCAGAAGCGCAATGCCGAGCGTGACGCGGTGGAAGCCACCAAGTCCGACATCGGCTGGGGCAGCCAGATCCGCAACTACGTGCTCGACCAGAGCCGCATCAAGGACCTGCGCACCGGCATCGAGCGCTCCGATACGCAGAAGGTGCTGGACGGCGACCTCGACGAATTCGTCGAAGCCAGCCTGAAGTCCGGCCTGGCCGTGGGTGCCAAACGCACCGACGCCTGACCGTCGGGGCCGCCACGCGCGGCCCCGATCCGTTGTGCCCGGGCCGCGCCCGGTTTCGCAATCCGCCCCGACCATCGGCATGATGGCGGGGACCGTACCTCCCCCCCGACATACATAGACCCACGCCATGAACGATCAGACCGCCGCGCCGCAGCCCCCCGTCGACGAGAACAGCCTC
Source organism: Stenotrophomonas sp. BIO128-Bstrain (assembly GCF_030128875.1). Lineage (NCBI taxonomy): Bacteria > Pseudomonadati > Pseudomonadota > Gammaproteobacteria > Lysobacterales > Lysobacteraceae > Stenotrophomonas > Stenotrophomonas sp. BIO128-Bstrain. The sequence goes on along the minus strand of NZ_CP124620.1, from coordinate 1,813,414 downwards.
ATCGCCGAGCGCCGCGCGAAACTGACCGCCCTGCGCGGGCAGGGCATTGCCTACCCGAACGATTTCCGCCGCGAGCACTTCGCCGGCACCCTGCAGGCCGAGTTCGCCGATGCAGAGCACTGGACCGCCGAAGCGCTGGAGGCCAGCGACCGCCAGGTCAAGATGGCCGGCCGCCTGATGGCCAAGCGCGTGATGGGCAAGGCCAGCTTCGCCCAGATCCAGGACGAGTCCGGCCGCATCCAGCTGTTCCTGCAGGGCAGCACGCTGGGCGATGCCTACACCGCCTTCAAGGGCTGGGACGTGGGCGACATCATCGCCGTGGAGGGCGGGCTGACCCGGACCAAGACCGGTGAGCTGTCGGTCAAGGCCACCAGCATCCGCCTGCTGACCAAGTCGCTGCGCCCGCTGCCGGACAAGTGGCACGGCCTGGCCGACGTGGAGCAGCGCTACCGCCAGCGTTATGTCGACCTGATCGTGACCCCGGAGTCGCGCGAGGTGTTCATCAAGCGCTCGCGGATCATCCGCGCCATGCGCGCGTGGCTGGACAACCGCGACTTCCTGGAAGTCGAAACGCCGATGATGCATTACATCCCCGGCGGCGCCACGGCCAAGCCGTTCACCACCCACCACAACGCGCTGGACCTGGACCTGTACCTGCGCGTGGCCCCGGAGCTGTACCTCAAGCGCCTGGTCGTGGGTGGGCTGGAGCGCGTGTACGAGATCAACCGCAACTTCCGCAATGAGGGCGTGAGCACCCGCCACAACCCGGAATTCACCATGATGGAGCTGTACGAGGCCTACGCCACGTACACCGAAGTGATGGACCTGACCGAAGGCGTGATCCGTGACGTGGCCAGCAAGGTGCTGGGCACCACCACGGTGGAGTGGGACGGTGCCACGATCGACCTGGCCCCGGCGTTCCGCCGCTGGCGCATGGACGAGGCGGTGCGCCACCACAACCCGGAGATCAGCGCCGCCGACTGCACCGACCGCGATGCGCTGGCCGCCCACTGCGAGCGCCTGAAGATCCGCATCAAGCCGTCCTTCGGCTGGGGCAAGCTGCTGCTGGAGATCTTCGAGGCCACCGTCGAGCACACCCTGATCCAGCCGACCTTCATCACCGACCACCCGGTCGAGGTCTCGCCGCTGGCCCGCGCCAACGATGACCAGCCCGGCTACACCGACCGCTTCGAGCTGTTCATCAACGGCAAGGAGCTGGCCAACGGCTTCTCCGAGCTGAACGACCCGGAAGACCAGGCGGCCCGGTTCCAGGCCCAGGTCACGGCCAAGGAAGGCGGCGATGACGAGGCCATGCACTATGACGCCGATTACATCCGCGCGCTGGAGTACGGCATGGCCCCGACCGGCGGCCTGGGCATCGGCATCGACCGTCTGGTGATGCTGCTGACCGGCAGCAGTTCGATCCGTGACGTGCTGCTGTTCCCGTACATGCGTCCGGAAAACTGAGACCTGGGTCCGGGCGTGCTTGGGGCACGTCCGGCGCGGGGGTTCCGCTGCCGTGGCCGCGCGGGTATGGTTTCTGCGTGGCCTTAACAGGCGCTATGGCGTGATGGCCACAGACCATGACGGGTTGCAGGGAGACGCCGACACCGGCGTCACACTGTGACGACGATCATGAACTGGGGTGTTCATGACGGGAGGCGGACCGATGCAAGGTGCCAGCGTGCAGAGCGGCGGAGTATCCTCTTCGCAGCATGTTCCAGTGTGGTCAAGGAAGAAGGCAGAAGCAGCCTTGAATATTGTCATCGTTGACGATCAGACGTCCGCGCGTACCATGCTGCGCCATGTCATCGAGGACATCGCGCCGGAACTGTCCGTGCACGACTTCGGCGATCCGCTGACGGCGCTTGCCTGGTGCGAGTCGCACGCCGTGGATCTGCTGTTGCTCGATTACCGCATGCCGGAGATGGACGGGCTGGAGTTCGCCCGCCGCTTCCGCCGCCTGCCCAAGCACCGCGACATCCCCGTGATCCTGATCACCGTGGTCGGCGACGAGCCGATCCGCCAGGCCGCGCTGGAGGCCGGGGTGATCGATTTCCTGGTCAAGCCCATCCGCCCGCGCGAACTGCGCGCGCGCTGCTACAACCTGTTGCAGCTGCGCCAGCAGTCGGAGAACGTCAAGCAGCGCGCGCTGTCGCTGGAGCAGCGCCTGCTGGCCAGCATGCACGAGGTGGAGGAGCGCGAGCGCGAGACGCTGTCGCGGCTGGCGCGGGCGATCGAATTCCGTGATGCCGGCACCAGTGCCTACCTGGAGCGCATGGCCCATGTCGCCGGGCTGATCGCCGAGCAGCTCGGGCTGCCGGAAGAAGAGGTCAAGCTGATCGAGATGGCCGCGCCCCTGCACGACATGGGCAAGATCGCCATTCCCGATGCGGTCCTGCTCAAACAGGGCAAGCTGAGCGATGAGGAGCAGGCGATCATGCGTCGGCACCCGCGGATCGGCTACGAGCTGCTGAGTGGCAGCCAGAACCGTTTCATCCAGGTCGGGGCCCTGATCGCGCTGCGCCACCATGAGCGCTACGACGGCAGCGGCTACCCGGATGGGCTGGTCGGCGATGCGATTCCGCTGGAAGCGCGGATCGTGGCGGTGGCCGATGTGTTCGACGCGCTGATCTCACCGCGTCCGTACAAGGAAGCATGGACCATGGAAGCCACGCTGGCGTATCTGTATGCCCAGCGGGGCCGGTTGTTCGATCCGCGCTGCGTCGATGCCCTGCTGCGCGGCCGCCTCCAGCTTGATGAGATCTGCGCACAGCACTCCACCGCGTCATCCCGCCCGGGGATGTGATATGCGTCGTCTGTACCCGCGCCTGAAGCACCGCCTGGCGCAGCGCCCGGATACCGAACACGGCCAGGCGATCGTGCGCATCGTGCTGATCACCCTGATCCTGCTGTATGTGCTCATGCCGGGGCCGCGCCACGACCTGCCCCCGGCGCAGTACCACGGGGTGCTGGCGATCGTGCTGACCGGCCTGACCCTCTCGCTGGGGCTGTTCGGCTGGCTGCTGTGGCGGCCGGGACGCTCGGACCCGCGCCGGGTGGCCGGCATGCTCGCCGATTACGGGCTGATCGCCGCCGGCATGGTGCAGATGGGCGAGCCACTGGCCTGGGTCTACATCGTGGTGATGTGGGTGACGGTCGGCAACGGCATGCGCTACGGCAACAACTATCTGTACGTCGCGGTGGCGATGGCGATGGTCAGCTTCGGCAGCACCGCACTGCTGACCCCGTACTGGCATCAGAACGCGCGGCTGGCATTCGGCCTGTGGCTGGGCCTGGCGGCAGTGCCGCTGTATTTCTCCACGCTGCTGCGCCAGCTCACCCGTGCGATGGCCGAGGCGCGCCGCGCGAGCGAGGCCAAGAGCCGTTTCCTGGCCAACATGAGCCACGAGTTCCGCACGCCGCTCAACGGCCTGTCGGGCATGACCGAGCTGTTGGCCACCACCAAGCTCGATGACGAGCAGCGCGAGTGTGTGAACACCATCCAGGCGTCCTCGCGCAGCCTGCTGGCGCTGGTGGAGGAAGTGCTCGATATCTCTGCGATCGAAGCGGGCAAGCTGCGCGTGACCGCCGAGGACTTCGCGCTGGCCGATGTGATCCAGGCCATCGGGTTGATCCTGCTGCCGCAGGCCAAGGCCAAGCGGCTGGATTACCGGGTCAAGGTGGCCGATACCGTGCCGCCGCTGCTGCGCGGTGACCTGGGTCACCTGCGGCAGATCCTGCTCAACATCGCCGGCAACGCGGTCAAGTTCACCGACCACGGCCGGGTCGAAATCCGCGTGGCCGTGCTCGATGCCGAATCCAACGGCGGGGTGCGCCTGCGGTTCGACATCCTCGATACCGGCATCGGTGTCGCCCCGGAGATGCGCCCGCGCCTGTTCGAAGCGTTCGAGCAGGCTGACGTCAGCATGGCGCGCCGCCACGAAGGCACCGGCCTGGGCACGACCATCGCCAAGGGCCTGGTCGAGGCGATGGGCGGGGACATCGGCTACGAAGAGAACCCGCCGCAGGGCAGCCATTTCTGGTTCGAGCTGCCGTTCGCGCCGCCGCGCGTGCCGCTGGGCACGGTCACCCCGGCGCTGGTCGGCGACGGGCTGCCGGACCGCAACGGCAATGTCATTGCGTTCGCCGACCCGTTCCTGCGCCACCGCGCGCGCGTGCGCAGCATGCACATCCTGGTCGCCGACGATCACGAGGCCAACCGGATGGTGCTGCAGCGCCTGCTGCAGAAAGCCGGCCACAAGGTGCTGTGCGTCAACGGCGGTGAAGCGGTGCTCGATGCGATGGCCGAGAGTGATTTCGATGCGGCCATCGTGGATCTGCACATGCCCGGCATGAGCGGCCTGGACATGCTCAAGGAACTGCGCGTGATGCAGGCCGGTGGCGGTCCGCGCACGCCGGTGCTGGTGCTCAGTGCCGACGTCACGCCCGAGGCCATCCAACGCTGCACCCAGGCCGGCGCGCATACGTTCCTGGCCAAGCCCGTGGTCGCGGTGCGGCTGCTGGATGTGCTTGCCGATATCGCCTCCAACGGCCAGCTCAAGGCCAGCGCACCGATCGTGCGTACCGCTACCGTGCTGGATGGTGTACTGGACCCGGGCGTGCTCGACGAGCTGGCCTCGCTCGGCATGGGTGACGGTTTCGAACGCGAGTTCATCCGCCAATGCCTGGCCGATGCCGACCAGTGCATCGGCGTGGCACTGGCCGACGGCGAGCGCAGCGACTGGGTCCATTTCCGCGAGCAGGCGCACGCGATCAAGGGCGTGGCCAGCAATCTGGGCCTGGTCCGCGTTGCCAACCGTGCCGGAGATCTGATGCGCATGGCCGACTGGCAGCTCAAGAGCGAATGGCGGCAGCGCGTGACCCTGCTGCAGGCGGGCATCAAGGAAGGCCGGCAGGCGCTGGATGCACGTGCGCAGCGCAAGGCGCAGGGGCAGGCCGACGACGGCGGCGACATGCGCTGAGTGGGGCTGCAATAAAAAAAGCCCGGCGGCAGCCGGGCTTGAACAACACAGGGGAGGGGATGGCTCAGGCGACGTCGAGGGTGGCGCGGCGGGTCTGGGCCTTGATCAGGCGGTCCATGGTGCGCAGCGACTTGTCGCCCAGCGCAAGGGCGGAGTCCACCCAGACCTTGGTGATTTCCAGCAGTTCGTCATAGCGCACGGCCTGGGCCAGGTTGCGCGCGGCGTTCATCGCCAGATACGAATGCGGAATGCGCTGGTGCTGGCGGATCAGATCTTCCACGGCCTTGACGCCCTGGCCCTTGGGCACCAGCACATCGACCACGCCCATGGCATGCATCTCTTCGGAGGAATACACGCGGCCGTCGAGGATGATCTTCTCGGCCAACTGCGGGGCTACGCGTTTGCACAGGAAGGAATAGGCGCCCATGCCCGGGAACAGCCCGAACAGCACTTCCGGCAGGCCCATGCCGCAGCCTTCCTCGGCCACGATGGTGTGGCAGGCCAGCGCCATCTCCAGGCCGCCGCCGAGGGCATCGCCCTGGATCAGCGCGATCGAGCGCACGTCGCCACCGAAGCCGGTGTGCAGGTGGTGCACGCCTTCCACGCAACGCTGCGCATAGGTCAGCAGGCGGTCGCGGTTGCCCTCGCGGATCAGGCGGGTGAACAGGTCCAGATCGCCGCCCAGGTTGTAGGCATTGGCATCGGACGCGAGCACGAAATGGCGCAGCTTGCCGCTGTTGCGCTCGGCCGGGCTGCGGGTGATCGCGCTCATGAAGTTCCACATTTCATCGAGCATGTCCTTGCGGCAGCACGGGCGGATGCCGCTGGCGGCATCGGCATGCATGAACAGCCAATGGGCATCGTCGTTGCCGGTGGTTTCAGTGCGGATGGTGGCGTAGCGGTGGTTGACGGGCAGCTTTTCAATGGTGCTCATGGCGATTTCCTCGGAGGCTGGCCCGCTGGGAGGACGGTGGGCGGCGGGCCTGACGGGTCCACACGCCGCGATCCTACACCCCCGGCATCTCACGCAATGCAAAAGGCCCCCGCCGTTGCCGGCAGGGGCCCTGTGAAGATGCAGCCGTTGGGGAACCGTTACGGCGCAGGGGTATCGCGCAGTTCGCGGCGCAGGATCTTGCCGACGTTGGTCTTGGGCAGTTCCTTGCGGAACTCCACGATCCGCGGGTGCTTGTAGCCGGTCAGGTTCGCGCGTGCATGTTCCTTGACCATCTCGGCGGTGAGGTTGGGGTCCTTCTTGACGATGACCACCTTGACCACTTCACCGGACTTCTCATCGGGCACGCCGACCGCCGCGACTTCGAGCACGCCGGGCATCATCGCGATGACGTCTTCGACCTCATTGGGGTACACGTTGAAGCCGGACACCAGGATCATGTCCTTCTTGCGGTCCACGATGTAGAAGAAGCCCTGCTCATCCATCCGTGCCATGTCGCCGGTGTGCAGCCAGCCCTCGGCGTCCACCGCCTGCGCGGTATCTTCCGGACGCTGCCAGTAGCCCTTCATGACCTGCGGACCCTTGATGCACAGCTCGCCGACTTCGCCGACGGCCAGCGTCTTGCCGGCGTCATCCTTGACGCAGGCATCGGTGGACGGGATCGGCAGGCCGATCGCACCGTTGTACTCGGCCAGGTCGAGCGGGTTGATGCAGGCGGCCGGCGAGGTCTCGGTCAGGCCATAGGCCTCGACCAGGGTGACGCCGGTGACCTTCTTCCAACGCTCGGCGACGGCGCGCTGCACCGCCATGCCGCCGCCCAGGGTGACCTTCAGCGAGGAGAAATCGACCTCGTCGAAGCCCGGGGTGTTGAGCAGGCCGTTGAACAGCGTGTTGACGCCGGTGATCGCGGTGAAGCGGGTCGCCTTGAGCTCCTTGACGAAGCCCTTCATGTCGCGCGGGTTGGTGATCAGGTAGTTGCAGCCACCGAACTTCATGAAGACCAGCCCGTTCGCCGTCAACGCGAAGATGTGGTACAGCGGCAGGGCGGTGATGATCACCTCCTTGCCCATCTCGATCCCCGAGGCGGAGATCCAGGCCGAGGCCTGCTGCATGTTGGCGACCAGGTTGCGGTTGGTCAGCATCGCGCCCTTGGCCACGCCGGTGGTGCCGCCGGTGTACTGCAGGAAGGCGACATCGTCGTGGTCGATCTCGACCTTGGGCAGGGTGTGGCGGCTGCCCAGCTTGAGCGCCTGGTTGAAGCGGATCGCGCCGCGCAGGCTGTAGTTGGGCACCATCTTCTTGATGTACTTCAGGACGAAGTTCACCACGATGCCCTTGGCGCCGAGCATGTCGCCCAGGCCGGTGGTCACCACCTGCTTGATCGGGGTGTCGGCAATGACCTGCTGCACGGTGTCGCAGAAGTTGTCCACGACCACCAGCACGGCCGCGCCGGAATCCACCAGCTGGTGCTTGAGCTCGCGGGCGGTGTACAGCGGATTGACGTTGACCACGGTCAGGCCGGCACGCAGCACGCCGAACGTGGCGATCGGGTACTGCAGGCAGTTGGGCATCATCAGGGCAACGCGGTCGCCCTTCTTGAGCTGTAGCTCACCCAGCAGATAGGCGGCGAACTGTTCGACCAGTGCGTCCGTTTCCCCGTAGGTCAGGACCTTGCCGAAACTGGAGTAGGCGGGGCGGTCGCGGAACTTGGCCACCGAAGTGTCGAAGACGGCCGAGACCGAATGGAACTCGTTGACGTCGATCTCGGCGGGTACACCTTTGGGATAGCTCTGCAGCCAGGGTCGTTCCAGACTCATATTCCCCCTCCAGGAAACGTGGATGATGTAAAGCGATGACGGAGAGTATCCGTCGTTTCATGCCTCGGCAGCATACCGTCCCGAATGGAAAACGCGAAGGGCCGGTGAACAACGGCGGCAGCGGGGCCGCGGGGCAGGGTGGCGCCGGTGATAAATGACGTTTGCAGCCGCATGTGTTCGCTCATCCGTCCATCCCTGCTCATCGCGGCGGCTCGCCAGCGCAGCTGTCGTGGCACTGCAGTGCAGCTTCCAGCACCGGCACGGCCCAGTCGGGTGTCTGCCGCAGTTGGGCGGCGTCATCGGCCGCAGGCCAGGTCAAACGGCCACCGTCCATCTGCAGCACAAGCTGTGGATCGGCAACCGACTGGCCAGGACCGGCCTCTGCACTGTTGTCGTACACCTGCAGCTGTGCCAGCGCTGGCAGCAGGGCGATCAGGTTCTGCAGCGCCAACGGGTAGCGGCGGTGGATGTCCGCATCGCTGATCGGGTGGCCACCGGCCGCAACGCGTGCGCGCACCCGTGCGATGTGCTGCTGGGGAGAGGCCAGGCCGCAGTACCAGACCAGTACGTCATGCGTGGCGCAGGCCTCGGCCAGGGTCGCGGCGATCGACTGCCCGCCCAAGGTGGTTTCGAAGGCGTGGTTGCGGCGTTCGGCGATGGCAGAGCGCAGCCGGCTGAAGCCCTCCGTCCACGCCCGGCCATTGGCCTCGCGCTGATTCATGCCGAATTCGCGGCACAGCTGGCGGGCCCAGTCGTCGGGATTGAACCAGTCCAGACCCGCTTGGCGGAGCAGATGGCCACCAATGGAGCTCTTGCCTGCGCCGTTGACCCCTGCCAGCACGAACAGGAAGGGCCGTGCAGGCATCAGTAACCGCTGCCTGCGGTCACCTTGCCCTTGAGGCGTGCCGGCTTGCGCAGCAGCGCGCGCGCCTTGTTGGCGGCCGCGGCGCTGTCCAGCACGGCAAGGCGATCATCGAAGCGCTGACGGAGCTGCTGCAGGGCCGGTGCCTGTTCGCGCAGGGACGCGAGGTCCCGCTGCAACGACACGACCTCGGCTTGCATGGCCTGGTACTGCTGGGCGGACAGAATGACGGCCTGCGGCTCGTTGTGATTGGTGACCAGTACGGCCTGCTGTTCGCGGACGTCCTGCATCACCTTGCGCCAGTGCTCCTTCACCGTCGAGGCGGTGGTGCGGGTCAGCTCGGTGATCGGGTCGAACTTGAGCGCGTGCAGCATGGCGGCGGCTCCCTGGCGGATGGCGTCCAGTGTAGCCCGATCCGTACGAATTGGGAGAAATATGGGATTTATGAAATTTATGAAAATGAAGACTGGCGGCGGGGAACGCCAAACAGCAGCAAGGGGGCGTGTGCCCCCTTGCTGTCGTGCAATCCCTCTATCGGAGAGGGCGTAATTGGCGCCGTGCCAGGCGCTTACTTCTTTCCGGCCAGCTGACGCAGCACGTACTGCAGCAGGCCGCCATGCTTGAAGTACTCCACTTCCTTCGGCGTGAGCAGCATCACGTGGGCCTCGAAGGACTTCTTCGTGCCATCGGCCTTGGTCGCGGTAAGGGTGGCCGTCTTGCTGGCGCCATCCTCCAGGCCGGTGATGTCGATTACTTCCGAACCGTCCAGGCCCAGGCTCTGTGCGTTGTCGCCGTTCTTGAACTGCAGCGGCAGCACGCCCATGCCGACCAGGTTGGAGCGGTGGATGCGCTCGAAGCTCTCGGCGATGACCGCCTTGACGCCCAGCAGGTTGGTGCCCTTGGCGGCCCAGTCACGCGAGGAGCCGGTGCCGTATTCCTTGCCAGCAAAGACGACCAGCGGAACGCCCTCGGCCTTGTACTTGACCGCCGCATCGTAGATCGCCAGCTTCTGCGGCTCGCCGCCATCCTTCGGGAAGTACAGGGTGTTGCCACCTTCTTCGCCGCCGAACATCAGGTTCTTGATGCGGATATTGGCGAAGGTGCCGCGCACCATGACGTCATCGTTGCCGCGGCGGCTGCCGTAGCTGTTGAAGTCGGCCGGCTGCACGCCGCGCTCCTGCAGGAAGCGGCCCGCCGGGGAATCCTTCTTGATGTTGCCGGCCGGGGAGATGTGATCGGTGGTGATCGAATCGCCGAACAGGCCCATCACGCGGGCGCCATGCACATCTTCGATGTGGCCGACGTCCATGGTCATGCCCTCGAAGTAGGGCGGGTTCTTGATGTAGGTCGAGCTGCCGTCCCACTCATACAGATCGCCATCGGGCGACTTGATGGTGTTCCAGCGGGTGTCGCCCTTGAACACGTCGGCATAGTTCTTCTTGAACATCTCCGGCCCGATGGTCGCGGCAATCACATCGCCGATTTCCTTGTTGCTCGGCCAGATATCGCGCAGGTACACCGGCTGCCCATCGCTACCCGTGCCCAGCGGCTCGGTGGTCAGGTCGATGTCGGTGGTGCCGGCGATGGCATAGGCGACGACCAGCGGCGGGCTGGCCAGGTAGTTCATTTTGACTTCCGGGTGCACGCGGCCTTCGAAGTTGCGGTTGCCCGACAGCACCGAGGCCACCACCAGGTCACCGGCGGCGATGCCGGCACTGACTTCGGTGGGCAGGGGGCCGGAGTTGCCGATGCAGGTCGTACAGCCGTAGCCGACCACGTAGAAGCCGACCTTCTCCAGCTCGGTCAGCACACCGGCTTTTTCCAGGTAATCGGTGACCACGCGCGAGCCTGGGCCGAGCGAGGTCTTGACCCACGGCTTGCGGTCCAGGCCCTTGGCGGCCGCGTTGCGGGCGAGCAGGCCGGCACCGATCATCACCGCCGGGTTGGAGGTGTTGGTGCACGAGGTGATCGCAGCGATGACCACCGCGCCATCCTTCAGGCGGAATTTCTGGCCATCCAGTTCGACATCGCTGTATCCCTTGGCCAGCTGTTCGTTGCCGACCGCCGCGCCGCCACCTTCGTTGACGAACTTGGCGACATCATCGTTGCGCTTGTCGCGGTTGGTGGTCAGGCCGACGAGGTTCTCGCGGTAGTTCTGCTTGACGTCTTCCAGCAGCACGCGGTCCTGGGGGCGCTTCGGGCCGGCCAGCGACGGCTTGACCTGGCCCATGTCCAGTTCCAGCGTGGCGCTGTAGCTGGCGTGCGCGGTGTTGGCGTCATGCCACAGGCCCTGGGCCTTGGCATAGGCTTCCACCAGCGCGATCTGCTCCTCGCTGCGGCCGGACAGGCGCAGGTAGGTCAGTGATTCTTCATCGATCGGGAAGATGCCGCAGGTGGCGCCGTACTCCGGGGCCATGTTGCCGATCGTGGCACGGTCGGCCAGCGGCAGGTGCTGCAGGCCTTCGCCGAAGAACTCCACGAACTTGCCGACCACGCCGTGCTTGCGCAGCATCTGGGTGACGGTCAGCACCAGATCGGTGGCGGTGGCCCCTTCGGGCATGCGGCCGGTCAGCTTGAAGCCGACCACCTGCGGGATCAGCATCGACGACGGCTGGCCCAGCATCGCCGCTTCCGCTTCGATACCGCCCACGCCCCAGCCGAGCACGCCGATGCCATTGATCATGGTGGTGTGGCTGTCGGTGCCGAACACGGTGTCCGGGTACGCAACGGCCTTGCCATCCTTCTGCGCGGTCATCACCACGCGGGCCAGGTTTTCCAGGTTGACCTGGTGGACGATGCCGGTGTTGGGCGGCACCACCTTGAAATTATCGAAGGCCTTCTGGCCCCAGCGCAGGAAGCCGTAGCGTTCCTGGTTGCGCTGGAATTCGATCTTGCCGTTGAGGTCCAGCGCGTCGGGGGTGCCGAACACATCGACCTGCACCGAGTGATCGATCACCAGCTCGGAGGGAATCTGCGGGTTGATCTGCTCCGGGCGTCCGCCGAGCTTGACCACGGCATCACGCATCGCGGCCAGATCGACCACGCAGGGCACGCCGGTGAAATCCTGCAGCACCACGCGCGCGGGCATGAACGCGATCTCGATGTCCGGTTCGGCCTTGGGGTCCCACTGGGCGACGGCCTGGATGTGGTCCTTGCCGACGGTCACGCCGCCATCCTCGTGCCGGAGCAGGTTCTCCAGCAGGATCTTCATCGAGTAGGGCAGGTGGGAGATGTCGAACGTCTGTCCGAGCTTGGGCAGGCTGAAGTAGTCGTAGGTGGTGCCGCCGACGTCCAGCTGGCTGCGGGTGGAGAACGAATCGCTCATTGCAGATGACTCCTCTTGCGGATGGCTTGCGTTGGCCCGCCCGAGGCAGACCTGCTTGCGTTCGCCGCTGACCGGTGGGCCCGCGATCATCCTGATTATGAACGATTCAGGGCGGTGTCCACCTGCGGCAGTTGGTCTCAGGCTACATGGAGATATGTATCCCTCATGTCACGGATGAGACAGATCCTTTCTGTGCCAAGGGTCTTGGCGGCCAGATCAGTACTCCAGTGGAAGTATGCCCCCGGAAGTATGTATAATTTGTGCATACTTTGGAGGGCGTACCGATGGAAGCTACCGTTGCAGAACGCGGGCAGATCACCTTGCCCAAGGCGGTCCGTGATGCGCTTGGCCTGACCAAGGGCACCCAGCTGAAGGTGGAGCTCGAGGGCAGCCGCATCATCCTGCGCAAGAGCGTGGACGATGCGATCTCCCGTGCCCGCGGCAAGTTCGCGCTGGATGGTTTCGATTCGGCCGAAGCAGCCGTGCGCGCGGTCCGCGACGAGGAATGAGCGCGTGATGATCGCCGTGGATTCACCGGTGCTGATCGAGCTGCTCAGCAATGGCCCGCAGGCCGACGCGGTCGAAGCGGGCCTGCGCCAGAGCCTGGTCGGCGGGCGCGTGGTGATCTGCGGGGTGACCCTCGCCGAGATCTGCGCGTCGCTGCGCGGCGGCGCCGAAGTGCAGGAGGCGCTGGAGGAAATGGGCGTCCACTTCAGTCCGCTGGAGGCCAAATCCGCATTGCGCGCCGGTGAGATGCACCGCCGGCACCGGCAGCGGGGCGCCAAGCCACGCGGGCTGGACGAATTCATGGTTGGGTCGCATGCACTCCTGCAGTGCGATGGCCTGATTACCTGGAACGACACGTTTTACCGCGACTACTTCAAGGGCCTGAAGCTGATCGTGCCGCACGCCTGAGCCCATACTTTTAAACCGCATTCTTTCAAAGAATCACCCGGGAGTTGTCATGTTGGAAGCCTACCGCCACCACGTAGCCGAGCGCGCCGCGCTTGGCATCCCGCCGCTGCCGCTGAGCGCCCAGCAGACGGCCGACGTCATCGAGCTGCTGAAGAACCCGCCGGCGGGCGAAGCCGGGTTCCTGCTGGAACTGCTGACCCACCGCGTGCCGGCCGGCGTCGATGACGCCGCCAAGGTCAAGGCCTCGTACCTGGCCGCGATCGCGCTGGGCAGCGAAGTCAATCCGCTGATCACGCGCGAGCGCGCCACCGAACTGCTGGGCACCATGCTCGGTGGTTACAACGTCGCCCCGCTGGTGCAGCTGCTGGACGACGCCACCGTCGGCGCGATCGCCGCCGAGGCGCTGAAGAACACCCTGCTGGTGTTCGATGCCTTCCACGATGTGCAGGAAAAGGCCAAGGCCGGCAACGCGAACGCCCAGGGCGTGCTGCAGAGCTGGGCCGATGCGGAGTGGTTCACCAGCCGCCCGCAGGTGCCCGAGAGCCTGACCATCACCGTGCTCAAGGTGACCGGCGAAACCAACACCGATGACCTGTCTCCGGCCCCGGATGCCACCACCCGCCCGGACATCCCGCTGCACGCCCTGGCGATGCTGAAGAACAAGCGTGATGGCATCGAGCCGGAAGAAGACGGCAAGCGCGGCCCGGTCAAGTTCATTGAATCGCTGAAGGACAAGGGCCATCTGGTTGCCTACGTCGGCGACGTGGTCGGTACCGGTTCCAGCCGCAAGTCGGCCACCAACTCGGTGCTGTGGTTCACCGGCGAAGACATCCCGTTCATCCCGAACAAGCGTTTCGGCGGCGTCTGCCTGGGTTCGAAGATCGCACCGATCTTCTACAACACCATGGAAGATGCCGGCGCGCTGCCGATCGAACTCGACGTGTCGCAGATGAACATGGGCGATGTGATCGAGCTGCGCCCGTACGACGGCAAGGCCCTGAAGGACGGCGCCGTCATCGCCGAGTTCAAGGTCAAGTCCGACGTGCTGTTCGACGAAGTGCGCGCCGGTGGCCGCATTCCGCTGATCATCGGCCGTGGCCTGACCGCCAAGGCGCGCGAAGCGCTGGGCCTGGCCCCGACCGATCTGTTCCGCCTGCCGATGGACCCGCCGGATACCGGCAAGGGCTTCTCGCTGGCGCAGAAGATGGTTGGCCGCGCCTGTGGCCTGCCGGAAGGCCAGGGCATGCGCCCGGGCACCTACTGCGAACCGAAGATGACCTCGGTGGGCTCGCAGGACACCACCGGCCCGATGACCCGTGACGAGCTGAAGGACCTGGCCTGCCTGGGCTTCTCGGCCGACCTGGTGATGCAGTCGTTCTGCCACACCGCGGCGTACCCGAAGCCGGTGGACGTCAAGACCCACCACACCCTGCCGGAGTTCATCTCCACCCGTGGCGGCATCTCGCTGCGCCCGGGCGACGGCGTGATCCACAGCTGGCTCAACCGCATGCTGCTGCCCGACACCGTCGGCACCGGCGGCGACTCGCACACCCGTTTCCCGGTGGGCATTTCGTTCCCGGCCGGCTCGGGCCTGGTTGCCTTCGCCGCCGCCACCGGTGTGATGCCGCTGGACATGCCCGAATCGGTGCTGGTCCGCTTCAAGGGCACGATGCAGCCGGGCGTGACCCTGCGTGACCTGGTCAACGCGATCCCGCTGTACGCGATCAAGTCCGGCCTGCTGACCGTGGCCAAGGCCGGCAAGAAGAACATCTTCTCCGGTCGCATCCTGGAAATCGAGGGTCTGCCGGATCTGAAGGTCGAGCAGGCGTTCGAACTCTCCGATGCCTCGGCCGAGCGTTCGGCGGCCGGTTGCTCGGTGTACCTGAACAAGGAGCCGATCATCGAGTACCTCACGAGCAACATCACGCTGCTGAAGTGGATGATTGCCGAGGGTTACCAGGACGCCCGTTCGCTGGCGCGCCGCATCGAGAAGATGGAAGCCTGGCTGGCCAACCCGGAGCTGCTGGAGCCGGATGCCGACGCCGAGTACGCCGCCGTCATCGAGATCGACCTGGCCGACATCCACGAGCCGATCGTGGCCTGCCCGAACGATCCGGACGACGTCAAGACGCTGTCCGACGTCGCCGGTGCGGCGATCGACGAAGTGTTCATCGGTTCGTGCATGACCAACATCGGTCACTTCCGTGCGGCGGCAAAGCTGCTGGAAGGCAAGCGCGACATCCCGACCAAGCTGTGGGTCGCCCCGCCGACCAAGATGGATGCTTCGGAGCTGACCAAGGAAGGCCATTACGGCACCTTCGGCACCGCCGGTGCCCGCATGGAAATGCCGGGCTGCTCGCTGTGCATGGGCAACCAGGCGCAGGTGCGTGAGGGCGCGACGGTGTTCTCCACCTCGACCCGCAACTTCCCGAATCGCCTGGGCCGCAACTCCAACGTGTACCTGGGCTCGGCCGAGCTGGCCGCGATCTGCTCGCGCCTGGGTCGCATCCCGACCAAGGAAGAGTACATGGCCGACATCGGCGTGCTGGATGCCAGCAGCAAGGACATCTACCGCTACATGAACTTCGACCAGATCGAGGACTATCAGGGCGTGGCCGGTACGGTTGCTGCCTGATCCGACGCCGGGCGCTGCCCGGCTTCGGTAACCCAGCGGTCACTGGCCGATGGATGAAGCACGAAAACACCCGGCGCGAGCCGGGTGTTTTTTCATATGCACGATCAGGTTGCCGGAAACCGGAACGGCCAGGCGTCGTCGGTCACCTCATTGCGCTCGGCACAGACCTGGCGGAAGGTTTCCACGAACGCCTGCTGCAGCCGGGTAGGGTGCCAATCGGCGCGGGTGGTGAGGCCGATGCGGCGGCGCAGGTCATCACCGGCCCGCCCGACCTCGCAGAGCAGGCCGGCGCGACGTTCGAACACGAACTGATCGCGCGACATCAAGGTGAGCCAATCATCTTCGAGCAGCAGGCCGCGCGTGATCAACACCGAACCACACTCGATGCGCAGCCGCGGCGGTTCGTGGCCGTGCTGCCGGAACATGTGTTCCCAGCGCGCCCGCACGGGTGCGCCGGTCGCGGCGATCACCCACGGGTAGTCCAGCAGCCGGGCAAAGCCGAAGCCCTTGGTCGCGGCCAGGGGATGACCGCTGCGCGCGAC
This sequence comes from Stenotrophomonas sp. BIO128-Bstrain, assembly GCF_030128875.1. Classification (NCBI taxonomy): domain Bacteria; kingdom Pseudomonadati; phylum Pseudomonadota; class Gammaproteobacteria; order Lysobacterales; family Lysobacteraceae; genus Stenotrophomonas; species Stenotrophomonas sp. BIO128-Bstrain. The sequence continues at coordinate 1,797,381 of NZ_CP124620.1, read as the reverse complement.
AATGACCGGGTCGTCGTCGAACAGCCCTTCCTGGGCGATGTCGCGCACCGGCAGCCTGTCGCGCATCGCGCCGATCAACAGGTCCAGGCTGCCCTCGCGCAGATCGCCCAGCAGTTCGGCGTAGGGGCCTTCGATCACGTTCACCGTGGCGCCCGGATAGCCCCGCGCGAAGCGTGCCAGTACCTGGGGCAGCAGGATCGCCCGCGCGAGCGGCATGACCCCCAGCGAAACCCGGCCGCCCTGCTGCGAGCGCAGCGAGGCGAGTTCATCGATGCCGGCGCCGAGTTCGGACAGGGCCAGCCGGACCAGGCGCAGCATGCGCGTCGCCGCCGGAGTGGGCTGCACGGTCTTGCCTCGGCGCACGGTCAGCGGTGTTTCGATCACCTCGGACAACTCGTGCACCGCACGGTAGATCGCGGGCTGCGACACGCCCGCGCGGCTGGCAGCCAGGGTGAAGCTGCCGGCCGTATCCACCGCCGCCAAGGCGCGCAGCTGGCCCAGGGTGACGCGGCGTTCGACAGCCGGCATCGCCGGCAACCGCTGCGCGCGACGAGCCACGCGGACCCCGTGCGTGATGTAGTCCAGCGCGCGTTCGATGCGGGGGACCAGCAGGTCGGCCGCCTCGGTGGGCGACATGCCACCGGGCTGCCGGTCGAACAGCGGCGCGTCCAACTGTTTCTCCAGCCGCGCGATGGCCTGGGTCAGGGCCGGCTGGGACAGGTTCACGTGCGGAGCGGCGGCGCTGATGCCGCCGTGGTGGTAGACGGCGGCAAGGGCGTGCAGATGCTTGAGGTTCAGATCCAGAGGGCGGCTCATGGATCAACTATAACCAAACCCAATGGCTGTTTCGAAAAACGATCTTGAGGGGGCAGACCGGGCGACGACAGACTGCGTCATCGTCAACGAAGGATGGATGGATGTCCCGGGTAGTCTCTTCTATCGAACGCGCTGCTCCGGCGGCGATCCAGGTGCTGGCAGAGGCCGGTGTCGCCACCGCGCACGAAGCGCAGGGCCGCAGCGGCCTGCTGCATCCACGGCTGCGCCCGATCTACAGCGGCGTCCGCATCGCCGGCAGCGCGGTCACTGTGTCGGTGCCGCCGGGCGACAACTGGATGATGCACGTGGCGATCGAACAGCTGCGCGAGGGCGATGTACTGGTGGTCGCGCCCACCAGTGATTGCACTGACGGCTACTTCGGCGATCTGCTGGCGACCTCGGCCCAGGTGCGCGGCTGCCGCGGGCTGGTGATCGATGCCGGCGTGCGCGACGTGCGTGACCTCACCGCGATGGGCTTTCCGGTCTGGAGCCGCGCGGTCCACGCACAGGGTACGGTCAAGGAAACGCTGGGTTCGGTGAACGTGCCGGTGGTCTGCGGCGGGGCGCTGGTCCAGGCGGGCGACGTGGTGATCGCAGACGATGACGGCGTCTGCATCGTGCCGCGTGCCGATGCAGACCGGGTTGCCGCCGACGCACGGGCGCGCGAGGCGCGCGAGGCTGACAAGCGCGAACGCCTGGCCAACGGCGAGCTCGGCCTGGACATCTACCAGATGCGTGAGCGCCTGGCGGCCAAGGGCCTGCGCTATGAGTAAGGGCGTGCGCGCGATGTGGATGCGCGGTGGCACCTCCAAGGGCGGGTTCTTCCTCGCTTCGGAGCTGCCCGCCGAGCCGGCCGCGCGTGATGCCTTCCTGCTGCGTGCGTTCGGTTCGCCCGATCCGCGCCAGATCGATGGCATGGGCGGCGGCGATCCGTTGACCTCCAAGGTCGCCGTCGTGGCGCCTTCCAGTCGCGCCGATGCCGACGTGGAGTACCTGTTCCTGCAGGTTTTCGTGGACCAGGCCGTGGTGAGCGATGCGCAGAACTGCGGCAACATGCTGGCCGCGGTCGGCCCGTTCGCGATCGAGCGCGGGCTGGTTGCCGCCACCACGGATCAGACCGAGGTGCGCATCTTCATGTGCAACACCGGTACGCTCGCCGTGGCCAGCGTACAGACGCCGCAGGGCAAGGTGGCCTACGACGGTGAGGCGCGCATCGATGGTGTCCCTGGCAGCGCCGCGCCGGTGCCGCTGGCGTTCGCCGATGTTGCTGGCTCCAGCTGTGGTGCCCTGCTGCCGACCGGCCAGGCCGTGGATGTCATCGACGGCGTGCAGGTGACACTGATCGACAACGGCATGCCGTGCGTGGTGCTGCGTGCCGGCGATGTCGGGATCAGCGGGCATGAGGACCGCGCCACGCTGGATGCGGACGAGGCGCTCAAGGCACGGTTGGAGGCCATCCGCCTGCAGGCCGGCCCGCTGATGCGGCTCGGCGATGTCCGTGCCCAGTCGGTGCCCAAGATCATGCTGGTGGCCGCGCCGCGCGCGGGCGGGGTGATCAGCGTCCGTTCCTTCATTCCGCACCGCTGCCACGCCTCCATCGGCGTGCTCGGTGCAGTGACGGTCGCCACCGCCTGCCTGCTGCCGGACTCACCCGCGCACGCCCTGGCGGTGCTGCCCGGCGGCCTGCACCAGACGCTGGAGATCGAACATCCCAGCGGCAGCACCGCGGCCGTGCTTGATCTGGATACGGCCGGGCAGGTGTCCCGCGCCGCCGTACTGCGCACTGCGCGGAAGCTCTTCGACGGCGTGCTGTTCGACTGAATACGCACGACGTCCTTATTCTTGTGACCTGGGAGGGTTGATATGACCGTTGTAGAGAAGCGGCCGAGCCGCTTCGGCATTGTTGGCCAGCTCTGGTTCCAGGTGCTGGCCGGTACGCTGATCGGTGTGTTGTTGGGGTGGCTGCAGCCAGACATCGGCTCGGCGATGAAACCCTTCGGCGATGCGTTCATCAAGCTGATCCGGATGATGATCGGTCCGATCATCTTCGTCACGGTGGTGCATGGCATCGCCGGCATGCGCGACATGCGCAGCGTGGGCCGCCTGGCCTTGAAGTCGCTGATCTACTTCGAAGTCATCACCATCCTGGCGCTGATCGTGGGCCTGGTCGTGGTCGATGTCTGGAAGCCGGGCGCCGGCATGAACATCGACCCGGCCACGATCGACATGGCCAGCATCCAGGGCTATGTGCACAGTGCGCACGACCAGTCGATCGTGTCCTACATCATGGCGATCATCCCCAATACGCTGGTCAGCGCTTTTACCGAAGCGCATGTGCTGCAGGTGCTGTTCGTGGCGGTGCTGTTCGGCGTGGCGCTGGCCTCGATCGGCGAGCGCGGCGCGCCGGTGATGAAGGTGATCGAGTCGACCTCGGGCGCGCTGTTCAAGATCATCGGCTACATCATGTACTTCGCCCCGATCGGTGCGTTTGGTGCGATCGCCTTCACCGTCGGCCAGTTCGGCGCCGGCTCGCTGCTGTCGCTGGGCGAGCTGATCATCGAGTTCTTCGTGGTCTGCGGGCTGTTCACCGTGCTGGTGCTGGGCAGCGTGTGCTGGTGGACCGGCGCCAGCCTGTGGCGGCTGCTGGGCTATCTGCGCGATGAGATCGTGATCGTCGCGGCGACCACCTCCACCGAAACGGTGCTGCCGCGCCTGATCGAGAAGATGAAGAAGCTGGGCTGCGAGGAAGGCGTGGTCGGTTTCGTGATCCCCGCCGGTTACTCGTTCAACCTGGATGGCACCTGCCTGTACCTGACCACCGTGGCGCTGTTCCTGGCCCAGGCGACCAACACCGAACTGACCGTCTGGCACCAGCTGGGCCTGATCGCGGTGCTGCTGCTGACCTCCAAAGGGGCGGCCGGCGTGGCCGGTGCGGCATTCGTGGTGCTGGCGGCGACGCTGGGCACGACCGGCACCATTCCGGTGGCGAGCATCGCGTTGATCCTGGGCATCCACCGGATCCTGGCCGAGGGGCTGACCTTCGTGAACCTGATCGGCAATGCGATCGCGGTGCTGGTCATCGCCAAGTGGGAAGGCAAGCTGGATGAGAAGGTGCTGGCCGAGCAGATCGGCACCCGCCGCCTGCGCCGCCGCGTGCTGACCGCCGCCACGGTCTGATCCTCCCGCCGCGGCGCTGCCGCGGCCTCCCGACATCCATCCGTTGCGCGGCTCCGGCCGCGCACAGGAGGCGCTTGTGTCCCGTTTCTCCCGTAACACCCTTTCCCTGCTGGTGGCTGCCAGCCTGGCGGCGCCGGCGTTCGCCGCGTCCTCTGCAACCCAGGGCGGTCTGCCTGATGGCGTTGATCTCACGCTGGACCTGGTCGGCAACGTCGCCTCCAATCCGGTCGGCGGTGTCGAGCAGGGCACCGAAGGCTCGTACTGGGTGATGGCCCAGTCCAAGCTGGATCTGGACACGCTGTGGGGTATCCACAACACCGAGGTCGACGCGCAGTGGGCCTGGTTCGCTGGCCGCAACCTGGCACGCGAGAAGATCGGCAATTCGATCAGTGCCCAGCAGACCTGGCGGCCGGTGGCCGGCGGGCGCCTGACCCGCCTGACCCTGCGCCACCGCTTCGACAACGGCCTGAGCATCATCGCCGGGCGCGCCCCGGTGAACAGCTACTTCAACAGCTCCGCGCTCAACTGCGTGTTCATGAGCAACGCGATGTGCCTGACCCCGTATGGGGCGATCACCGACCTGGGCATCACCGCCTACCCGAACGCGTCCTGGGCCGGGATCGTGCGCTACGACGTGAACGAGCGCTGGTATGCGCAGGCTGGCGCGTTCGACTACAACAACGAGTTGAACAAGGCTGGCAAGAACGGCCTGGACTTTTCGGTGGGCGAGGGCACCGGCACCATCACCGCCTATGAAGTGGGTTACCAGACCAGCTTCGCCAATGACCGCCTGCCACGGACCTACCGGCTGGGCATGTACCGCAACAGCGATGGGGGCAAGAGCTCCTACTACGACGCCGACGGCAACTCCGCGGCGCTGACCGGCAGACCGACCGCCGTGCAGGACGGTGCGCGGGCGGGCGGGTATGCGATGGCCGACCAGACCGTCTGGCGTGGCGAAGGCAAGCGCAACCTCGCGCTGTTCGCACGGGCATACGTGAACACGGGCAACGAAGCACCGATCGATACCTTCTTCTCGGCCGGCTTCGTCAAGACCGGTACCTTCGCCGGCCGCGAGCAGGACACGCTGGCGATGTTCGTCTCCAACACCCATTTCAGCGATGAACAGATCGACTTCCTGCGCGACCGGCGCACCCGAAACGGCGGCAGCGGGGCTCCTCATGCGGACGAGATCATCGCCGAACTCAGCTACGGCTGGGCCGTGCACAAGGGGATCCGCGTGATGCCCAACCTGCAGTACGTCATCAACCCCGACCCCATCTACGCGCCGACCCGCACCACCGACATCCCCGATGCGCTGATCGTCGGGCTGCGCGTGGACATCCACTTCGCCCAGCTGTTCGGCTGGTGATTCCTCCCCCACGAGGCCCTTGCATGATCATCGACTGCCACGGTCACTACACGACCGCCCCCGCCAGCCACGACGCCTTCCGCAAACAGCAGATCGCGCACTACAACGATCCCTCGCTGCCTGTGCCGGTCTATCCGGACATCAGCGATGCGGAACTGCGCCAGAGCGTGGAGGGCAACCAGCTGCGCCTGCTGCGCGAGCGCGGTGCGGACATGACCATCTTTTCCCCGCGCGCCAGCACGATGGCCCACCACATCGGCGATGACCGGGTCAGCGCCGAGTGGACCCGCCGCTGCAACGACCTGATCGCCCGCGTGGTGGCGCTCTACCCGGAAACCTTCATCGGCGTGTGCCAGCTGCCGCAGTCGCCTGGCGTACCGATCGCCCACTCCATTGCCGAGCTGGAGCGCTGCGTCAACGAACTCGGCTTCGTCGGCTGCAACCTCAACCCCGACCCGTCCGGCGGACACTGGACCGGCCTGCCGCTGACCGACCGCGCCTGGTATCCGTTCTTCGAGAAAATGGTGGAACTGGACGTGCCGGCGATGGTGCACGTCTCGGGCAGCTGCAATGCCAACTTCCATGCCACCGGCGCGCACTACCTCAATGCCGATACCACGGCGTTCATGCAGTTCCTGCAGGGTGACCTGTTCCGTGACTTCCCCGACCTGCGCTTCATCATCCCGCATGGCGGCGGCGCGGTGCCCTACCACTGGGGGCGCTTCCGCGGGCTGGCCGACATGCTGGGCAAGCCGCCGCTGAACGAGCACGTCATGAAGAACGTGTTCTTCGATACGTGCGTCTATCATCAGCCGGGCATCGATCTGCTGTTCAAGGTGATCGACATCGACAACATCCTGTTCGGCTCGGAAATGGTGGGCGCGGTGCGGGGCATTGACCCGGAGACCGGGCAGTTCTTCGACGACACGCTGCGCTACGTGAACGCGCTGGGCCTGTCCGAAGGCGACCGTTACAAGGTTTGCGAAGGCAACGCGCGGCGCGTCTATCCGCGCCTGGATGCACAGCTGAAGGCAAGGGGTCTGTGAAATGACGACGTTCGTGAAAGACGCTGACTGGCTGGATTTCTGCCCGGACCCGAGCGTGCCCGGTTTCGTGCCGCCGCCCGGCGCGGTGGATGCGCATTGCCACGTGTTCGGCCCGGGCGACCGGTTTCCGTATGCCCCCGAGCGCAAGTACACCCCGTGCGACGCGGGCAAGGACCAGTTGTTCGCGCTGCGCGACCGGCTGGGTTTCGAGCGCAACGTGATCGTACAGGCCACCTGCCACGGCGCCGATAACAGCGCCCTGGTCGACGCCCTGCGCAGCGCGGAAGGCCGCGCCCGTGGCGTAGCGACCGTACGCGATAGTGTGACCGATGCAGAGCTGCAAGCGCTGCACGAAGCTGGCGTGCGCGGGGTCCGCTTCAACTTCGTCAAGCGGCTGGTCGACCCCAAGCCGGATGCCTACTACCGCGCGATCATCGAGCGCATCGCGCCGTTGGGCTGGCACGTGGTCGTCTACTTCGAGGCGGCTGACCTGGCCGAACGCTGGGGCTTTTTCACCTCGTTGCCGACCACCGTGGTGGTGGACCACATGGGGCGCCCGGACGTCACCCAACCCGTGGATGGCCCGGCGTTCCAGCAGTTCGTGCGGCTGATGGCCGAGCACCCGAATGTGTGGAGCAAGGTGAGCTGCCCGGAGCGTCTGTCACGGAGCGGCCCGCCGACCTACGACGACGTGGTGCCGTTCGCCCGGCATCTGGTGGAGCGCTTCCCCGATCGCGTGCTGTGGGGCACGGACTGGCCGCACCCGAACCTGAAATCGCATATGCCCGATGACGGCGCGCTGGTGGATGTCATTCCCCGGATCGCGCCGACCGCCGAGCTGCAGCGCAAGCTGCTGGTGGACAACCCGATGCGGTTGTACTGGGCATAGGGCCAGCGGGCGGTCCGTCGGGGTCAGCTGCGCGCCAACGCCATCAAGCGCTCGGCGATCCGCTCCAGCGGCACCATTTCCTCGGCCGCGCCGATCCTCACCGCGCTGCCGGGCATGCCCCAGACCACGCTGGTGGCCTCGTCCTGCACCAGGGTCGGGGCGCCGGCATTGCGCAGGTCCAGCAGGCCGCGGGCGCCGTCGTCGCCCATGCCGGTCAGGATGGCGCCGATGGCGTTGGCCCCGGCACTTTCGGCCACCGAGCGGAACAGCACATCGACCGCCGGCTTGTGGCGGTTGATCGGGGGGCCATCGTCGATCCGGCAGCGCCAGCGGGCGCCATCGCGGATCACGCGCAGGTGCTTGCCGCCAGGGGGCAGGTAGGCGTGGCCGGGCAGCACCGCTTCACCGTCTGTGGCCTCGCGCACCGACATCGCCGAATGGCGGTCCAGGCGCTCGGCGAAGGGGGTGCTGAACTGCGCCGGCAGGTGCTGGGTCATCACCACCGCCGGGGCGTCGGCCGGCAGGCCCTCCAGCACCACGCGCAGGGCTTCGGTACCCCCGGCCGAGGCACCAATGGCGATCAGGCGGTCGGTGGTGCGGAACTGGATGGAGCGGGGCACGGCCACGGGCGCAACCGCATCGAGCGTGATGCGCGGCGGGTTCGGCCGCGACAGGGGCCGCACGCGCGAGCGCGCGGCCATCTTGACCTTGGCGATGATCTCCTCGGCGTAGCCCTGCAGGCCGCGGGCGACGTCGAGCTTGGGCTTGGAGACGAAGTCCACCGCGCCCAGCGCCAGCGCCTGCAGGGTGGTGTCGGCACCGCGCTCGGTCAGCGAGGAAATCATCACCACCGGGAGGGGGTGCAGGCGCATCAGGTTTTCCAGGAAGGCCAGCCCGTCCATGCGCGGCATTTCCACGTCCAGCGTGATCACATCCGGCGCCAGGCGCTTGATCTTCTCGCGCGCCAGCAGCGGATCGGCCGCGGTGCCGACCACCTCGATACCGGGATCGCTGGCGAGGATCTCGCTGAGCATCTGGCGCACGACCGCCGAGTCGTCGACGATCAGGACCTTGCAGGGCTCACCGTGGCTCATTCGAACAGCTCCACGCCACCGGTGACGGGGGCTTTGGACAGGCGGGCGCGCACGGCCGATTCGGTCGCGGCCACTTCGGCTTCGTGGGCGTGCGGCAGTCGCTGCACCACCACGCGCCCGGTATCGGCGAAGAACCACACCTTGCGCGGGTGGATGCCGCACAGGTCCTCGGCGATGATCGGGATGTGCTCGGCCTGCAGGTACTGGCGGACGAACTCGGCGTTGCGGGTGCCGACCGGATTGCTGGTGAATCCCTTGAGCACGTTGGCACCGCCGAACACTTTGGCCTCCAGGCGCTTGCGGTGGGCGCCGCGCTTGAGCAGGTCGTTGATCAGCAGTTCCATGGCATAGCTGCCGTAGCGTGCAGGCGCGCCATCACCGACGTTGCCCTCGGGCAGCAGGAAGTGGTTCATCCCGCCGATCTTGAGCACCGGGTCGCGCAGGCAGGCGGCCACGCAGGAGCCCAGGGTGGTGGTCAACGCGGTGGCGTCGTCCACGGCCAGGTACTGGGTCGGCAGCAGCTTGGCCGCGGTGACCTGGAAGCGGCTGTCGAAATACCGCATCACCTCGTCGTTGCGGATCGGCAGACTCATGCCGGCGCTCCCGTCGCGCGTTTGTACAGCGTGCGGCCACAGGGCTGGATCAGGTCGGCGGCGTGCAGGTAGTTCTCCGAGTGGCCGGTGTAGAGCAGGCCGTCATCGCCCATGTGCTGGATGAGCCGCGAGAGGATGCCGCGCTGGGTGGGTTTGTCGAAGTAGATCATCACGTTGCGGCAGAACAGGGCATCGAACGGGCCGCCAACGTCGTAACGGGTGGCGAGCAGGTTGAGCGGGCGGTAGTCGATCAGGTCGCGCAGCGCGGGGTTGACCCGGCAGTGACCTTCGTTGGGACCGGTGCCGCGCTGGAAGTACCGCTTGCGGATCGCCGGATCCAGCCCGGCGACGCGGTCGATCGCGTAGACGCCACGGCTGGCGGTGGCCAGCACCTGGGTGTCCACGTCGGTGGCCAGGATGCGCACCGGCGGCTTGAGCGTGCCGAAGGTCTCGCAGGCGGTGATCGCCATCGAGTAGGGCTCCTCACCGGTGGAGGCCGCGCACGACCACAGCTGCAGCGTGCCCTGGCCGGCGCGCAGGCGCAGTTCCTCGGCCAGCTTCTCGAAGTGGTGCGGCTCGCGGAAGAAGGCGGTCAGGTTGGTGGTGAGCGCATTGGTGAACGCCTGCCATTCGTCGCCGCCGTGGGCTTCAAGCTGGTCCAGGTACTCGCTGAAACTGCGCATGCCCAGCGCCCGCAGCCGGCGCGACAACCGGCCGTAGACCATGTCGCGCTTGGCCGGCGCCAGCGAAATGCCGACCCGCTGGTAGATCAGTTCGCAGACGCGGCGGAAGTCGCGGTCGGCGAACTCGAATTCGCGAGCGTTCGGTGAAGCGGCGTTGGCGGGGGGCGTGGACACGGGCGGACTCGCAGGGGAAGGGGATGCGGCGACCGGGTGATCGCCGCGGGCACTCAGAACTCTTGCCAGTTGCCGTCATCGGCCAGCGTGCTGCGCGCGGGACGCATCGGCGTGGCGGCACGCGGGGCGGCCGGCGTTGGGCGGCTGACGGGACGCACCGGCGGCATCCCGGCAACCGCGCGGGCGGTGACCGCGCTGACGGCCTGCGCGACCTGGTTGTCCAGGCGGAAGATGGCCACGGCATCGGCCAGCTGGGTGGCCTGTTCTTCCATCGCGCGGGCGGCAGCCGTGGCTTCTTCCACCAGGGCGGCGTTCTGCTGGGTGGTCTCGTCCATCTGCACCACGGTCTGGTTGACCTGGTCGATGCCGGCGGACTGCTCCTGCGAGGCCGCCGAGATCTCGGCCATGATGTCGGTCACGCGCTGCACCGAGGCGACGATCTCGCCCATGGTCGCGCCGGCCTGGTTGACCAGCTGCGAGCCTTCGGCGACCTTGCCGACAGAGTCGTCGATCAGGCCCTTGATCTCCTTGGCCGCACCCGCCGAGCGCTGGGCGAGGGTGCGCACCTCGGAGGCGACCACGGCAAAACCACGTCCCTGTTCCCCGGCACGTGCCGCCTCCACCGCGGCGTTCAGCGCCAGGATGTTGGTCTGGAAAGCGATGCCGTCGATGACCGAGATGATCTCGGCAATCTTCTTCGAAGAGGTCTGGATCGCGGCCATGGTGGTGACCACTTCGCCGACGACATGGCCGCCCTGGGTGGCCACGGTGTGGGCGCCGATCGCGAGCTGGTTGGCCTGGCGCGCGTGCTCGGCGTTCTGGCGCACGGTGGAGGTGAGTTCCTCCATCGAGGCCGCGGTCTCTTCCAGGTTGGCAGCCTGCTGCTCGGTACGGCGCGAGAGATCGCTGTTGCCGGTGGCGATTTCGCCGGCGGCGAGGTTGATGCTGCCCGCGGCCTCCTGGATCTGGCCGACGATCTGGGTCAGCTGCGCGACGGTGGCGTTGGCATCGTCGCGCATGGTGGCGAACACGCCCTGGAAGTCGCCGTGCATGCGTGCGGTCAGATCACCCTCGGCGATCGCCGAGAGCAGCTGGGAGAGCTTGCCCAGGTTGTCATCGCTGACCTGCATCATCGCGTTGAGGTGGCCGATCATCCGGCGGAAATCGTGATCGAAGCGGGCGGTGTCGCCACGCTGGCTGAAATCGCCGGCGGCGGCTGCCGCGGCCAGGCGCTGGATCTCGCCGTTGATGTTGCCCAGGTTCTGCTTGACCGCATCCACGGTGGCGGTGATGGCGGCCTTCTCACCGGGGTAGCGCGCAATGTCCGCGCTGAGGTCGCCCTGCGCGTAGCGTTGCACCACCGCCAGCACCGCATCCATGGTCTGCACGTGTGCGCCGACCAGGGTATTGGTTTCATGCACCATCAGCCCGTACTCACCGGGGAAGGCGGTTTCGTCCATGCGGTAGCCGGTGCTGCCGGCATCGTGGCGGCGGGCCATCTCGCGCTGGCCGCTGATCACCGCATGCAGCTGTTCCTGCATGCGCGCCATGCTTTCCAGCAGGCGGCCGGGCTCGTCGTGCGCCTGCTCACCGATGCGGCTGTCCAGCTTGCCGCGGGCGATGCTTTCGGCCACGTGGGTGGCCTGGCGCAGGGGCAGGGTGATGCGGTTGCCGATCAGCCAGCTCAGCCCCAGCACGATCAGCACCACGGCGCCGCCACTGGCGGTCATCACGGCCGTGAAGGCCAATGCGTCGGACTGCACGTCATCCATGTACACGCCGCTGGTGATGACCCACTGCCACGGGGCGTACATGCCGGCGTAGGTGACCTTCTCGATCAGGGCGTCATTGCCGGGCTTGGTGGTCTTGTAATACGTGTAGCCGCCGCCGGTCCTGGCCATGTCGACCTGCTGCAGATAGATCGGCACGCCGTCCTTGGAGGTGTAGTCCTTCTGCACCTTGCCCACGCGGTCACGCGCGAAGGGGTGCATCAACAGGGTGTAGTCGGTGCCGAGCACGTTGTAGTACGCGCTGTCATTGTCGGCACGCATCACGTCCAGCGCCTGCAACGCCGCTGCCTTGGCGGCCTCTTCGGTCAGCTCGCCGGAACTGGCCAGTCGGGTGTAGTGCGCCAGGATGCCGTAGCTGAGTTCGACCTGGGTCTTCAGCGCTTCCTTGCGGGTTTCGGCAAGGTCCAGGTACTGCATGCGGGCAGCAATGATCGCCAGCGCGATCACGCCGACGGCGATGAGTGCGGTCAGCAGGTTGAGCTTGCGCCTGACGGACAGGTTGGAGAAGGACTGGTTCCAGCGGCTGAGTAGATTCATGGGCAGGGGTCTTTGATCGACAGACATGTCGCGGCAATGCTGTTATCGGCCGCAGGTCGCCACGATTGAGTCCGCTCGACTGAGCGTATTCAGGTTGCGGGCGGCGCCGCAGTGGAACGCGCAGAAAAAAGGCCCCGATGCGCATGCATCGGGGCCTTTCCGCGTGGTGCGTGGCGGGCTTAGAACTCCTGCCAGTCGCCGTCGGCCAGTTCGGTGGCCACCGGGCGCGAGGCCGGGCGACGTACCGCGGCCTGCGCCAGCGGCGCACGCACGGCGCGCGGCGGTGCGGCCACGACCGGCGCCGGGGCGATCTCCTGCTCGTCGAGCTTGAAGATGGACACCGCGTCGGTCAGGTGACCGGCCTGTTCTTCCATGGCACGGGCAGCGGCGGTGGCTTCTTCCACCAGCGCGGCGTTCTGCTGGGTGGTCTCATCCATCTGTACGACGGTCTGGTTGACCTGCTCGATGCCGGCCGACTGTTCCTGCGAAGCTGCGGAAATCTCGGCCATGATGTCGGTCACGCGCTGCACCGAGGCGACGATTTCGCCCATGGTGGCGCCGGCCTTCTGCACCAGCGCCGAGCCATCGTTGACCTTGCCGACGGAGTCGTCGATCAGGCCCTTGATCTCCTTGGCCGCGCTGGCCGAGCGCTGGGCCAGGGTGCGCACCTCGGAGGCGACGACCGCAAAGCCACGCCCCTGCTCGCCGGCACGTGCCGCTTCCACCGCGGCATTCAGCGCCAGGATGTTGGTCTGGAAGGCGATGCCATCGATGACCGAGATGATCTCGGCGATCTTCTTGGACGAGGTCTGGATCGCACTCATGGTGGTCACCACCTGGCCGACCACATCACCGCCCTGGGAGGCGACGCTGTGTGCGCCGATGGCGAGCTGGTTGGCCTGGCGGGCGTGCTCGGCGTTCTGGCGCACGGTGGAGGTCAGCTCCTCCATCGATGCGGCGGTTTCTTCCAGGTTGGCGGCCTGCTGCTCGGTGCGGCGCGACAGGTCGCTGTTGCCGGTGGCGATCTCGCTGGCGGCCGAGTTGATCTGCTGGCTGGAGTGCTTGATCCGGGTGACGATGCCGCTGAGCTGTTCGGCGGTGGCGTTGGCATCGTCGCGCATCCGGGCGAACACGCCCTGGAAGTCGCCGTGCATGCGCACCGTCAGGTCGCCCTGCGAGAGCGAGGCGAGCAGGTTGGAGACCTGTTCGATGCTGGCCGAGTTGGCATCCAGCAGACCGTTGAGCTGCTGGGCCAGCTGCAGGAAGAAGCCTTCCTTGCCGTCGCTGTCGATGCGGCCGGAGAGGTCGCCGGCCGCTGCCTGGGCGATCACGCGGGCAACTTCGGCTTCCACCAGGGCTTCAGGGGTACGGTCGCGCCATTCGATGACGTGGCCGACGGTCTCGCCCTGCTCGTTGGCGATGGAGGAGATCACCTGGGCGAACTGGGCCTGGCCGAACTGCATCGGGCGGCGGCTGACGCCATGCTGCTGCAGCTGGGCCAGGGTCTTGGGAGCGATTTCGCTGCCATGTTCCAGCGTCGCGGCCGACTTGCCGATCAGCGAAGCGGCGGCGTCGAAGTCCGGCAGGTCCTTGCGGATGTCGGCTTCGTACTGGCTCAGCGTCTGCTGCAGGGCGCGGTTGCTGTAGACGATGGTGTGGTGGGCATCGGTCAGGTAGACGCCGGTGGAGCTGTAATCCAGCGCGGTACGGATGCGCAGGTTCTCGCGGGCGATGGCCTGGTCGGTTTCGGTGCGCTCGCGCAGGTCGCGCTGCATGCGCTGCATGGCCTGCAGCAGATCGCCCACTTCATCCTTGCGGCTGACGTCGATATGGCCGTCCAGCTTGCCGCTGGCGACATCGTTGGCGACCGAGACGGCGCCGCGCATGCTGCCCACCAGCGAACGGGCAAACAGATACACCAGCACCAGGCCCAGGGCGGCGCCGCCAAGCAGGGTGATGACGGTCAGCGTGGCCGAGGCGGCGTAGGTGGATTCGGCTTCCTCGCGGGAGGCGCGTGCGAGACGGTTGTCTTCAGCAATCAGCGCTTCCAGCGCCGCCGAGGCCTTGCGGTGCTTGGCGCGGGTTTCGCCGACGAAGGTGTCCACGGCATCGTCGGGCAGGTCCAGCTCGAGCATTTCGGTAACGGCGTCGTAGGACGCCAGCGAATCGGTCCAATCCTTGGCGAAGGTGTCAAACAGCTTCTTCTGCTGGGGATTGTCGATCAGCGCGGGGTATTTCTTGATCGAGGCGTCGATCTGGGTGCGAAGCTCCGCGGCGCGGGCCTTGGCTTCGGCCTTGACGTCATCGCTGGCGCGGATGAGCCCCTGGTAGGCGGAGTTGCGGTACTCGCCGACCATGCCACGCAGCTCACCGGCAGTGCGGATGCTGTCCATCCGGGGGCCGGCCAGTTCGGTGGTGACGTTGTTGAGTGAGTGCAGGCCACGATAGGCCACGATGCCCTGCAGCAGCATCACCAGCAGGAGGACGCCGAAAGTCAGCATCAACTTGGGCATCAGTTTGAGGTTGTTGATCCACGGCATGGCAGGTGCGGTCTCCAGTGGCAAACGCGTCCGGCCGTCGGGGCCGGTTGCAGCGACCACGCCGGCCAGGGCCGGCGTGGCAGGGCGAACGGGCAGTTACTTGATGTTGGCCAGCTTCAGGCCGGCCGGCGAGCTGACTTCGATTTCAGCACGCGAGGCATCGCGGGCGATCTTGCCGATCACGCAGACGGTCTTGCCTTCCAGCGATTCCAGCGGGAAGCTGAACTTGTCGCGGTTGGCGCCGGCGATGCGGGCCGAGAAGGTGTGGCGCGGGAAGGCGCCGCCCATGTACAGGAAGGTCGGCTGGCCTTCGGAGCCTTCGGCGTAGCGGGCCTTTTCGACCTTGCCGCAGACCATGCCGTCCTTGCCGACCGAGCGCGGTGCCAGTTCCGGCGGAATCATTTCACCGGACTGGGCGAATGCAGTGGAGGCGGAAGAGGCGATCACGGCGACCGAGAACAGGGCAAGCAGGGACTTCATCGGGAAAATTCTCCGGGGATATGGGCAAGGTGGCCCGGCCATGGGCGATCCAGTGCAGCCGGGTTCTGAAACCAGCTATCGGCCGGTCAGGGGGGAACTGAAGCAATTTTTTCGACGGTGGCCGTTGCAGACGGCGGCAGCGGCGTGACTGCCGTTTTTCTGTGACGGATGTCTCAGGCGGCAACGTCGTCGATGACCGCTGCCTGGCCCATGTCGGCGCTGTCGAGCAGGGTTTCGATATCCAGCAGGATCAGCATCCGGTCGTCCTGGGTGCCGATGCCGGAGATGAAGCGGGTATCGACGGCGGCGCCGAATTCGGGGGTCGGGCGGATCTGGTCGGCGGCGAGCGGGATGACGTCGGAGACGCTGTCCACGACGATGCCGACGACGCGGTCTTCGACGTTGAGGACGATCATCACGGTGAAGGCATCGTAGGTGGCATTTTCCAGGCGCAGTTTGAGGCGCAGGTCGATGACGGGGACGATGGTGCCGCGCAGGTTGATGACGCCTTTGATGTAATCCGGGGCATCGGGCACGCGGGTGACGGAGTCGTAGCCGCGGATTTCCTGGACTTTGAGGATGTCCACGCCGTAGTGCTCGGCGCCGAGGGTGAAGCTGAGGTACTCGCCGCCGTCGCTGGCGGCGTTGCTGTTCTTGTCGTTCATCGAGGGGTCCTGGGTCGGGCGTGGCGGTCGAAAAACCGGGGGTCACGCTGGATATCGGCCTGCCCGGGGGCGACTTTAGCTTCCACCCACCCAAACCCTGCCTTCAGTCGGGACCATGAGCCGCAGGGATGCGGCGACGCCATGCCGTTGAAGCAGCGATCAACTCTCCCCGTTCTTCCGCGCACTCCGCTGCCGGTCGATACGGAAGATGTAGCGCTGGATCGCGCTGTCGCCGCCGCGCGGGAGGTCGTCGAAGCGCATGCCGATCCGCTTCATCTCCGCCCCGTTGGGCAGTTTGAGCGCCAACTGGTTGCAGACGATCAGCGAGACGTGCAGTGGGCTGCCGTCGGGGAGGTCGAGCCGGGCGGCGTAGCGTTTCTGCAGGGAGAACACGTTGCAGTCCACCGGCACCGTGACGGCCAGGCCACCGCCGCTGATGTCGACTACGCGCAGCTGGAGCGCTTCGCTGCGGTCTTCGTTGACCGGGAACTGCAGGTGCGGGGAATCGGTGATCGGCGTTTCCAGCCGGTACAGTTCGCGGCGTTGCAGATGCACCAGTTCCTGCGGGAACGGCACGCGGAAGGCGACATGGCCTTGGTTGCGCACGCGCTCCAGCCCGTCCAGGCGGAAGCGGACCATCACCCGGTCCAGCTGGGCGAAGCAGAGCAGGTGGCCGGCTTCTTCGGCGGCGCGGTTGGAGGGCTCGGACGGGCTGCCGTCGAGCAGCAGCCAGTCGTCGTCTTCGTCCAGTTCCAGGACGGCCGTGGGGAAGGACTGGTCACGGCCGCCGAGATGGGCGTTGATCAACGAACGCTGGTCGATCAGCGCCTGCAGCAACTGCCGGATCTGGCGGGGGTTGCGGACCAGGTACCTGTCATCCGTGGCATCGTCGTGGATGCCATGGGGGCGGTCGTGTGCGTCGAGGCTGCCTTCGGACATGGAATCTGCTGGGTTGGGCGGGTGCCGGCAGGCGTAGATGCCGGGGCTCTGTCCGTTTATCGGCAGTAGTTCACATTTATGTAGGGGCAATTGCAGCGCGGCGGTGCGCGATGGCCCTGCCGAAACGACGACACCCCGCCGGAGCGGGGTGTCGAAGGGCGCGTGATCACGTGGCAGGCGCAATCAGAACTCCTGCCACTCGGTGTCGTTGGCCAGGGCCGGTTCGCGGGGGCTGACCCGGCGCGGTGCGGCAACGACGCTGCGCGGCTTGGCCGCTGCGACGGCTCGTGGCGCGGCCGGTGCATGGACCACGGTGGCCGGTGCCGCGTGCGCGTGGCTGTCCAGCTTGAACAGTGCGACAGCGTCGGTCAGGTGACCGGCCTGTTCTTCCATGGCACGGGCGGCGGCAGTGGCTTCTTCCACCAGCGCGGCGTTCTGCTGGGTGGTCTCATCCATCTGCACGACGGTCTGGTTGACCTGCTCGATGCCGGCCGACTGTTCCTGCGAGGCCGCGGAAATCTCGGCCATGATGTCGGTCACGCGCTGCACCGAGGCCACGATTTCGCCCATGGTCGCGCCGGCCTGGTTGACCAGCTGCGAGCCTTCGGCAACCTTGCCGACCGATTCGTCGATCAGGCCCTTGATCTCCTTGGCCGCACCGGCCGAACGCTGGGCCAGGGTGCGCACTTCGGAGGCGACCACGGCGAAACCACGGCCCTGCTCGCCGGCACGGGCCGCTTCCACCGCGGCGTTCAATGCCAGGATGTTGGTCTGGAAGGCGATGCCGTCGATCACGGTGATGATGTCGGCGATGCGGCGCGAGGAGGCGTCGATCTCGTGCATGGTGCTGACCACGCGGCCCACCACGTCACCGCCCTGCGAGGCGACCGAATGTGCGCCGATCGCAAGCTGGTTCGCCTGACGGGCGTGTTCGGCATTCTGGCGCACGGTGGAGGTCAGTTCCTCCATCGACGCGGCGGTTTCTTCCAGGTTGGCGGCCTGCTGCTCGGTACGGCGGGACAGGTCGTTGTTGCCCGAGGCGATCTCGCCAGCTGCGGTGCTGATGCTGGAAGAGGCCTGCTGGATGCGGCCGACGATCCGGGTCAGCTGGGCGACCGTGGTGTTGGCATCGTCGCGCATCGAGGCGAACACCCCGTGGAACTCACCCTGCATGCGGGCGGTCAGGTCGCCGTTGGCGATCGACTGCAGCAGGTGCGACAGCTGGGACAGGTTGCCATCGGCGACCTGCATCATGGTGTTGAGGTGCTCGATCATGACCCGGAAGTCGTGGTCGAAGCGCGTCGCATCGCCACGCTGGGTGAAGTCACCGGCCGCGGCCGCCTGGGCGAGTGCCTGGATCTGGGTATTGATCGCCAGCAGGCTGGCTTTGGCCGCATCCATCGATTCGTGCAGGATCGCGCGGCTGCCGGGCAGGCGGCGGGCATCGGGGGAGAGGTCGCCGGCGGCGTACTGGTTGAGGACGTTGATCGCGTCCTGGATCGCATCCAGGTGCTCGAAGATCACCGTATTGATGCCGACGGCCAGCTGGCCGTACACGCCGGGGAAATCTTCCGGGATGCGGTGGCTGATGTCCGGGCCGGCGTGCATGTCGACCATCTGCTGGGTCTGCTCGGAGAAGCGGCGCAGCATCACGGTCATGTCGCGGGTGGCGGCCAGCATCTTGCCTGCTTCATCCCTGCTCGTGGCCTGGATGTTGACCGACAGGTCACCACGGGCGACCGACTGGATGGCGTGCACGGCCTGGCCCAGCGGGCGGGTGATGGCGCGCGAGATGACCACGCCCATCACGGCGGCCAGCAGCGACAGCAGCACGATGCAGCCGATGATCGCGTAGACGCTGTTCTGGTGGGTAGCGTTGGCCGTCTCGATGCGGCTGGCCATCACGCCATTGCTGAACTCCCCCAGCTCCTTGAGCGCGGCGAACAGGGCGCGGCGTGCCGGGCGGGACTGCTCATCGGAAATCTGCTGGGCGGTGACGCCGTCGCCGGCGGCGATCGCTTCCTTGATCAGGCCGTTGGCCTTGAAGTAATCGGCGGTGCGCGCGGCGACCACGTCATACAACTGGCGTTCCTTGTCGCCGGCCGGCAGGGCGGCATACGCGGCCAGCTCGGCGTTGACGACCTTGCCGGTGTCGGCCATGCGCTTGTCGTAGTCGGCAACCGACTCGGGTTTGTCGAGCACGGTCAGCTGCGCCATTTCGTAGGTGCGGAACTCGCCGAGCTGCGCGCGAACTTCGCCCAGGTGCTGCACCGAGGGAATGTCGTTGGTGCTCATCGCGCGCAGCTGCGCGTTGGCCTCGCCCAGGCGGACCAGGGCGAAGCTGCCCAGGGCCAGCGTCATCAACGTGGTGAGGGTGAACCCTACCGCCAGCTTGCGGGCGATGGGCAGGTCGTGGAACCACTTCATGGTTGAAACTCCGGGCAGGGCAGTGGCGCACAGCCGTGGGGTGCTGGGCGGAATCAGCGGGGTGGGAGAGGGTGGAGCGCAGGCGCGAGCCGGTTGCCGTGGTCGCTACTTCGGATAGCGGCGTCGATCCGTTGCAACTTGATAGTGCGACGTCACATTTTTTTCACAAGCGCAGCTGCGGTTCATCGGTCGCCGATGGTTGCTGTTGCAAGGGTTATGGGCGGATCGGCCATACCGTGGCGAACGGTTGGCAGGGCAATCACGAGGGCGAGGCGGTGGATGAAGGTCACACTTTCCGGCCCACGCGCATGGGACCGCGCGCCCACGAACGAACGCCGCCGCTCCCGGGGGAGCGGCGGCGTCGGGACCAACGCGATGGCAGCGGCGTTACGCGGCCTGCGGCACCTTGAGCGAACGCACGAGGCCGCCGATGTCCACGATCAACGCGACCCGGCCATCGCCCAGGATGGTTGCGCCGGACACGCCGCTGATCCGCCGGTAGTTGTTCTCGATGTTCTTGACCACCACCTGCTGCTGGCCGACCAGTTCGTCCACTTCCAGCGCGATCTTCTGGCCATCGCCCTCGACGACGACCACCAGCGGATCGTCCAGCGCGCGCCCGCCGTAGCCGTAGTACTCGCTGAGCGAGAGGATCGGCAGGTACTCGCCGCGGACGCGCAGCACGCGGCCCTCGCCAGCCATGGTGCGCACATCGTCGGCCTGCGGCTGCAGGGCTTCGAGGACGTAGGCCAACGGCAGGATCAGGGTTTCGCCGGCCACCGAGACGGTCATGCCATCCAGGATCGCCAGCGTCAGCGGCAGGCGGATCAGCACGCGGGTGCCGTTGCCGGCCTGGCTTTCCAGCTGCACCTCACCGCCCAGTGCCTGGATGTTGCGGCGGACCACGTCCATGCCGACGCCACGCCCCGACAGATCCGTGACGGCATCGGCGGTGGAAAAGCCCGGCTGGAAGATCAGGTCCCAGACCTGCGCGTCGGTGGGGTTGTCCGGCACGCTCAGGCCACGCTCGAGCGCCTTGGACAGGATCTTGTCGCGGTTCAGGCCGCGGCCGTCGTCACTGACTTCGATCACGATGTGCCCACCCTGGTGCGAGGCGGCCAGCGTGATCGTGCCGGTTTCGTCCTTGCCCGCCTCGCGACGCACGTCCGGCATTTCCAGACCGTGATCGATCGAGTTGCGGACCAGGTGCACCAGCGGGTCGGCGATCTTTTCGATCAGGCCCTTGTCCAGCTCGGTGCCTTCGCCGATGGTGCGCAGGCGCACGTGCTTGCCCAGGCGCGAAGAGAGATCGCGGACCAGGCGCGGGAAACGGCGGAACACCGCATCCACCGGCAGCATGCGCACGCCGATGACCGCTTCCTGCAGATCGCGGGTATTGCGTTCCAGCAGGTCCAGCCCGGTCAGCAACTGCTCGGCCTGTGCCGGATCCAGTGCGTGCGAGACCTGCTTGAGCATGGCCTGGGTGATGACCAGTTCACCGACCAGGTTGATCAGCGCATCGACCTTGTCCACGCTGACGCGGATCGAGGTTTCAGCTTCGTGTGCGGCGGTGGCCGGTGCTGCTGCGGCCGGTGCGGCGGGGGCGATGGCGGGGGCGACGGCAGGCTTGGCCTCGGCCGGCGCGCTGGTGGCCAGGCTCGGCGGCGCGGCCGGACGGATGTCCAGTTCGCAGTCGTCCACGACCCAGGCAAAGGTATCTTCGATCTTGCTGCGCGGCACCTTGCCGACCAGCCCCAGGTCCCAGGCCAGGTGCGCTTCGAGCGGATCGAGCTGGTCGAAGCCGGGCAGGCGGTCCAGGCGCGCGGCAACCTGCAGCGAGCCCAGGTGTTCAAGCTCGCGGATGATGCGCAGCGGGTCGTTGCCGCTCATGAACAGCGACGGTGCCGGCACGAAGCCGATCTGCCACGCCTCGGGCGTGTCATCGACCTTGGCGGCGGCGACCGGCGCCACGGTGGCGGCCTGGCCGGACAGCACCGCTTCCAGGCGCGCCTTGACCTCGGCAACCGCCTGCGGGTCTGCCGCCTGGCCGTGCTCTGCTTCACGCAGCAGGGCGCGCAGCACGTCCACCGAGGCCAGCATCGCGTCCACCGCGGCCGGCTCCAGCGCGCGCTTGCCGGCGCGCAGTTCGTCCAGCAGCGTTTCCAGCACGTGGGTCAGCGCGGCGATCGCATCGAAGCCGAACGTGCCGGCGCCGCCCTTGATCGAGTGCGCGGCGCGGAACACCGAGTTGATGATCTCCGGGTCCTGCTGGCCCGATTCGAGCGCCAGCAGGCCAGCTTCCATCGCATCCAGCCCCTCGCGGCTTTCTTCGAAGAAGGTGGCGTGGAAACGTTGCAGATCCATGCTCATGGTGCGGGGTGTCCGGTTGCGAGGGGAGGGAAAGGTGAAGCGGGATCAGCCCAGGACTTTCTGGACGGTGGCCACCAGCTGTTCCGGATTGAACGGCTTGACCAGCCAACCGGTGGCACCGGCGGCCTTGCCTTCGGACTTCTTGTCCGCAGCCGATTCGGTGGTCAGCATCAGCATCGGCGTGAACTTGTATTCGGCCAGCTGGCGCAGCTCACGGATCAGCGAGATGCCATCCATGTTGGGCATGTTGACGTCGGTGACCACCGCGTTGAAGCGTTGGCCCTTGGCACGCCCGAGGGCGACCGCGCCGTCTTCGGCTTCCTCGACGGAAAAGCCGGCCGAGGTGAGGGCGAAAGAGACCATCTGGCGCATCGACGCCGAATCGTCCACCACCAAGATACGTGCGCTCATGCAGCGTTCTCCACAGATTTCAGGTTGTCATGGGGTGCATCCAGGCCGAGGGCCTGGGTGACGCCGAGCAGTCGCGCGGCATCACGGAAGGTTGCGGTGCAACCGTGGAATCCGGTGGGATGCCCGGCCTTGCGGCGGGCCTCGACGAATGCGCACAGCACCTGCACCGAGGCGGTATGGATACGGCCGATCTGGCTGGCATCCAGCGTCAGATCGCCGGCCTGATCCACCAGGGGGGCCAAACGTGTTTTCAGCTCGGTGCTGGTCTCGATACCGAGATCATCACCCAGGGCCACAGTGCTCATCATTGCTCCGGACAAACGGTTCCGAGAGAGATAACGGCCCGAACCCACAAAGCTTTAGGGGCGGCGTGGGCGATCGCGTGGGTGCTGGTCAGTTCAGCAACTGGGTCGCGTCCAGCAGGATCATCGGCTGGGCGCCGCACCGGGCCACGCCACGGAACAGGTCGTTGGAGATCTGGCAGATGCGGGCGGTGTCGGGGGGCTCGATCTGGGAATCGGTGAGATTGGCGACATCCTCCACGGCCGATACGCGCAGGCCCATGGTCTCGCCGTTCTCCTCCAGCACCACGATGCGAGTGTTGGCGTCATTGCCGGCCGCACTGCTGCCCAGGTGGAGGCCCAGGTCCATTACCGGCACGACCTGGCCACGCAGGTTCATGATGCCCAGCATCGCCGGGGAGGTGCCGCGCAGCGGCAGCAGCGGCACGGGCAGGACCACTTCCTGGACCTTGAGCAGTTCGAGCGCGTAGGCCTGGGCGCCGCAGCGCAGGCGCAGCCAGCGCGAGGTACGCTCGCTGGCACGGCGGTTCTCGCGCGGGCTGGAGGCCGGGTCGCGTGCCTGGCGCTGCAACTCTTCCCAGCTGCCGGGCCGGCTCTGTGCCAATGAGGGCGTGCCGGCGCGGGCACTCGTTGCTGCCGGCATGGGTGGCATCGAGGGCATCTGCCGGGCAATCGGTGCGCGGGCGACTGGCGCGACAGGCGCGGACAATTCGGCTGGCGTGCTGGCGCCTGCGGGCATGGGATCGGTTTCGTAGACGACCTCGGGCGGCAGGTCGTCCCAGCTGGGGCGCGCTTCTTCGGCGGGCGCGGGCATCGCGCCGCTGAGCAGCGGATCGTTGCGAAGTTCGTCGAGCAGGTCGTCGAATCCCGGTGCAGGCGCGCTGATGGCAGCCGAGGCTGCCTCGGCGTCCAGTGCAGCGCCCGCCGTGGGCAGCGTCATGGCGCCGCTCAGCAGCGGATCGTCGCGAAGCTCGTCGAGCAGGTCACTGAAGCCTGGCGGGACAACCGGGTCGTCTGCCGCCGGCGCTGTACCAGCGGCGGTCTGTTCGTCGGTGGCCGGCGCCGCGTCGGCGCTGGCCGTTTCGACAGTCGCAGGTGCAGCGTCGAGGCCGCCGGTCGCTTCGACGGTGTCGGCCGTCGCGACGGCCACCGGTGACGCTGCCGGCGGCGGCATCGCGTCGCCAAGCAGCTGCTCCAGGTAATCGTCGAGCACGCCGGCGGTGTTCATGCCGCGCGCTCCATCTGCTGTGCATCGTCGGCCAGGATCCATTCCAGCGCGCGGCGATACGCGGCCAGGCCACGGCCGGGGTAATCCTCCGATTGCGGCGGCACGGTCAGGCTGGCGGCATTGCAGATGCGGGTATCGACCGGAATCGCGTCTTCCCAGACGCGATGGCCATGCTTGTCCTGCATCAGCTTGACGGTCTCGTTGCCGGCGCGGGTGCGGCGGTCGAACAGGGTCGGCAGGATCGACATCGGCAGCGCGCGGCGGCGCGAGCGCTCGACCATCTCGCCGGTGCGGACCATGCCATCCAGGCCATGCAGGGCGAGTGGCTCGGCCTGGGTCGGGATGATCAGGCGGTCGGCCGCGGCCAGTGCGTTGATCATCAACAGCCCCAGGGTGGGCGCGCAGTCCAGCAGGATGTAGTCATGCTGGCCCTGGTGACGGCCGAGCGCGTTCTGCAGGGCCAGGCCGAGGCCCGGCTGGTTGGCGCTGCGCCGTTCCAGCGTGGCCAGTGCCGCCTGTGCGCAGACGTAGTCCAGGCCCGGGATGTCGCTGTGGCGGGCGAGGGTGGGCAACTCGGCCGGCGGCGTGGCGAACAGCTCCAGCACACCCTGAGGCGGCGGATCCAACGGCACGCCGAAGGCGCGGGTCAGCGAGGAATGCGGATCCAGATCGATCAACAGCACGCGGTGGCCCTGCGTGGCCAGGCCGCGGCCGAGTGCGAGCGTCGTGGTGGTCTTGCCCACGCCGCCTTTCTGATTGGCAACAGCCCAGATACGCATGCGGTTCACTCCTTCATTGCGGGCGGAACGGCGGCGCCAACGCGGCTGCCGGCCGGCACCGGTGGCAACTGCACCGGTGCGATGGGGGTAACGGGGGTAACGGGGTTGCCGACGCTGGAGGCCTTGGCGGCATCGGTGGGGTCGGCGTCGGCGCTGAGCCGGTCGGTGATCGGGTCGATGCTCTGCGCCGTGTCGGCCAGGATGATCACCATCACCCGCCGGTTGCGGTTGCGGCCTTCGGCGCTGGCATTGTCTTCGCGCGGGCGGAACTGGCCGTAGCCGACCATCGCCAGGCGTGCCGGCTGCAGGCCCTGGTCGGCGAACAGGTGCACCACGCTGGCCGCGCGTCCGGCCGAGAGCTCCCAGTTGGAGGGGAACAGCGAGGTGGCGATCGGAATGTTGTCGGTATGGCCTTCCACGCGTACGCCGTTGGGAGCGTCACGCAGCACTTCGGCCAGCTTGGAGAGGGTGTCGCGCGCGTGAACGTCCAGCGTGGCCGAGCCGGTCGGGAACAGGATGTCGCTGTTGATCTCCACCTCGATCCACAGCTCGGTGCGGCGCACGGTGATCATGCCGCGCTCGATCAGCGGTGCCAGCGTGGCGGTGAGCTTGTCGGCGATGCCGTTGAGCTGGCGCTCGGCACGCTGCAGCTGTTCCTGGTTGCGGATCGAGACCGGCATGCGCATCTGCGAGGCCATCGCCGGCAGCAGGGTCGGGTCGTTGCTCGGTGCTGGTGCGGAGGGGCCGATCCGGTTTCCGGCCTTGATCACCGAGGGACTGTCCCAGCCACCGCCCTGGACCTGCTGGTTGCCGACCTGCACCGGGTTGATCGTGCGCGGCGCGCCACCGAAGGCGGTGGTCAACGCGTCGGCCATGATCCGGTACTTGCCTTCGTTGAGCGAGGAGATGGCGTACATCACCACGAAGAAGGCGAGCAGCAGCGTCATGAGGTCGGCATAGGGAATCGCCCAGGCCTCATGGTTGGCGTGCTCTTCGTGGTGCCTGCGGCGGGCCATGTCAGTGCAGGAACCCGGACAGGTTGGTTTCGATGTTGCGCGGGTTCTCGCCCTGGGCGATGGAGATCAGCCCTTCGATGATCATCTCGCGGTCGCGGCTGTTGTGATGGATCACGCTCTTGAGCTTGGCCGAGACCGGCAGGAACAGCAGGTTGGCCGAGGCGATGCCGTAGATGGTGGCGGTGAACGCCGCGGCGATGCCATGCCCGAGCTTGCTCGGGTCGGCCAGGTTCTTCATCACCGCGATCAGGCCGAGCACGGCGCCGATGATGCCCAGGGTCGGGGCGTAGATGCCCATGCCCTCGAACACCTTGGAGGCGGCCAGGTCCTGGCTTTCCTGGCTGCTCAGTTCAATTTCCATCATGTGCCGGATGGTCTCCGGCTCCACGCCGTCCACCAGCAGCTGCAGGCCTTTGCGCAGGAACGGATCGTCCTGCGCATCCACCTGCGCTTCCAGGCCGAGCAGGCCCTGGCGGCGTGCGATGTTGCTCCATTCCACGATCTGCTGGATCAACTGGCGACGGTCACTGCTCGGCGGCCGGATCACCCAGCGCACGATCTTGAACGCATGCTTGAAGACTGCCGGCGAGGTGTGCAGCAGGATCGCGGCGATGGTGCCGACGATGACGATCACGAAGGCGGCCGGCGACCACAGCGACGCCAGACCGGCTCCCTTGAGGATGCTGCCGCCGACCAGCGAGGCCAACGCGAGGAATAGTCCAATGAGGCTGAGTCTGTCCATGGCTCCGTTATCGGCTTGTATGAATGGGACTTGAGACGCCGAAGGAATCCAGTGATGCGGCAGTCACACTTTCACGCGGTCAATCGTGGTGGGTGCGCAGTCCATCCACGTCCAGGATCAGCGCCATCCGGCCATCGCCGATCAGGGTGGCACCGGCATAGCCGCGCAGGCCACGTAGCGCCTTGGGCAGGGGTTTGATCACCACTTCCTCGCGGCCGCGCACCTGGTCGACCACCAGGCCGAAGCGGGCTTCGCCGGCCTGCAGCACCACGATGGTCAGCAGCGAGGAGGGCATCGGCTCCACATCCAGCCAGTGGCGCAGATCGACCAGGGCCAGCGTGTGCGACTTGCGGTCCAGCACGGCGCGGCCATCGAACCAGCCCAGCGAGCTGTTGGGCGCATGCAGCACCTCCATCACGCGGGCCAGGGGCAGGGCGTAGACGTCTTCGCCGGCCTGCACCAGCAGGGTGGGCAGGATCGCCAGGGTGAGCGGCACGCGGATCATGAAGCGGCTGCCACGGCCCAGTTCGGACTGGATCTGGATCTGGCCGCTCAGCTCGCGGATGCGCGACTGGACCACGTCCATGCCCACGCCGCGGCCGGAGATGTCGGTGACCTGCTGTTTGGTCGAAAAGCCGGGCAGGAACACCAGGTGCAGGCATTCTTCGCTGCTCAGGCGAGCCGCCGCTTCCGGATCGATCAAGCCTTTCTCGCGCGCCTTCTGGCGCAGGCGTTCGGGATCGATGCCGGCACCATCGTCCTGCACCTCGATGCTGACGTAGTCGCCTTCCTGCTGGGCCGACAGGCGCACGTGGCCGCTGCGCGGTTTGCCCTGGGCTTCACGCAGCTCCGGCATTTCCACGCCGTGGTCGATCGCGTTGCGGACCAGATGCACCAGCGGATCGGCCAGTGCTTCGACCAGGTTGCGGTCCAGTTCGGTTTCGGCGCCGATCAGTTCCAGCTCGACTTCCTTCTTCAGCGAGCGTGCGACATCGCGGGCCACCTTGGGGAAGCGCGAGAACACCTTGCCGACCGGCTGCATGCGGGTACGCATGACCGCCGACTGCAGGCGCGCGGTGGCGATGTCCAGCGTGGACACCGCGCGGTCGAGTTCTTCATCGTGCAGGCGCGCACGCAGGGTCTTGAGGCGGTTGCGCGAGAGCACCAGCTCGCCGATCAGGTTGACGATCGCATCCAGGCGCTTGGTATCCACGCGCACGGTGTGTTCGGCTTCGGCGACCGGTTTGGCCGGGGCCGGCTTGGCGTTCGGCGCCGCCGGGGCGGCCACGGCGCGCGGGGGCGCTGCAGGCACGGGCGCAGCGGCAATGGCCTTGGCACCGGGAACGGCGCCGCCATGCAGCTGGTCAAGCAGGGCTTCGAACTCGTCTTCGCCAATCAGGCCGTCGTCCTTCTTCGACACGGCCACCGCGGTCGGCGCGGCGCCGCCATGCAGCTGGTCGAGCAGTGCTTCGAACTCATCATCGGTGATCAGCTCGCCACCGCCGCTGCCGGCGCTGGCGGCAGCCGGGGGTGTCGGGGTGGCCGGACCGTTGACGTCGAACTGGGCGATCAGTTCCGGCGGGGCATAGCCCGGCTCGGTTCCGGCCGAGACCGAATCCAGCATCGACTGCAGGTAGTCCAGCGACTGCTGGGCCGCATCGAAGTGGTGCGCCTGCAGCGTGGCCTGGCCCGAACGCGCCATGCCGAGGGTTTCCTCGGCCGCGTGGCACAGTTCGACCATCGCCTGGATGCCGAGGAAGCCGGCACCGCCCTTGAGCGTGTGGAAGCCGCGGAACACGGCATTGAGCTGGTCGGCGTCCTGGGGCGCCTGCTCCAGCGACACCAGCTGTTCGCCGACGCGGTCCAGGATTTCCTGGGCCTCGAGGATGAAGTCGGCAGCGATATCGTCTGGAACAGCACTCATGATCGTTACAGTCCCAGGTCCGAGAGCAGGTCGTCGGCGTCGTTCTGTGACACCGCATGGCGATCCAGGCCGCTCACGGCCGGGCCGGCCAGGCCGTTGTTGTCGCGCTTCTTCTCGTCTTCCTGTGGCGGCAGACCGAGCGCACCGAAACCTTCATGCACGCGGCGCACGATCCCCACCACGCGGCGGATGATCTGGCCGGTGAGGTCCTGGTAGCTCTGCGTCAGCGCGATTTCGGTGAGATTGTGGCGGATCCGGTCGAGCTGTTGGCCCTGGTCGGGCGTCAACCCGTTGGCGCGCAGCTGTTCGGTGAGCGAGCGACACTCCTCGGCCAGGTCCAGCGTGCGGTGGGTGGCCTGTTCGGTCATCGCCACCACGTGGTCCAGGCGCGCGCAGGCGTCATCCAGTTCGCCGGCTTCGCTGGGCAGGCTGGGCAGCTCGCCCAGGGCCTGGCCGAGTTCGCGGGCCAGGCGGTTCAGGCCGGCCATCATCGGCTGCGTGCGCAGCGCGGCGAGGGCGTCGATTTCCCGGCGCCAGCCGGCTTCGTCGCCAGTTTCCAGCGCGGCCAGGGCATCCTGCAGGCGCTGCACCAGCGCGGATTTGTCGCTCAGGGTCTCCATCAGGCGCTCGCTGCCAGGCGTTCGAAGATCTTGCCGAGCTTCTCTTCCAGCGTCTGCGCGGTGAAGGGCTTGATGATGTAGCCGTTCACGCCGGCCTGGGCCGCTTCGATGATCTGCTCGCGCTTGGCTTCGGCGGTCACCATCAGCACCGGCAGGGTCTTGAGCTTGGCATCGGCACGCACGGCCTTGAGCAGGTCGATGCCGGTCATCACCGGCATGTTCCAGTCGGTGACCACGAAATCGAACGGCTGGCTCTGCAACATCGCCAGCGCGGCATGCCCGTCCTCGGCTTCGGCCGTATTGGTGAAGCCCAGATCGCCCAGCAGGTTCTTGACGATACGACGCATGGTCGAGAAGTCGTCGACGATCAGGATACGCATGTTCTTGTTCAAAGCACTTTCCTCGATTTCAATGGTTCTCGAGGCCGGCGTCTGCCGCCTCGAAGATCTTCAGCCGGCCCCGCAGGCGCAGCACGGCCTGGCCATGGATCTGGCACACGCGCGATTCGCTCACACCCAGTACGGCGCCGATCTCTTTCAGGTTCAGTTCCTGCTCGTAGTACAGCGACAGGACCAGCTGTTCGCGCTCGGGCAGCAGGCCGATCGCGTTGCCCAGCTCGCGCCCGAACTCGCCGCGTTCCAGCACCTGCTGCGGGGTTGGGCCGCCCTGGGCGACGGTGTCGAGCTCGCCCTGGTCTTCGATCCGCGATTCCAGGCTCAGCACCTGGCCGCGCGAGGCGTCTTCCATCAGCCGCAGGTAATCCGGCAGCGGCATGTCCATCGCGGCCGCCACTTCGGTGGCGCTGGCGGCGCGGCCGGTGCTCTGCTCGAGGCGACGGATGGTGGCGGCGGCATCCCGGGCCCGGCGGTGGACCGAGCGCGGCACCCAGTCGCCCCGGCGGATCTCGTCGATCATCGAACCGCGGATGCGGATCGAGGCGTAGGTCTCGAAGGAGGCGCCCTGGTCGGCGTCGTAGCTGCGCGAGGCCTCGATCAGGCCCATCATGCCGGCCTGGATCAGGTCGTCCACTTCCACGCTCGCCGGCAGGCGCGCGGCAAGATGGTGGGCGATCCGCCGGACCAGGTCCGAGTGCTGGGCAATGCACTCGTTGGCCGCGGTCCGCTGGACCTCTTTGTATTGTGCTGCGCCCTTCATACCGTCACCCCGCGTTGCTTGAGGATGCGTTCCAGGAAGAACTCGACCCCGCCACGCGGCTCGGTCGGGGCCTGCCAGCGGGCGGTGCGGCGCGCGATCTCGGTCAGCGCCAGGGCCGCCGGGCTGGAGGGGTAGGCCTTCACCACCGGCTGCTGGCGCTGCACCGACAGGCGCAGCCAGTCATCCTGCGGCACGCAGCCCAGGTAGTTCAGCGAGACATCGGCGAGGAACTTCTCGCACACGCGGGATAGCTTCTCGTACAGCACGCGGCCTTCGTTCGGGTCGCGGACCATGTTGGCCACCACCTGGATCCGGTCCACGCCGCGCTCGCGCGAGAGCACCTTGATCAGGGCGTAGGCATCGGTGATCGAGGCCGGCTCGTCGCAGACCACCACCACGGTGTCCTGCGCGGCCTGGCAGAAGGTGAGCACGCCATCGGTGATGCCGGCGGCGGTGTCCACGATCATGATGTCCAGCTCGCGCTCGAGCTCGGAGAACACATTGACCAGGCCGACGTGTTCGGCCGGCTGCAGTTCGGCCATGTGACGGCGGCCGGAGGCGGCCGGGACCACCAGCACGCCACCGGGGCCTTCCATGATCACTTCTTCCAGCGTGCAGCGCCCGGCGACCAGGTCGGCCAGGGTCACCTTCGGCTGCAGGCCCAGGATCACATCGATGTTGGCCAGGCCGAGGTCGGCGTCCAGCAGCAGCGTGCGTTTGCCCATGTCTGCCAGCGCCACGGCCAGATTGGCCGAAACGTTCGTTTTGCCCACGCCGCCCTTGCCGCCGGTGACGGCGATGGTGCGGACCGGGCCCAGCGGCTGGCTTCGGGTAGCCGACAACGGGAAGGTCTTGGTCAGCTTGGCGTACTCACGCGACGGCATGGTTCAACTCCGGGTTGCAGGGCATATCGGCCGCGCGGCGCAAATCTTCAAGGCGAAGTACAAGATTGGCCGCACTGGCACGGTGCAGGTCTTCAGGAACGTCCTGGCCATCGGTGACCCAGGTGATCGGCAGGCGGTGGTCCACGGCCACCGACAGGGCGCTGCCGAAGCGGCCGGTCTCGTCCAGCTTGCTCAGCACCACGCCCTGCGGGTTGGCGGCGCTGAAGCGGCGGACCACCTCGTCCATGTCGCCGAAGCTGGTGTTGGCCGGCAGCACCAGCAGGGTGCGGATCTGCTGGGCCGCGCGCAGCCACTGCAGCTGGGCGGCCAGGGCGCGGTCACGCGGGCCCAGGCCCGCGGTGTCGATCAGGACCAGCTTGTAGTCCTTCAGGCGCTCCAGCAGTTGGTTCAGATCGCTGCCGCTGCTGGCCTCATGGACCGCGATGCCGAGCTGCCGGCCGAAGCCGTACAGCTGCTCGCGGGCGCCGATGCGGCCGGTATCGGTGGTGACCAGGGCGACATCGCGGGCCGCATGCGCCTCGGCGAAGCGCGAGGCCAGCTTGGCGATGGTGGTGGTCTTGCCGGCACCGGTGGGGCCGACCAGGGCGATCACGCCGCCAGCTTCGAGCGGGTCGACCGGGGCGATCGGCAGCTTTTTGGAGAGCAGGCCGAGCATCAGCCCGCGGCCACGGTGGGCTTCGGTGTCCAGCGGAATCTGCATGGCCACGTCGCGACTGATGCCGGCATCGAAGCCGTACTCGTCCATCAGGTCCAGTGCGGCAGCGCGGACCGGCGAGCCGCGCAGGCGCTCGTCGGTGAAGCGGTTCATCTCGCGCTCGATGACATGGCGCATGCCGGCCACTTCGTGACGCAGCTGGCGGATCTCTTCGTCATCACGCTGCACCACCACCAGTTCGGCGGCCGGCTGGGGCTGGGCCTGCGCCGGTTCGGCGACAACGGCGGGCGCCGGGTTTTCGGCACGCGCTTGGGCGGCCGTGTCCGGCGCTGCCACGACGCTCTCGGCCGCAGGCAGGGCCGGCGGCACGGTGACGCTGACCGGCAGCGGCGGCATCGCCACGGCGGCGGCCGGCACGTGCATCTGGAAGTGCGGTTCGTCGTCCATCGGCGGGTCGATGACGAAGCGCGCGCGGTTGATCGGCGGGTTCACGGCCGCCACGGTGGGCTCGGCGACAAGCGGCTCAGGCTGCAGCAGCGCTGGCGACGCGGCCGCGGCCTGCTCGACATTGAACGGCGCGAAGATCTGCTCCGGCAGCGACGGTTCGTTGACGGCCGGGCCGACGCTGGCACGGGCCAGGGTGGCGGCGAAGCCGCTGCTGCCCGGCGGCGGCACGATCTCGTTGGCGGTATCCAGGGTGCGACCGGTGGCGCCGACGGCGGCGCGGGCCAGCGCGGCGACGGCCGAGGTGGTCGCGGCCACCGGCTCGGGCGCGGCGACCGGGGCCCTGCGGCGGGTCACGGCGGCGATCACGGCATCGGCGGCGCTGCGCGGGCGCGGCACCGGCGGTGGGGCCACGTCCTTGCGGGCCGCTTCCAGCGCACGCTGCACGGCGCTTTCGTCATAGTTGGCCGCCGCCACGATTTCGACACCTTCCTCGATCCGGCGGTTGGACAGGATCACTGCGTCCGGTCCGTGTTCCTTGCGCACCAGGTTCATGGCCGAGCGCATATCGGAGGCGACGAAGCGTTTGATTTTCATGCTGTGGTACCGGGACTGTGGCGGCGGAGTCGTGGAAGGGAAACGCTGGTTGTCGGTGGTCTGCACGGTCAGGGAGTCCCTTTATTTCCTGCTGCGGTGAAATCGAATGAGGTGTCTGTTTTCTGTCGCGGTACCGTCGGGTGTCCGGCTCAACTGATCGTGCCGACCAGCTTCAACCGTTTGTCCTCGGGCACCTCGCTGTAGGCGAGTACGGACAGCGAGGGGACGCTGTGGCGTACCAGCCGTGCCAGCGCCGCACGTACCGGGCCAGGCACCAGCACGACCGCGGGCTCGTTCTTCGCTTCCTGCTTGCCGACACATTCGGCCAGGCTTTGATGCAGTCGCTCGGCGAGTCCGGGTTCCAGCGCGGCGCCGTTGCCCTGCGTGGACTCCTGCAAGACCCGTTCCAGTTGCGGGTTGAGGGTGAACACCGGCAGCTCCGGCGACATCCCGGCGATCTCCTGCACGATGAAACGGCCCAGCGCGTTGCGTACGGCAGCGGTGAGCACGGCCGGGTCCTGGCTGGTCGGCGCGCTTTCCACCAACGATTCGACGATCTTGCGCAGCTGGCGGATCGGGATGCGCTCGATCAGCAGGTTCTGCAATACCCGCACCACGGCCGACAGCGGCAGCGACTTGGGCGTCAGATCTTCGACGAGCTTGGGGGCGCTCTTGGCCAGGTTGGCCAGCAGCTGCTGCACTTCCTCGTGGCCGAGCAGCTCCGGGGCGTGCTCGCGGATCAGGTGCGACAGATGGGTGGCGACCACGGTGGCCGGGTCGACCACGGTGTAGCCCATCGATTCGGCATTGGCGCGCTGGTGCGGCTGGATCCAGGTGGCATCCAGGCCGAAGGCGGGGTCCTTGCCGGCAATGCCTTCCAGCGTGCCCAGCGCACTGCCCGGGTCCAGCGCGAGTTCGCGGTCGGGATGGATTTCCGCGGTGGCCACCGGCACCCCGTGGATCAGCAGGCGGTACGCGGTCGCCGGCAGTTCCAGGTTGTCGCGGATATGCACCGAGGGAATCAGGAAGCCGATGTCGTGGGTGAGCTTGCGGCGCACGCCCTTGATCCGCGCCATCAGCTCGCCGCCCTGGTTTTTGTCCACCAGCGGGATCAGCCGGTAGCCGACTTCCAGGCCGAGCGGATCGACCGGGCGCAGTTCGTCCCAGGTCAGCTCGGCGGTGGGCGAGGGCGCTGCACCGGGCAGGCCGAGAGTATCGGGGCGATTGGCGGCTGGGGAATCAGCCGCCGCGGCCTGGGCGGTGCTCTTCTTCCACGCCTTCCAGGCGATGAAGCCGAGGATCGCGGCCAGCGTCAAGAAGGCGACGTTGGGCATGCCCGGGACCAGGCCGACGACTGCGAGGATCGCCGCGGCGATGGTCAGTGCGCGGTACTGGCCGAATACCTGGCCCATCATGGCCTGGGCCATGTCCTGCGAGCGCGAGGCGCGGGTGACCAGCATGGCCACCGCCGAGGACACCAGCAGGGCCGGCAGCTGGGCCACCAGGCCGTCACCGATGGAGAGCAGGGTGTAGGTCGCGGCGGCATCGCCGAAGGGCATGCCATGC
This sequence comes from Stenotrophomonas sp. BIO128-Bstrain, assembly GCF_030128875.1. Taxonomy (NCBI): domain Bacteria; kingdom Pseudomonadati; phylum Pseudomonadota; class Gammaproteobacteria; order Lysobacterales; family Lysobacteraceae; genus Stenotrophomonas; species Stenotrophomonas sp. BIO128-Bstrain. Next base: position 1,763,445 of record NZ_CP124620.1, on the reverse strand, counting down.
TGCAGCACGCCGACCGCCAGGCCGCCGACCAGGTTGATGAACAGGATCAGGATGCCGGCGATCGCGTCGCCGCGGATGAACTTGCTGGCACCGTCCATTGCGCCGTAGAAGTCAGCTTCCTCACGGACCTCCTCGCGGCGGGCCTTGGCCTCTTCACGCGTCAGCAAACCGGCGTTGAGATCGGCGTCGATCGCCATCTGCTTGCCGGGCATGGCATCGAGGATGAAGCGTGCGGTCACTTCGGACACGCGGCCGGCGCCCTTGGTGATCACCACGAAGTTGATGATGGTCAGGATCGCGAAGACCACGATGCCGACCGCGTAGTTGCCGCCGATGACGAACTCGCCGAACGAGGCGATCACCTTGCCGGCGGCCTCGTGGCCGTTCTGGCCGTGCAGCAGGATCACGCGGGTGGAGGCCACGTTCAGCGCCAGCCGCAGCATGGTGGTGATCAGCAGCACGATCGGGAAGATGGTGAAGTCCAGCGGGCGCTTCACATAGACCACCGCCAGCAGCACCATCAGCGAGATGGCGATGTTGAAGGTGAACAGCGCATCCAGCACGGGCGGTGCCAGCGGCACCACCACCATCGCCAGCAGGGCCAGCACGATCAGCGGGGCACCCAGCCCGTGGCGGATCATGTCCAGCGCGCGGCGCGCGTTCATGCCGGCCGGCTGCGCGCTCACGGGCGGCCTCCCTTGCCGAATTCATCGATGTCGATGCTGGGCGCTGCCGGCATCGGGCCGGTCTGCCAGCCGCGCAGCTGGTAGACATAGGAGAGCACCTGGGCCACGGCCGAATACAGTCTCACGGGAATTTCCTTTCCAAGTTGACCTTCCCGATACAAGGCGCGTGCCAAAGGCGGGGCGGAGACGATGGCGACCTTGTTGCCGTCGGCCACCTCACGGATGCGCAGGGCGGTTTCATCCACGCCCAGGGCCACCACGGTGGGCGCCCCCATCTTTCCGCCTTCATACTTCAGGGCCACCGCGTAATGGGTGGGATTGACCACCACGACATCGGCGGTGGGCACCGCTTCCATCATCCGGCGGTTGGACATCTGCTGCTGCAGCTGGCGGATGCGGCCCTTGACCTCCGGGCTGCCCTCGCTCTCCTTCATTTCCCGGCGCAACTCTTCACGGGTCATCTTCAATTTGCGCATCCAGTTCCAGCGCTGGTACGGGGCATCGATGGCGGCCAGCAGCATCATTGCGCCGCCGGTGGCGAGCATGAGCTTCAGGGTGAAGCCCAGGCCGTGGATCATCGCGGCCTCCAGTGGCTGGTTGAGCAGGTCACGCAGCGAGCGGATGCCGTGCCACACCACCAGCCCGGCGGCGGTGCCGACAAAGGCGATGCGCAGCAGGGACTTGGTGAACTCGGCAATCGCTTCCGGGCCATACAGGCGCTTCATGCCGGCCATCGGGCTGAGCCGCTTGAAATCGGGCATCAGCGATTTGTTCGACCAGCGCAGCCCGCCCATCGCCACTGGCGAGAGGAAGCAGGCCAGCAGACAGATCACGAGCAGCGGCCACATGGCCACCAGCAAGCGCAGCATCAATTCGCCGAAGTGCCCGAACAACGCCTGGGGATGCAGGCGCAGCCCCGGCTCGGGGCTCAGCGCGACCTGCATCCAGGTCTTGGCGTTGCGGGCGATGGTGCCGGAGAAGGCCATCAGCGCCAGCACACCGGCACCGAACACAGCCGCCGTCGCCAGCTCACGCGAACGCGGGATGTTGCCCTGTTCCTGGGCATCGCGCAGGCGTTTTTCGGTAGGTTGCTCGGTCTTTTCGCCGGCTTGTTCGTTCTCGGACATGGGCTGCACGACACGGGGGAATACCCGGGGTCGTGCAAGAACCGTTCCGTGACGTCAGATCGAGCCGCTGCGCGCGTGCGACACCTGCACCTGTCCGGACGGCGTCGCGGTGGCGATGGCCTCCTTCAAGGGCACCTCACCCACGCCCAGCGCCCGCTCGACCACCAGCTCAGTGCCTTGACCGTGCAACAGCGCCTGCAGCCGTCCGAACTCGCCGCACCACAGGGTTTCGATGTCGCGGTCGCGACTGCGGTCACGGTCGGCCGCCAGCGCCACGGCCCGGACCTGCAGACGCCCACCGTCGGCCTGGCCGCCCACTTCAACGCCATAGCCGGGGGTGGCGGCTTTCTTGAGCACCACCGCGCCACTGTCCTGCCATGCGGTGGCCATGCCTTCGCGCACCTCATAGCCGAGGCTGGCCAGACCGTCGAGTACGGCCTGGCGCCGGGAAACTGCCGCCAGCGCCTGCTGGTGGCTGGCCAGGGCGGCGTCGCACTGCTGGGTCAGCGCGGTCAGCAGCGGCAGCGCGGTGGCGGTACTGCACGCGCCCACCTGGGCCAGCAACGGCGCAGGGTCAACCGGGTCCAGTGCCGCCAGCCTGCTGGCCACATCCTGCAGCCGCTCCAGCTGCACGCGGCGCTGGGCGAACGCGGCCGAGGCGGCGGCCAGTTCCAGAACCAGGCTGTCCAGCAGCAGGTTGCGCCGCTGCGGAGCGGTTTCCTGCTCGGCGTGGTGCAGCGCCTCCAGGTAGGGCGCGGCGACTGCCGGGCCTTGCAGTACCTGCAGTTCGGCGATGTAGCGGTCCACGCGCAGCAGGCGCGCCGCGCGTCCGGGGTCGGCGGGCTGCCCGGCGGCCCAGTCGGCCAGCGTGGGGGTGGGCGCCGAGGTCTGCAATGCAGTGGCCAACGCGCGCTGGTCCTCGGTCAGTGTTGCCTGCTCCTCCGGGGGCGAAAGGAGGGCGAAGGCACGGGCCAGCACCGCCTCCGCGTCAGCACCGGGATGACCGTCGGCCAGTGCCCGTAGCGCCTGCAGCAGGCTCGCATCTGCATCGACGGGTCGATCCTGCAGCGTTTTGAGCACGGCCGCAGCGTTGTCGCGCTGCCGCCGCTGCTGCTGGCGGCCTGCCGCAGCGCGGTCCACGGCGCGCGCCTCGCGGTCGCGGGTGTCGGCCTGCAGGAAGGCGATTTCGGCCTCGATCAGTTGCGCATACCGCGTGTTGTCGCTGTCTGCCAGCAGTGCCTGCAGGGCCTGGCGGCGTGCCATGACGGCGGCCACGGCCGAGGCGTCACGCTCGCCGACCTGCTCGCACTGCGCCTGCCAGCGCGCTACCGCCTGGTCCAGCCGGTGCAGCATCGCCTCGCGCAGGGCCAGCAGTTCTTCGGCAGTCACGATACGGACGACTTTGGGACCACTCATGGCAGGGTTTCCGGTTGCGCGGGGACAGGCGGGGGCGGCACCGGGGCGGGGGCCATGGCCGCCTCGATGGCAACGCGCAGGCGTGCCCGTTCGGCCTCACCGTCGTGGTACCAGGCATGCGAGGACACCCGGTGGATGCCGCCGATGGCGCGACGCAGGACCGAGGGGCGCCAGATTTCACGGGCGCGGGCATGCGCCAGCAGCGGGTGGCTGGGCGCGTCGCACTCGATGCCGATGGCGAAGTTGCCGGTGTCGGGGTGTTCGATGGCGAAGTCCAGCCCGAATGCATCGCCTTCGCTGGCGGCGGCCGCATTCCATCCCAGCGACTGCAGGTAGGCACCGACGATCTGCGTGAAGCCGTCGGCGGGCGCCGCGTGGGTGCGGTTGGCCACGCTGCGGTCGGTCTGCAGGCGATCCAACAGCCGTGCGCTGCCGTCGAACTCGCCGGCACACAGGGCGCGGGCGTACTCCAGGTAACCCTGCAGGTAGTCGCGCGGGCTGGCCGGGGCGCGCTGGGTGTTGAACAGGTCGGAGATGTCGGCGATCGGCATCGAGGTGATCATCACCACCCGTTGCCGGGCGCGGGTGACGGCCACGTTGAGGCGGCGCTCGCCGCCGGTCTGGCCGAGCACGCCGAAGTTGCGCCGGAAGGTGCCCTGCGCGTTGCGGCCGAAGGTGGAGGAAAACACGATGATGTCGCGCTCGTCGCCCTGCACGTTTTCCACGTTCTTGACGAAGACCGACATGTCCTCGCCGTCTTCGCTGCGCTCGCGTTCCTCGGCGAATGCGGCGCGGAAGGCGGCATCCTGCCCGGCGCGCTGTTCCAGGTGTTCCTCGATCAACTCGGCCTGCTTGCGGTTGAAGGTGACCACGCCCACCGAGGGGCGCATGGCATAGGGCTGTTGCCACACCTGGGCCAGGTACTCCACCACCCGCGCCGCCTCGGCAGGGTTGCTCTGGTGCTGGTACACGCCGTCGACCTGGATCAGCTCCAGGGGCTTGATCCGCGCGATGCTGCTGCGCGGATGGCGTACCGGCACGTTGAGGCGGTTGCCGTAGAAGGCCGCATTGGAGAAGCCGATCAGTTCGCGGTACGCCGAGCGGTAGTGGATCTGCAGCGTGGTGCTGGGCAGGGCATTGCGGGCCAGCTGCAGCAGGTCCGGGCAATCCTTGATTTCGCGCCGGTTCCAGGTTTCCTCGAAGGCGTCGCGCTGTTCGGCATCGACCTCGGCATCGGGCTCGTCGCCATCGAAGACCTCTGCTTCATCGCTTTCCACCCGGCTGGAGAAGAAGGCGGTGGGCGGCATCTGCTTCTCATCACCGCTGACGACCGTGACCCGGCCACGGAACAGCGTGGGCAGGGCGAACTCGACCGGCATCTGCGAGGCCTCGTCGTAGATCACCGTGTCGAACAGCCCCGCCTGCAGTGGCAGCACGCGGCTGGCCACGTCCGGGTTCATCAGCCAGACCGGGCGCAGGTGCATCAGGCCCAGTTCGCTACCCAGCTCGATGAACTCGCGCAGGCGGCGCGAACGGCGCCCGGTCAGCCGGGTGACGTCTTCCCACTGTTTGCGGTTGCCCAACGGCTGCAGGTCGATGTGGGTGCCCAGCATCTGGCGGTTGAGCCGGCGCATCTGCTGGTCGGCAGCGGCCAGGCTGGCGACCTTGGCCTGGGTTTCATCCTGGCCGAACTGCAGCGCCGGGTTCGCCTGCTCCATGCGGTGCTTCCAGCCCAGCCGTGCTTCGCGATGCAACAGGCGGCGCACGGCCGGCTCCAGCGCGTCGCTGGCAAGAGTATCCAGCTGCGGTTGCAGCTGGCGCAGCAGTGCCAGCAGTTCGAGGTCTGCGCTTGACAGCTGCCCGGCGCGCCCGCGGAAGGCCTGGTAGGCAGCCAGATGGGGCAGGGCCTCGTGCAGGTGCTGCAGCGCCTGGGCGTTGCTGTGGTTGTGGGCGATGGCGGCGGCCAATGCATCGACCAGCGCCTGCTCCAGCCAGTCGGCCAGCAATGCGAGCTGCTGCGCGCTGGCATGGCGGGCGGCATGCCGGGCGAGCGAGGCATCCAGGTCCTGCAGCAGTGCGTCCAGGTGCGCGCGGTCGCCCGCCAGGGCCGCGTCGTCGGCCTGCTGGGGGCGGGGCGACTGCGCCAGCGCCTGGGCAAGTGCCTGCACATCCAGCAGTTGGCGCCCGCTGGCGCGTGCCATCGGGCCCAGCGCGATGCCGGTCTGTTGGCCAACCGGGTCCAGCGCCAGCTGCTGGTGCAGGCCGGCCAGTTCGGTGCGCAGCGGGCGCAGGCGCGCTTCCAGCGTCGCGGCGGCCAGCAGTGCTGCGGTGCCCGCTTCCCCCATCACATGGGACTGCGCCTGCAGGACGCGGTTCACCCGTTGCCGGCGCAGCAGGTGCAGCGGGTTGATGCGCGCCAGCAGGCCGCGCGCGCCCAGCACGCGCGCGGCATCGCGCTGCAGCTGCGCAAGCGTGCGCTCGTCGACGCTGGCGAGCGCCGGCGACAGCGTGCTGGAGAACGCGTCAAGGTCGAGCGCCGCCACGGCCTTCTCGATCTGCTGCAGCCGGTCCAGCGCGATGTCGCCGTGACTTGGCTGGCCCGCGCGCGCGGTGCGGAACAGCGGCAGCCAGCGTGCCAGTCGGCTCCGTTGTGCGTCATCCAGGCCGAGCAGGGTCGCCACATGCGCCGACTTCCACGCCTGGTGCGGCGCGGGATCGTCCAGCTCGAACGTGGCCGGGTGCGCCGGCAGGATCGCCTGCCGGTGCTGTTCGGCCGCAGTGAACGTCTGCAGGGCGGCAACGAATGCGGCGAGGGTGTCCGCGTCGGCCGCGAAGGGGCGCAGCTGCGCCAGCGGGCTGCCCTCGTAACGGGCCGGCAGCCACAACCGGATCAAGGGCGCGCAGGCTTCTTCGCGCTGCACCAGGGTGGGCAGGTCCAGTGCCAGCAGGCGCTGGCGCAGGGCGGGCAGGACCAGCGCGGGCGTACCGGCGTCCAGCGCGATCAGTTCGCCGAGCAGGCGCCGGTAGCTCAGCCCGGTGGCGTCGTCGATCTGGTGCAGGCTGTGCTGGTGGCGATCAAGTTCGCCTTCCAGTGCCTCGATCCGCGCGGCCACCTGCTGGCGCTGCTGCTGCCAGGCCGTTTGCGTGGCGCCGGCGGTAAACAGGGCGTCGAGCTGCTCGCGGATGCTGCGGATGACCGGTTCGCGGTCGCGGTTGACGTCGTTGAGCATGACCACGCGCTGGCCCAGCCCTTCAGCGACCAGGCGCTTGTGCACCACTTCCAACGCCGCATGCTTCTGGCAGACGATCAGCAGGCTGCGTTGCCGGCCGATCGCGTCGGCCACCATGTTGACGATGGTCTGGCTCTTGCCGGTGCCAGGCGGGCCTTCGATCAACAGGCCCGGCCCCTGCCGTGCCTGCAGCACTGCCGCTTCCTGCGAGGGATCGCTGGCCACGGTGAAGTAGCGCTGCAGCTCCGGCGTGGCAGGCGTGGCAGTGCCGTCGGCGTCGGTCGGCGGTGCCAGCCGCAACGCGGTTTCGAGGCCGGTGCCGGACGGCGACAGAACCTTGAGCTGGCGCAGGTCTTCGCCGATGGCCTGGCCCATGAACGTGACATGGAAAAGTACCGCGGCGCACTCCAGTTCGTCCTGGTAGGGCGCCACCTCCACGCTGCTCGGGGGCAGGCCGACCAGGCTGCGCGAGCGGATCGTGGCCAGCATCCCGAAGGCATCCATCACATCGGCGGCGCGGATCGCCGAGCGGCCCAGCAGTTCGTCGGCGGTGCTGCGCCAGCGCTTGCAGGTCTCGGCACCCAGCATGCTTTCAAGCGCAGGGTTGAGCCGTACTTCCTCGCGTTCGCCATCGAAGGCCAGCCCGACCTGGCCGCGCGTGCCCGGCTCCAGCAGCAGCGTGGCCGGCCACAGCAGCAGCGGAATGATGCGGGTGCGCGAGGTGCCGCGCGGATCGCGGCTGAGCAGGAACGGAAAACCCAGATACAGCCCATCGATGCCGGTGTCGCGCTTGTACAGCGCGCTCTGCCGTGCCAAGGCCATCAGGCGGGGTTCCAGCAGCGGGTTGCGCTGGAACGATTCGGGGTCCAGCTGCACGGCGCGCGCGTTGCGCTGCAACAGGTGATCGAGCAGCGCGGCGGCGGGTCGCCGGGCGCTGTCCACGTCGTGCATGTCCACGCGTGCGGTGGTCTTGCCGATGCTCATGCGCACCAGCGGGCCGCGCATCACCGCGGTGACCACTTTCTTTTCGAAGAAGTCCAGGATCTGCGACACGTACTGCTGCTTCTGCGGCTGCAGCCAGCGGCTGGCGGGCACGGCCAGCACCACCAGGGCGCGCGCCAGCGGCATGCGCCGTTCCAGCCGGAACTGCTCGGCCCAGCCATCCACCACGGGCAGGCCGGAGCGGGCGAAGCCCAGGATGCGTGCGTCCACGCTGCGATACAGCTCGGTACGCGGGTGCTGCAGCAGGGCCGCGGCTGCGTCGCTGTCGAAGGCGTCGAGACCGGCGCTGGCGGCGAGCGTGGCCGCCTCGGCAAGGATGGCCTCGGCGCTGCGGAACTGGCCGATTTCCGCGCTCAGCAACACGATCAGGTCTTCTTCGGCCACCACCCGGCGCTCGGCCAGCGACAGCAGCCCGGGATGCGCGGTGTCAGGCAGCAGGCGCTGGCGTTCCTGCCATTGCGAGGCCAGCTTGGCCCGCGAGGTGGACAGCAGGTAGACGCGCAGGGATTCCTCGACCAGGGCGATGTGCTGGTGCAGCGCGCGCTGGCGCACGCTTTCCTCGCGCCGCTTGAGCCTGCACAGCCAGTTGTCGGTCTGCAGGTGTTCCAGCAGGTCCGGCACCGAACCGCTGACCAGCCGGTAGCCCTCCAATGGGTGCTCAAGCAACCAGCCGGGCGTGACGATGTCGCCCCGATGGATCAACGGCATTTCCGGGTTGAGCACCTTCAACGCCAGCATCAGCCGGAAATCGTCCTCGATGCCTTCGTGGCGGGCAATCTGGCGCAGCCCGGCGATGCCGGTGGCAGGCAGGCCGACCTGCTCGGCCCAGGTGACGATCGCTCCGCGCAGCAGGTGGTCCAGGGCCTGGTCCCAGCCGTCGGCCTGGGCGGCGGCCAGCGCGAACACGGCCGGGCGATGATAGCGGCGCGTGGCCAGCGGCAGGCTGGCGCCATCGCCCTCATCGTGCGCGTGCTGCGCCGCCGGCGGTGCCGGCACGGCGATGCCGGCCAGCCAGTCGGCCACTTGCGGCCATTGCCAGCGCTGGTGGCGGTCGCGGGCCAGCAGCCCGCGCAGCAGCAGCGCCAGCTCCGGGTCCAGCGTTTCCGGAATCGGGACACCATTGGCCAGCACGTGGATCAGGAACGCTTTGGGATGGATGCCGTCGAAGCAGGCGCCGTCGGTGAGCTGTTCGAGCAGGATCATCCCCAGGCTCCACCAGTCCGACGCCGCTGCCACGCCACCGGCGATCGCCTCGGGCGCCATGTAGCGGCTGATCTCCAGGGGCGAGACGATGTCCAGGTCGAACTCGGACAACCGGGCCGAACCGAATCCGCTGATCACCAGGTCCAGTGGCGCGCGCGCCCGCACCAGCAGGCTGGCCGGGCGCAGGTCGCGGTGGCGCAGCCCGGCTTCGTTGAACGCATGCAGCGCCTGGCCCAGTTCGCTGACGATATGCCGGACCGCATCGCGGTCGCCGATCACGCTGCCCAGTTCGGCCAGGGTGCCACCGGTGAGCATTTCCACCACTTCAAACGCGCGGTCATCCCAGCGCCCGGTGGCGATGATCTCCGGCACGTGCGCGCGGGGCAGGCGGCGGATCACGTCGTAGATGGCCGGGTCGGGCTCGGCACCGGGGCGGTACAGGGTTAGCACGGCCTGCACCGCCGTGGTGGTGTGTTCGGTTTGGTAGCGGTCACGCACGCCGTCGGTGCTGCTGATCTGGCGCAGCAGCCGCCAGCCATCGATGACGGTTTCGCTGCTGTCGGCCACAGGGGGCGGCAGGTCCGTCGCCGCCGTCCCATCGGTCGCGCTGGCGCCGCAGTGCAGGCACATCAGGTCGCCGGGGGTCATCGGGTGGCCGTTGTCGCAGACCACCTCCGCGGCAACGGCGCCGACCGTCGATGCCTGCACCGCTGCCTGGGTGACCACGCTCTGCGGCCGCCAGCCATCGGGATGGATCGGCTCGCCGGCCAGATCCCAGCCGCACGCGTGCGCATCGACATGGCCTTCGCAGAACATCTCGGCCAGCGCGCGTTCGGTGTGGCAATTGGGGCAAAAACGAATCATGGAGTTACTCGACTGGACGACGCGATGAAGTGTGTGCGCTGGTCTGTACCTGGTGGCCCTGCGCGCGCAGCAGCTCGCGCAGGCGCAGCAGGTCGCCGCGGCGGGGGATGCCGGCCATCCAGACGGTGCCGGTGGCATCGAACATCAGGTCAAGTGCCTTGTCGGCCGGCGTGCTGGCCCGCTCCAGGCCGGCCAGGCGCGACCGACCCAGCGCGGTGAGCAGAGTGAGGCGCTGGTTGTCGCTGCCGCGCAGCGCCAGCGACTGGTCCGCCTGTTCGAGGTAGGGGTCGCTGATGACCGCGTCGATCAGGTCGCGCGCCTGGTCCAGCATGGGCTGCAGCGTTTCCAGCGGGTGGCCGCTGTACACCAGGATGTCCGCGGCGGTGCGTTGGCGCAGTCCCACCAGCATCTGCAGCAGGGCGTCGAACTGGTCGAACGGCTCGCCGCCGGAAATGGTGACGCCGTCGGCCTGATCCAGCCACGGGGCCACCTGCTCGAGCAGGGAGGCCACGTCGACGACAGTGCGCCCCGGGCCCCAAGTGTCGGCTGAAATGCAGCCGCTGCAGCGGATGCTGCAGCCCTGGAACCAGATGCCCAGGCGTTGCCCCGGCCCCAGCGTGGTCACCGGGAAATGCACGCGTGACAGCTGCAGTGGACGGTTCAACCGCGTTCCAGGTTGAGCACGTTGGCATCCACCGCAACGATGGTGAACTGCTGGCCGGGCTGCGCGTCCTGGTCGAACAGGGCACGCGCCAGCGGGTTGAGCAGGTGCGCCTCGAGCTGGTTGCGGATGCCGCGCCCGCCGTTGGAGAGGTCCTTCAGGCATAGCGCGCGCAGCGCGTGGCGGGCCGGCGCGGCCAGGGTCACGCGCAGGTGCTGGGCCTGCAGGTCGGCCAGGGTCGCGTCGACCATCTGGTCGAAGATCTGCACCGCGACCTCCTCGCGGATGAAATCGAACACGATGATGTTCTCGCCGATCCGGTTGAGGATCTCCGGCCGGTTCAGGACCAGTTTGAAGTGCCGGTCGATTTCGTCGTGCACCTTGCTCTGCACCTGTTCGAAAGGCTCGCCGGGCAGCACGTTGGCCACGCGCTCGCCATGCTCGCCCTGACGGTAGATGCCCAGATTGGAGGTGAACACGATCAGCGCCTCGGAGAAGTACACGCGGTCGCCACGCCCGGACGTGAGCACGCCGTCATCGAGGATCTGCAGGAACTTGTCGAGGATGCGCGGATGGGCCTTCTCGATCTCATCGAACAGGACCACGCTGAACGGCTTCTCGCGGATGGCGTTGGTCAGTTCGCCGCCCACGTCGTAGCCCACGTAGCCGGGCGGAGCGCCGATCAGCCGCTGGTCGGCATGCTCGGCGCTGAACTCGGACATGTCGAACCGGATGTAGGCGCTTTCGTCACCAAATAGCAGGCTGGTGACGGTCTTGGCCAGCTCGGTCTTGCCCACGCCGGTGGGGCCGGCCAGGAACGCCACGCCGCGCGGCCGGTTGCCCTTGCGGCTGGCCCCCACGCCGGTCATCGCGCGCTTGACGATGTCCAGCATGTGGGTCACCGCATGGTGCTGGCCCTTGACCCGCTGGTGGACGAACGCATCGCCCATGCGGATGCGCTGCCGGTCAATGCGCAGCCAGGGGTCTTCGGTGACCCCGACCTTGTAGCGGCGCACGGCGTCGCCGATCTGGTCCACCGCCACCCCTTCGACCCGGGCCAGCTGCGCGATGGCACTGAGGTCCAGCAACAGCAGCCCCTCGGTGCTCTGCACGAATGCATCCACCGCCTGCGCGGTGGCCTCGGCACTGGCGTCCGGGGCACCGGCCAGACCCTTGAGCAGCGCCGGGGCCAGTGCGCGCCGGGTGAGCTGGTCCGGCTTGACCACCGGAATGTGGCGGATGCGCGGGTTGCCGACCAGCAGCCAGTCGGGCAGGTCACCTTCCTTCTCCACTACCCAGAGCACCGTGTTGAAGAAGGGCTTGCGCTGCACGCCACCCGGTCGGCTGCGTGCCTGGTGGGAGAGCACCAGGGCCTGGGTGAACAGCTGGTGTTCGGCGGCGCTGAGGGCGTCGCTGCGCACTGCCAGGCGCGAGGCGAAATCGATGATCACTGCCACCGGCTCGCCCGGGCGGACCACCAGCCGCTGGAGCGTGGCACTGAGCAGGTCGATACCGGCGGGCGCGGCGCCATCCACCGGGGTCAGCCCCAGCGATTGCAGCAGGGCGATGCCGCTGGCGGGATCGGTGCCGGGGCGTTCCAGGGCGCGGAAGCCGGCCAACGGATCCCAGCCCAGCACCTGCGCATAGCCCTGGTCGAGCAGGGTGTTGCACAGGGTCTGATTGAAGCTCTGCGCGGTGACCGTGCCCGGTGCCACTTCGGCGGCCTGCAGGTCACGGATGTTCCCGGAAAGCACGAACTGGCTCTTCAAGGGAAGGAAACGAACAAGATCGCGCTGCCAGCGCGGACCTTCAAACACATTCTTCCCTGACATCCTGCTGCCTGCTGTTCCCATGATAGGGGGCAGGGTATTGCGCGCAGCCGTCAATTTCCAGCGCGTGCGGCTAGCCTGTTGCCGCGCCTGGCCGCGCCTCCGCCTTCCATCCGGCGGCGATCTCCACCCGCGGGCGCGGGTGGTCATGCAGCTGCATGAACCGCTCCGGGTCCACCGGGCGCCCCAGCAGGTAACCCTGCAGGTAGTCGCAGCCCAACCGTTCCAGGTAGGCGCGCTGCCCGGCGGTTTCGACGCCTTCGGCCACGATGTCCATGTCCAGCGCGTGCCCCAGCGCCACGATCGCCGAGACGATCACCACGTCTTCGGAGCTGTTCTCCAGGTCGCGTACGAAGGCGTGGTCGATCTTGATCTCGGTTGCCGGCAGGCGCTTGAGGTAGAGCAGGCTGGAGTAGCCGGTACCGAAATCGTCGATGGAGATGCCCACGCCCAGCGCCGCCATCGCCAGCAGCAGCGTCAGGCTCGCCTCGGTGTCGCGCATGACCGTGTTTTCCGTGATTTCCAGGATCAGCCGGCGTGGTTCGATCCGGTGGGTCTGCAGCGCCTCGCGCACCTCCTGCAGCAGGTTGGGCGAGGCGAACTGGATCGGGGAGAGGTTCACCGAGACTGTCCAGCCGTCATGCCCGGCGTCGTGCCACACACGCAGCTGGCGGCAGGCTTCGTCCAGCGCCCACCGGCCGATCTCGTTGATCACGCCGCTGCGCTCGGCCAGGCGGATGAAGCGGTCTGGCGGAATCAGCCCCTGCTGGGGATGGCGCCAGCGGATCAGGGCTTCAGCGCCGCTGACCGACTGCCCGGCCACGCGGGTCTTGGGTTGATAGTGCAGGAACAGCTGCTCGGTGCCGATCGCGCGGCGCAGGTCGGCCAACAGCTGGAACTGCTGTTCGGCGCTGTCGTTCATCCACTCGGCGAACAGCACGTAGGCATTACGCCCGGCCTCCTTGGCCTGGTACATCGCGGCATCGGCGAAGGCCATCAGCTGCCGCTCGCTGGCGGCGTGGTCCGGACAGATCGCGATGCCGACGCTGGCCGTCACCTGCAGGTCGTGGCGCGGCAGCAACGGCTCGCGGCCGACGGTCTGGATGATGCGGCTGGCCAGTGTCGCCACGTCTTCGTCGTTCTCGATCGGCACCACCAGCACGAATTCATCGCCGCCCAGCCGCGCCAGCATGTCCGCCGGGCGCAGCAGCTTGCGGGTGCGGTCCGCCACGGCGACCAGCAGGGCGTCGCCGGTCTGGTGGCCGTAGGCATCGTTGACCTGCTTGAAGCCGTCCAGGTCCATGAACATCACCGCAAACCGGCTGCCGCGCTGCTCCGCTTCGGCCAGGGATTGCTCGATCCGCTGCTGCAGCAGGCGACGATTCGGCAGGCGGGTGAGCGGGTCGTGCAGGGCCGCCTGGGTCAGCTCGGCATAGGCATCGTCAAGCGAACTGCTCAGGTCGGTGTTGCGCAGACGCAGCAGCTGGGCCTCCATGCGCTGGTCCAGCCAGGACACGATCAGCACCACCGCCAGGATCGCGATGGTCAGGGCCAGCACCACCAGTGCCAGCCACTGCGCCTGCAGGCCCTCTCCGCCGGCGGCACCGCAGATGCTGCCCGCGGGGAAGCGGGCGGCGGCCATCCCGGTGTAGTGCATGCCCACGATCGCCGTGCCCAGCACCAGTGCCGGCGCGGCACGGTCGCGCAGGCGCCGATGGCTGCTGCGCAGGCGGAAGGCGATGAACAGCGCGGTCCAGGAGGCGACGACGGCGATCAGCAACGACAGGGCCACCCAGCCGGGGTGGTAGTCGATGCCGGGCTGCATGTGCAGCGCGGCCATGCCCAGGTAGTGCATCGCGGCGATGCCGCTGCCCATCAGCAGTGCGCCAAGGGCGAGGCGGCCGTGCGGCAGGGTCGGCTGCGAAACCAGCCACAGCGCGAAGATGGACGAGGCCATCGCAGCCAGCAGCGAAACCGTGGTCAGGCCGAGCGCATAGCCGAGTGGGATGGGCAGGCGGAAGGCCAGCATCCCGATGAAATGCATCGACCAGATGCCCAGCCCCATCGCGCAGCCGCCGCCGATCAGCCACAACCAGGTGGTACGGCGCGTGGCCGCGGTGGTGACGCGGCTGGCCATGTCCAGCGCAGTGAACGAGGCCAGCACGGCAACCAGGAATGACACGATCACCAACCACGGGGTGTAACTGCCGATCAGCATGGATGACGCTCTCCTTGGTCAACGCCTGAGCGATACGACAGAACGCGCCGCCATCAGCGCAGAGCGCGGGTGAAGATTTCGTCGTCAGCCAAGACTAACGCCACGCACCGGGGGGATCGCAAGTGGCAGGCGTGCAGGGCGATGCGGTGCCCACGCGGTTGTCCCGCACGTGTCCCGGGTCAGCGGCTGACGCTGTCGGCGGCATCGAACGCCGCATCGAACAGGCGTTGCACGGGCGGGCCCATCTCACCGGCCAGCACGGTCAGCAGGAACAGCCCCAACAGCAGCGCGACCGGCAGGCCGAGCTGGATCGGGTTCAACGCGGGCGCCGCACGGGCCAGTACGCCGAAGGCCAGGTTGATCGCCAGCATCGCCACGGTCAGCGGCAGCGCCAGCGTGAGCGCGCCGCGGAACACCTGCAGCAGGAACGTCGGCGCGATGCTCAGGAATGCCTGGGGGTCGGGCAGCGAGGTGCCGATCGGCAGGGCCTTGTAGCTGTCCATCAGCAATGAGATCAGGGCCAGGTGGCCATTGGCGGTAAAGAAGAGCAGGCCGAACAGCAGATAGAACCATTGCCCGATCACGCCGGAGCTGCCGCCACGCAGCGGGTCGCTCATCTGCGCGAAGGCCAGGCCGGTCCCCTGCGCGACCAGCTCGCCGGCCATCGCACCGGCCTCGAACACCAGCCGCAGCACGAAGCCGATCGACACGCCGATCGCCAGTTCGCGGGCAATGGTCAGCACCGTGGCCGCATCGAAGCCGGTCCATTCCGGCACCGGCGGCAGCATCGGCGACAGCGCGATCGCCAGCGCGCCGGCCAGCAGCACGCGGATCCGGGAGGGCACCGCGCGGGTGCCGATCAGCGGCATGGCCATCAACATCGCGCCGATGCGCAGCATCGTCCACAGGATCGTGCCGATCATGCCGAAGGCCTGCAGGCCGTCGGCGGCCATCTGGGTCGCGGAATCCACGGCGGCTGGCCTCAGCCGATCAGGTGCGGGATGCGCTGGAACAGCAGCGTGGTGTATTCGACCAGATGGCCGATCAGCAGGCTGCCCAGCGCGAACAGCACCACGGTCAGTGCCGCCGCCTTGGCGACAAAGGCGATGGTCGGCTCGTTGAGCTGGGTCGCGGCCTGGACCACGCCGACCACCACGCCGACGATCAGCACGGTGAGGAGCAGCGGGCCGGCGACCCACAGCACGGTGATCAGGCCACCACGGAGTTCGGTCAGGGCAAGTTCGGGCGTCATGTCGGTCTCGGGTCCGTATCGATCAGCAGGGCAGGGCGGTCAGACCGCATTGAAACTGGCGGCCAGGGTGCCCACCACCAGGACCCAGCCATCCACCAGCACGAACAACAGGATCTTGAACGGAGCGGAGACCAGCATCGGCGAGAGCATCATCATGCCCATCGACATCAGCACGCTGGCCACGACCAGATCGATGATCACGAACGGGATGAAGATCAGGAAGCCGATCTCGAAGGCGGTCTTCAGCTCGCTGGTGACGAACGAGGCGACCAGGATCGGGAACGGAATGGCATCCGGGCTGGAGTAGGTGCCGTGCCCGGCCATGCCCGCGAAGGTCATCAGATCGGTCTCGCGGATCTGCGCCAACATGAAGGCGCGTAGCGGCTGGGTGGTCAACGTCCAGGCGGTCTGGAAATCGATCTCGCCGTTGAGGTAGGGCGCCATGCCGCTGCCCCACGCCTTCTGCCACACCGGCAGCATCACCATCGCGGTGAGGAACAACGCCAGGCCGAGCAGCACCTGGTTGGATGGGGTCTGGCCGGTGCCCAGCGCCTGGCGCAGCAGGCCGAGCACGATGATGATGCGGGTGAAGGCGGTCAGCACCAGCAGCATCGACGGGATCAGGGTGATCGCCGTCATCAGCAGCAGGGTCTGCAGCGGCAGGCTCACCGGCTGGCCGCCGATCTTGCCGACATTCACATCCGGCAGTGCGGGCACGCCCGGCACGCCGGGCGCGGCCCAGGCCAGGGCCGGCAGCGCGCACAGCAGGGCAGTCAGCAACAGCGGCAGGTAACGGGTCCAGGAGGTACGGGGGCCACGCATGTTCAGGGTTCCTTGCGCAGCCGCTGTTGCAGCAACTGGGCGAAATTCGGGAGTTGTTTGAAATCGGGAAGGCGCGCCGGCGCCGGCGGCGGCAGGGGGTCGGGAAGCTGATGCAGCGTATTGATGCCGCCGGCCGTGACGCCCAGCAGCAGCTGGGTGCCATTGACCTCGACCACCACCACGCGCTCCTTGGCGCCGACAGTGAGGCTGGCGACCACGCGCAGCCCCTCGGCCGGGCGGAAGCCGCTGCCGGGCATGCGCTTGAGCAGCCAGCCCAGGCCGACGATCAGTGCCAGCACGCCCAGCAACGCCAGCACCGCACCGAACATGCCCGGTGCGGCGGCGGCATGCTGGCCGACCTTGACGGTCGAGGCGCCGGCCGCGATCAGCAGCCCGGCACTCAACGCAGTCTCCGGATCCGTTCGCTCGGGCTGACCACGTCGGTCAGGCGCACGCCGAAGCGATCGTTGATCACCACCACCTCGCCATGGGCGATCAGGGTGCCGTTGACGAACACGTCCAGCGATTCGCCAGCGCCGCGTTCCAGTTCCACCACCGAGCCCTGGTTGAGCTGCAGCAGGTTGCGGATCGGCAGGCGCGCGCGGCCGACTTCCAGCGACAGGGTCACCGGTACATCCAGGATCACATCCAGGTTGAGCTCGTCGCCGACGCTGGCGTCGTCTGACTGCAGCTGGGTGAACTGTGCCGGTGCCGGCTCGTTGGATTCGATATCGTTCATTGCGGGTCTTCCTGCAGTACGGGAACGCGTGGGCGGATGCCCGGGGGATGGGTGGCGGTGATCTTCACCGCGTTGAAACCGTTGGCGACGCCGAACTCACCGGTGAACACCGGCACGTTTTCCACGCACAGCGGCACCTGCTTGGGCAGCTCGATCGGCAGCACGTCACCGATCTTCAGGCGGGTCAGGTCGCGCAGGCTCATGCGCTTGGTGGCGAGCACGCTGGAGAGCGTGACTTCGGCGATGTTGAGCTGCTCGCGCAGCATCACGCCCCAGCTGGCGTCGCGGTCGTTGCGGTCGCTCTGGATACCGGCGTCGAGCAGCTCGCGGATCGGCTCGAGCATCGAGTAGGGCAGGGTGACGTGGATATCGCCGCCACCGCCATCGAGCTCGACATGCAGGCGGCAGACCACCACGTACTCGCGCGGCGTCACGATGTTGGCAAAGTGCGGGTTGATCTCGGAATTGATGTATTCCAGCTCCACGTCCATCACCGGCGCCCAGGCTTCCTGGAGGTCGGCGAAGGTCTGCTTGAGCAGCAGGTGGATCACGCGCATCTCGGTGGCGGTGAACTCGCGGCCTTCGATGCGGGTCGGGTAGCGGCCGTCGCCGCCGAAGAAGTTGTCCACGATCGCGAACACCAGCGTCGGCTCGAACACGATCAGCCCGGTGCCGCGCAGCGGCTTGAAGCGGATCAGGTTGAGGTTGGTCGGCACGTACAGCGAGTGCATGTAGTCATTGAACTTGATCAGCTCGATGCCACGCACGGACAGTTCGGCCGAACGGCGGATCAGGTTGAACAGGCCGATCCGCCACAGGCGCGCGAAACGCTCGTTGACCATTTCCAGGGTCGGCATGCGGCCGCGGATGATGCGGTCCTGGCTGGCGAAATCGTACGAACGCGCCTCGCCGGGCGTGGGCGCATCGATGTCGGTCTCGACCGCACCGGAATCCACGCCGTGCAGCAGGGCATCGATCTCGTCCTGGGAAAGCAGGTCATTCATGGTCGCCCTTACTGGGTCACGAAACTGGTGAACAGCAATTCGTCGGCACCGGGCTTGCCGGTCTCGGCCTTGAGCAGCTTCTGCACTTCGGCCAGGGAACTGGCCTGCAGGCGCTCTTTGCCGGCGCGGTCGGCGATGTCGCTCGGCTCGACCTGCGAGAACAGCATCAGCAGCTTGGCGCGGATGGCCGGGGCGTGAAGCTTGATCGCTTCCATCGCGGCCGGGTCACGGCTCATGAGCTGCACTTCGACCTGCAGGTAGCGCGGGCCGTCGAAGCTGCTGTTGAGGTTGACCACGAACGGCGGCTCTAGGCCGAAGTACTGCGCCGGGGCAGGCACTGCGGATTTGCTGGCAGCCGGCTTGGCGGCCTTGTCGCCGTGCTTGGGCTGGGTGAAGTACCAGACTCCGCCACCGGCGGCGCCAGCGGCGAGCACCGCAGCCAGGGCGGTGACCAGGAGCGGACTGCGCGGCTTGGCGGCCTTGTCCTTCTCGGCGGATTTCTTGGTTTTATCGGCGGCTGCGGCCACGAGGGGAAGCTCCAGAGGATTGCTTCCTGCCTACATGCAAACGGTGTGCCTGAATGCCGGGGATCCGGTGCGTCGGGTTTCTGGCGGCGCGGTGGAGGCCGCGCCGCCGCACCGCGCCGGGTCACGCGTAGGCGTCGACCAGGCCGCGCTGGCGGATGAATTGCGAGGGCGACAGCGTGGTCTCGGCCAGTGACGGTTCTCCGTCCTCGCCGGTCATCCCGCTGCCGGCGTTGCCACGTCCGCCGTCCGGCGCGGTCTGCTGTTGGCCCACGTCGGCATGGCCAAGCTGGAAGCCCTGTTCGCCGAGCAGCTCGCGCAGGCGCGGCAGGCTGCTTTCCAGTGCGTGGCGCACATCGGCATGGGCACTGGTGAAGCTCGCATGGACCTTGTCCCCATCCAGCTGCAGGCGCACGTCGATCGGGCCGAGGTCGTTCGGGGTGATCTTGATGTCGGCGTGGCCGATCTTCTGGTCCGCCAGCCAACCGACCCGGGCGCCGACGGCATCATCGAAATCCTCACCGCCCAGGTGTGGGGTGGCGGTGGGGGAGCCGGTGAACAGGCTGGCCATCACCGGCTTGGCTTCGGTCATGCCGTGCAGGGCATGCAGCAGCGGCGTGGCCGGTGCATCCGGACCGTCGGCGGTTGCCGCGGTCAAGGCATCAGTGAAGGTCTTGAGCAGCGGGGCATCGTCGGCCGCGGCGGCGTCCGCAGTCAGGGCGGGCAGTGCGATGCCGCCCTCGGTGGAGGGGCTGGGAGGTGCCGGCGCCGGTGCGGTACCCTCGGCCGCCTGGGCGCCCGCCGTCAACGTGGGCAAGGCCGCATTGGCGCCCGTCGCCGGGCCGGCGAGGCCTGCCACGGCCGGGGTCGGCGCGGGTACCGGCAGGCCGTTCAACGCCAGGCCGGCCAAGCCCAGCGGTGGCCAGGCGGCCTCGGTGTCGTCCGCTGGCTCGGCGGCGGGCTTTTCGGCACGGGCCGATGCTGGCGTGCCGGCGTCGGCGGGAGCGGGCGTGTCCTCGGCAGTCCTGGCACCGGACGTGGCAGGACGCATTGCTGCGTGCTTGTCCTGGCGCGATGTGTCTGTCGCCGCGTGCTTTCCGGCATCGCGGCTGCTGCCCGCCTTGCGCGGCGTATCGCTGCGCGGTGCTTCGCTGCCGGGCTTGAGCAGTGCGTCAAAGTCCCGACGGTCGCCGGTGCGGTTGTCGTTGCTGTCGGCGCGGGCACCTGAAGGCGTGCTGCCCGCGTTCTGTACCGGCGCGGCGCCGCCGAGCAGGGCGGCGGGCATCACGGGGCCTCTCCGTTCTCGCCGTCTTCGCGCTGTGACTGGCGCGAGCGACGCGCACCCAGATCATCCATCTCGCGCTGGTCGCGGCGGTCGGTGACGACCTTTTCCTGGGCGCGGTAGCTGGCGGCCAGCTGTTCCAGCACCTGCTTGTCACGGCTGGCCAGCAGCAGGCGGGCGCGTTCGGCGTCGACCTTTTCGCGGTTGTTGTCCACGGTTTTGCGCTGCTGGGCGACCGCGCTGTCCAGGCGATCCAGGAATGCGCGGCGGTTCATCAGCTGGGCCGGGCTGGTGGCCGACATCTGGGCGCCGGCGTATTCCTCGGCGTAACGGCGCAGCTCATCCAGGCGCGACACATGCGTGTCGAGCGCACGCTGGCGCTCGGCCAGGTCGCGGGCGACCTCGTCTTCGTGGTCCTGGGCTCGTTTCAGCAAGGGGTCGAAGCGCTTGGATTGGATCATGGCTTAAGTCTCTGGTTCCACCAGCCGCTTGAGGGCGGCCTGACTGTGCGGCAGGTCGGCGGCCTTGCCGACGTCCTGGCCGAGGAATTCAACGATGTCCGACCAGCGCTCCAGCGCTTCGTCGGTGGCCGGGTCATTACCGCGCTGGTAGGCGCCGATCGCGATCAGGTCGCGGTTGGACGAGTACGCCGACACCAGCCGCTTGAGCTTGCGGATGCGCAGGCGCCACGGTTCGTCGGCGATTTCCGTGACCACGCGGCTGACCGAGGATTCCACGTCGATGGCCGGGTACAGCCCGCTGTCGGCGACCCGGCGCGAGAGCAGGATGTGGCCGTCGAGAATGGCGCGTGCGGCATCGGCGATCGGATCCTGCGGATCATCGCCTTCGGTCAGCACGGTGTAGAAAGCGGTGATCGAGCCACGGCCCTTGGCGCCGTTACCGGCACGTTCGACCAGGGCGGGCAGCTTGGCGAACACCGACGGTGGGTAGCCGCGGGTGGTGGGGGGCTCACCCACGGACAGGCCGATCTCACGCTGGGCCTGGGCGAAGCGGGTCAGCGAATCCATCAGCAGCAGGACGTTCAGGCCCTGGTCGCGGAACCACTCGGCGATCGCGGTGGCGCGGTAGGCGCCGTGCAGGCGGGCCAGCGGCGGACGGTCGGCCGGGCTGGCGACCACCACGGCGCGACGCAGACCCTCTTCGCCCAGCGTGCTTTCCACGAAATCGCGCACTTCGCGCCCACGTTCACCGATCAGGCCGACCACGATGACGTCGGCCGCGGTGTAGCGGGTCATCATGCCCAGCAGCGTCGATTTGCCGACACCGGAGCCGGCGAACAGGCCCACACGCTGGCCGCGGCCGATCGGCAGCAGCGCGTTGATCGCACGCACGCCCACGTCCAGTGGCTGGGTGATCGGCTCGCGCGCGAGCGGGTTGATCGAGACGCCGGCCATGCCGACGGTGCCTTCGGCGCGGATCGGGCCCTTGCCATCCAGCGGCACCCCGTCGCTGTCGATCACGCGGCCGAGCAGGCCTTCGCCCACTTCCACGCCGCCCCGGCCGAGCGAGGGCACGACCCGCGCGTTGGGCAGCAGGCCGTGCAGTTCGGCGCTGGGCATCAGGTAGGTGCGTTCACCGGCGAAGCCGACGACTTCGGCATCGACCCAGCCGCCATCGGCAACTTCCACCTTGCAGCTGGCACCCATCGGTGCCTCGCAGCCGACCGCCTCCAGGGTCAGGCCGACTGCGCGGCGCAGCACGCCCTCGCGGATCAGGCCACGGCCGTGCGCGGTATCCGGGCGGATGTTGTCCAGCCGCGAGGCCAGCCGCAGGTTGCGGGCGGCGGTCCAGTCGGCGGGCGGGGGCAGGGTCTCGGTGTTCATGGGGTGGTTCCGGCTTTGCGGATGACCGCATCCAGGGCGCCGCGCAGGCGTGCATCCAGGGTGCCGTCGATGCGCACGGCTTCGGCGTGTACGCGCAGGTCGCCGCGGCTCAGGCTCAGGTCCGGGGTCAGGCGCTGGTTCGGTGCCAGGTTGAGCACCGGGGCCAGCGCGGCGATGTCGTCCGGGTGCAGGCGCACTTCCACATCGCGGCTCGCGCCGCCGACGGCATCCACCGCTTCGTTGACCAGCTGCGCCAGCAGTTCCGGCTCGGCTTCATAGGCCCGCCCGACCAGGTTGCCGGCCACGCGCACTGCCAGCTCGCCCAGCGCGGCGACCACTTCGTTCTCCAGCCGCACCAGCGGCCGGCTGAAGTTGTCCAGGATGCCTTCGATCTGTGCGATCAGGCGGCGCACCTCGGCCTGGCCCTGGGCCAGCCCTTCGGCGTGGCCCTGATCGAAGCCGTCCTTCTCGGCACTGTCCTGGATGGCCTGGATCTCCTCCAGGGTGGGCAGCTGCAGCAGCGGCTCCGGCTCGTGGTCCGGATCGGGTTCGGTGAGCCCGAACTGTTCTTCCGGTGGCGGCTCGGGCACTGCCAGCAGATCCGGGGCAAGCCAGCGCACGGCATTGTTCACAGCATGGCCTCCGCGTTGCCACCAATGGTGACCGTGCCTTCATCGGCCATGCGCTTGACGATGGCCAGGATCTCGCGCTGCGCCACTTCCACATCCGACAGGCGCACCGGGCCCCGGGCTTCCATGTCTTCAAGCAGGATCTCAGCAGCACGCTGGGACATGTTGCGGGTGATCTTGTCGCGCACCTTGATGTCGGCGCCGCGCAGGGCCAGGCCGAGCCGCTCGCCGCTGACTTCGCGCAGCACCAGCTGCAGCTCGCGGTCGTCCAGGTCCACCAGATCGTCGAACACGAACATCAGGTCCTGGATGCGGCCGCTCAGCGGTGCATCGATGCGGGCGATTTCGCCCAGGATCGCCTGGTCCTGCCCGCTGTCCATGAAGTTCAGGATGTTGGCCGCGCACTGCACGCCGCCCACGTTGGACGACTTCAGGTTCTGGTTGCCGGCGAACTGGCGCTCCATGATCTCGTTGAGTTCATTGAGGGCGTTCGGCGGAATGCCATCCAGCGTGGCGATACGCAGCAGTACGTCCACCCGGGTGCGTTCGGGCAGCAGCTTGAGCGCGTCGGCGGCCTGGTCGGTTTCCAGGTGGGCCATCACGATGGCGATGATCTGCGGGTGCTCATTGCGGACCAGGTCTGCGACGGCACGCGGATCCATCCACTTCAGCGCGTCCAGGCCGGTGGTGTTGCGACCCAGCAGGATGCGGTCGATCAGGCTGCCGGCCTTTTCGGTACCCAGCGCCTGCACCAGCATGTTGCGGATGTAGTCGTCCGAGCCCACGCCCAGCGAGGTCTTGGAGCCCAGCTCGCTGCCGAACTGGTCCATGACCCGCTCGACCTGTTCGCGCGTGATGTCGGTCATGGTCGCCATGGCGATGCCGATCTTCTGGACTTCCTTGGGCTCCATGTGGCGCAGCACTTCGGCCGCGTCCAGTTCACCAGCGAGAGCAGCAGGACGGCGGCGCGCTGCACGCCGGTCAGCGGGGGAGGTGCATCAATCATTGGCCACCCAGCCCTTGACCACCTGGGCCACGCGCTTGGAATCGGTCTTTACAGCTTCACGCGCCATGCGCAGTCGTTCCTCGTAGGAGTCCACCGGCAGGGCCAGCGGTTCATGTCCGGCCGCGTGCAGGCGTTCGCTGCCGATCGCGGGCAGGCCCTCGCCGTCATCGACCAGCTGCACATCGGCACTGTGGGGTTCCAGCGCGTCGTCCTTGGGCTTGGTCTGCCCGGTGATCGAGCGCAGCGCCGGGCGCAGCACGCCGAACACCAGGGCCAGCACCACGATCGCGCCGAGCAGCAGACGCAGTGCGTCCTGTACCTGCGGCAGCTCCCACCACTTCGGCCCTTCGACCGGGGTGACCTCACGCACGAACGGGGCATTCATCACCGAGACCGTGTCGCCACGCTCGGCATCGAAGCCGACCGCCTGCTTGACCAGCGCTTCAACGCGGGTCAGTTCGGCCGCGGAGAGGGCCTGGTCGATCATCTTGCCGTTGGCACCGGCGCGCGGCACGTTGTCCACCAGCACCGCCACCGAGACGCGCTTGATGCGACCGGCCGGTTGGCGGGTGTGCTGCAGGGTGCGGTCCAGCTCGTAGTTGCGGGTGGCGTTCTTGGAGGTTTCCGTCGGTGCCTGCGCGGTGGCCGGGGCGGCCGCCGGGCCGGGCGGGGTGTTGCTCGCGGCGCCGGGCACGCCCTGCGGGCCGGGCACGTTGCTGCTGTTTTCGCTCATCTGCTCGCTGCGCAGCTTCTGCGGCTCGCCGTTGTAGAGCTCACGGGCTTCTTCGATCACCGAAAAATCCATGTCCACGCTGACTTCCGGGTTCACGCGGCCCGGCCCGGTCATCGGCTCGAGCAGCTCGCGGATGCGCTGGTTGAACGAGGTTTCCTGGCGGCGCACCTGTTCGAACTGCGCGGCATTCATGGCCGCTTCGCTGTTCGGGTCGGAGACGCTGAGCATGCGCCCGCTCTGGTCGACGACGGTAACGCGCTCGGGTGCCAGGTCCGGGATGCTGGCGGCGACCATGTGCACGATCGCATCGATCTGGCCGCGTTCGAGCTGCTGGCCACCGCGCAGTTCCAGCACCACCGAGGCACTGGCCACGTCGCGCTGGCGGGTGAAGGCGCTGGGCTTGGGGATGGCCAGGTGCACGCGCGAATCACGGACCGGGCGCAGCGTATTGATCGTGCGCGACAGCTCGGTTTCCAGCGAGTGCTGGTAGCGCGCGTTCTCCATGAACTGGCTGACGCCGAAGCCCGGGTCGCGCTCCATCAGCTCAAAGCCAAGGCGGCCGCTGTCGGTCAGGCCGGAGCCGGCCAGCTTCAGGCGCGCATCGTGCAGGTTCTTTTCCGGCACGGTGATGCCGCCGGTGGCGGGGTCCATCTGGAACGGAATCTGTGCCGCGCGCAGCAGGTCGGTGGCCTCGGCCGTGGCCTTCTGGTCCAGCCCGGTGTACAGCGGCACCATGCCCGGCTTCTGCGACCAGAAGAACACGAACAGGCCCGCCGCCACGGCCACGGCGATCATTGCCATCAGGCCGAGCCGACGGGTGATCTGCAGGCTTTGCAGCCGGTCGAACCACTGGCCCGCCTTTTCGGTGTTCAGCGATTCTTTGGAGAGCGACAGGGCCATGCGTTTCTATCCTTACAGCGGCATGTTCATCACGTCCTGGTAAGCCTGGACGAGACGGTTGCGGACTTCCACGGTGGCGCGGAAGGCGATCTGGGACTGCTGCGAGGCGACCATGACCTTGGCCAGGTCCGCACCGGGTTCACCCAGTTCGAAAGATCTGGCCAGGGCGCCGGATTTCTGTTGCGCATCGTTGACGCCGGCGATGGCGCCGCGCAGCGTTTCGGTGAAGCTCGGGCCCTGGATCTCCTGGGGGGACACCAGACCCTGGATGGCATTGCTGCGCGGCAGCTCCGTCAGCGGGCTGACGGCGGGCTGCCCCATCTGGGTCTGGAAGGTGCGGATCTGAGAAAGGATCGAGGTGACGGAGTGCGACATCTGGAACGTTCCGAAGCAGGGGTGGGTTACACCGGGAGACGTTGCAAGTGCCGTGCCGAAATGGATGAGTGATTCAGTTTTGTAACGGTGGCGCGGGGTTGCGCGTCACGCAGCGCCCGAGCGCGTGACGGCCTGTCCGGTGTGGGCGACGGCGCGCCCATGCGGCGGGGTAAAGCAGCGTTGTGCCGGAGAGTCGACGCCGGAAAACCGGCGGGGCGGACGGTCGTGGCAACAAAAAAGCCCGGGACATGCCCGGGCGTCTGGTTTCCGCGTGCCGGCCCGCTCAGCCGGCCAGTTCGGTCTGGTCGCGTTCGATCCCGTACTTGCGCAGCTTTTCCACCAGGGTGGTGCGGCGCAGGCCGAGCAGCTGGGCGGCATGGGCGACGACGCCCTGGGTGCGCTCCAGCGCTTCGTTGATCAGGTTCAACTCGATGCTGGCCATGTGGTTGCGCAGATCCAGGCCGTCATCGGGCAGGGCCGGGGCGCGGGCGACCGGGCCGGTGCCGTTGTCCGTGGCCGTGCTGCCCGGTGCACCCGGGGTGTGGAAGGAGAAGCTGCGCAGGTCCAGCCGCTCATCGGCCTGGGCCGGCGCTGCTGCCGCGGGCACGGGTGCGGCGGCCGCGAAGTCGCCGCGATAGCGGGCCGGCAGATCCTGCACGCGCACGTTGCCGCCGGGGTGCAGCACGGCCAGGCGTTCCACCAGGTTGGTCAGCTCGCGCACATTGCCCGGCCATTCGTAGGCGGCCAGCGCCTGCAGGGCTTCGCCGGTGAAACGCACTTCACCGCGGCCGGTACGGGCCAGCTGCCCGGCAATGGTGGTCACCAGCGCCGGCAGGTCTTCGCTGCGCTCGCGCAGGGCCGGCACATCGATGGGGAACACGTTGAGGCGATAGAACAGATCCTCGCGGAACTTGCCGTCGGCGATGCGCGATTCCAGGTCGCGGTGGGTCGCGGCGATCACGCGCACGTTGCAGCGGATGGTCTGGTTGCCCCCCACGCGCTCGAAGCTGCGCTCCTGCAGCACGCGCAGCAGCTTGACCTGCATCGGCAGGCTCATGTCGCCGATTTCATCGAGCAGCAGGGTGCCACCTTCGGCCATTTCGAAACGGCCCTTGCGTGCGCTCAGCGCGCCGGTGAAGGCGCCCTTTTCGTGACCGAACAGCTCGCTTTCCAGCAGATCCGGCGGAATCGCGCCGCAGTTGATCGCCACGAACGGACCATCGCGACGTGGCGAGCGCTGGTGGATGGAGCGCGAGACCACTTCCTTGCCGGTGCCCGATTCACCCAGCACCAGCACGGTGGTGTCGAACGCGGCCACCTGCTCGATCATCCGGCGCAGCTGGGTGACCGCCGCGCCTTCACCGGTCGGCCCCTGTTCCTGCACGGCGCCGGCCTGGTGCTCGGCATCCAGGCGCTTGAGGCTGGCGCGACGCAGCAGGCCTTCCATCTGTGCATGGCGCAGCGGCGCTTCCAGCGGCCACACATTGGCTTCGTGCAGGCCGTACTGCTGGGCGAAAGCGGTGGTGTCACCGTCGATCAGCATGACCGGCGGCGGCAGCGCGCCCTTGCCCAGCCAGGCGAACAGTGCATCGCTGCGCTCGGAACCGTCCAGGCCACCGATGATCGCGGCCATCCAGTCGTTGGGGCGGTGGCGGGTGATGTCGAAATCGTTGGCGTCGGCCACCCAGCGCGGGTTGAAGTCCATGAACTCCAGCAGGGCGACGGTGCGCTCGGCGCGCACGGCGTCGTTGTCCAGTACCAGGATGCGGGATTCGCTCATGATCCGTTCCCCTTCAGGCCTTCCAGGATCGGCATCACTTCCTGGATGTAGGACAGCTTGCTGACGAAGTTGTCGGCACCGGCGCGCAGGGCATGCTCGCGGTGTTCGGCGTCATCGAAGTGGCTGGCGATGACGATGTAGGGCGCGTCATCCTGCGATTTGATCAGGCGGGTGGCCTGCAGGCCACCCATCTCCGGCATGGCCAGGTCCATCAGCACCACCTTCGGGCGCAGCGACTCGGAGCGTTCGATCGCTTCCAGGCCATTGGCGGCGCTGCCGATTACATCGAGCCAGTCGACCTTGCGGAAGTGGCGCATGGCGGCGTTGATGAAACCTTCGTGGTCGTCGACCAGCAGGACGGTGAGCTTGTTCATGTCTTCCATTTCCTTCAGCCCACCCGGGCCAGGAGGTGCGGGGTGCTGGCATGGCTGCGGCGGCGTTCGCGCGCCGGGGCGATGTCCAGTTGTTCGCGGTATTTTGCAACGGTACGGCGGGCGATGTTCACCCCTTGGCGCGAGAGCAGGCCGGCGATCGCTTCGTCGGCCAGCGGCCGGGCGGCCGGTTCGGACTCGATCAGGCGGCGCACCATCGCTTTCACGGCCTGGCCGGACACACTGGCACCTTCCAGGCGCACCGCGAAGAAGTGCTTCAGTTCCAGCGTGCCGCGCGGGGTCTGCAGGTACTTGCCGGTGGTGATGCGCGAGACGGTGGACTCGTGCATGCCGATTTCGTCGGCCACTTCCTTCAGCGTGAGCGGTGCCATCGCTTCTTCGCCACGGGTCAGGAAGCCGGCCTGGCGCTCGATGATCACCCGCGCGGTGCGCAGCAGCGTGTCGTAGCGCATCGACAGACCGCGGGTCAGCCAGCGGGCCTCCTGCATCATGTCGCGCAGCGGCTGTGCGGCGTCGCTGGTCTCGGCCAGCGCCTGCTCGTACTGCGGGTTGATGCTGAGGCGGCGGCTGGTGGCCGGGTTGAGTGCGACGCGCCACTGGCCATCGGCGTGCCAGGCGACCACGTCCGGGATCACCACCCCGTTGCTCTCCGGCAGCAGGCTCTCACCCGGGCGCGGCTGCAGCGAGAGGATCAGGCGGACGGCTTCATGGATGTCGGCGACTTCGGCATCCAGCTGCTTGGCCAGCGCCGGGTAATCGTGTGCGGCCAGCGCGGCCAGGCCATCGTCGAGCACACGCTGGGCAAGGTGGCGGGCCGGCACACGGCCGGGCAGGCAGCGCAGCTGCACGCTCAGACATTCATGCAGGTCCTGGGCGGCCAGGCCGACCGGATCGCCGTGCAGGATCTGCTGGCGCACCGCTTCCACGCCGGCCGCATCCACATCGCAGCGCGCACTGGCCAGCAGGGTCAGCTGGGCGAGCGGGGCATCCAGATAGCCGGCGTCGTCGCAGTGCTCCAGCCAGAAACCGGCCACGGCCAGCTCGCGGGCATCCATTTCCATCGCCAGGCGCTGCAGGGCGCGCAGCTGCGGATCGGACGACTCACCGGCCGCCACGCGCTGCATGCGGTCATCGTCGCCGTCCTGCCAGCCGGCACCGGGCACGTCCCACAGGGAGGATTCCGGCAGTTCGTCGAAGGCGGCCACGTCCTGGGTGGTGCTGGCCGGATCGGTGTCGGCAGCGACCGGTTCCGGCGCCTCTTCCAGTTCCAGCAGCGGGTTGGTCTCCAACGCGCGGCGGATTTCCAGTTCCAGCTGCATGCCGTCCAGCTGCAGCAGACGGATGGACTGCAGGAGCTGAGGGGTGAGGTGAAGCTGCTGACCCATCTGGGTCGACATGGAGGCTTTCAAGGTGGTTCCCCGTTCGCACCGACTCCCCGGTGCGTTATGGAACACATCTTGCTTGTGTTCCCGTACACCGGGAATCAGGGGGTTCCTGAGTCGGGTCGTCAAATGCCTGACAGCGTGTAGGGGATATCCCGACATCGGCGCGGTATTTTGACGGGCGTTGGCGCGCAGGCCTTGTCTTTCCGTGCCCAGCCTGCCGGCCGGGCTTCAAAAATCCGTCGCCCTGCGTGGCGGGGAAGCTGTGTGTGCCGGAGAACCGGCGCTGATCACTCCAGCTCGTGCTGGTGACGGGCAGCGAGCAGCACCAGGTCATTGGCGCGGCGACAGCCCAGCGACTCCATCATCCGGGCGCGATGGGTTTCCACCGTCTTGACACTGATGCCCAGGTCCGCGGCGATTTCCTTGTTGCTCTCGCCCTTGCCGATACGGCGCAGGATCTCGCGCTGCCGCGGCGACAGGGCTGCGACCCCAACCGGTTTTTCCCTGCCCAGCATGGGGGCGAGCATCTTGGCCGAGATCTGCGGGCTCAGGAACACCTGGCCGGCATGCGCGGCGCGCAACGCCAGTTCCAGTTCCTGCGGCGCGGCATCCTTGACCACGAAGCCGACCGCACCACGATCCAGCGCATCGCGAACGTGCACGGCGTCGTCGTGCATGGTCATCATCACCACGCGCGAGCCGGGCGTCCGCAGGAGAATGTCGCTCAGGGCCTCCAGCCCGGTTCGGCCGGGCAGGGACAGGTCCATCAGGACGACATCCGGGGAGTGCTGCACGCTCAGCTGCAGCGCCTGCTCGGCGTTGCTGGCCTCGGCGATGACTTCGACGTCGGCAAAGCCCTGCAGCAGACGGCTGAGGCCGGCACGGACCAGGGTGTGATCATCGACGATGAGAACGCGCACAGGCTGCTTGGGGAGCGGGGAGGCCGTCACCTTAACGGAGTGAAGGCCTACCGCCAAGCCGAATGCGTCACAGTCGGGGCCGTACGGTCAACGCAGGCGACGCGCTTCTGCGATCTGGCGGCGGTGCAGCCGGAACAGATGCCGCTCCAGGGCCATCTCCAGCGCATCGCTGAGCCCTTCGAAACGCAGCCACAGATAGTGCGCGCCGGAGCCATTGGCCGCTTCGGCCACGATCACCACGGGCAGGTCGATATGGTCGGGCAGCCAATCGCAGGGCTGCAGGCGGATGACGCCCATGCTGCCCGGTGCGGCGCCGCTGCGGCTGCCCTGTTCCAGGCGGATGCCACGGCGTGACCAGCGCAGGGGGCGCAGTGGCAGGTCCTGCGCACTCTGCCGGACCAGGCGGCCCAGCAGCACCATGACCAGATCGAGCTTGGCTTCCAGGCGTTGCACCTGCAGGGTGGCATCGCTGCGGTCGTCATGCCCGTCATCGCCGCGGGCATCCTCCACCAGCGCCACGCTGCGCAGCAGGGTCTCGGCCGTGCCGGGGCGGATCACTGCGCTGCCGATGCGGAACTCGGCCGGCAGCGCCACTTCGCAGCTCAGCGTCTCATCGAACAGCTCGCTTTCGGCCGGGTGATGGATGGCGCTGGTGCGAAGCTCGTTCATGACAGGGATTCTGCGCAAAGGCGCGCCTGTGTGGCGCGGGGTGGGTGGCGATGGTCACGGCCAGAGCGGCTGGTTCCCTCGCGCTGCCGCATCATGAACAGCATGATGCGCTGCTGGCGTGCCTGTAGTGAAGCCAGCCCCGGCACGTCGAACAGGGCTGATGGACCGGCCAGATAATTGCGCTGGGCGGCATCGAGGGCATCCAGCTGGCGACCCGCTTCGACCAGGTTCTCATCATGCAGGGCCGCTTCCAGTGCATCCAGCCGTGCGTTGATCGAGCCGAGCGAGGCGATCACAGTGCCTCTGCCTGCAGGTAGGCGTGGGCGGCGCGGAGGGAGCGCCCGCTGTGCTGCAACTGCGCGGCAGCTTCGTCGCGCAGCTGGACCATGCGCGAAAGCACGCGCTGCTGATGGTCGCGCAACGCCTGGATCGCAGCATCGGTCGGGCGTTCAACCACCAGTGACAGCGCCGCAACCGCCTGCAGATGGTCGGTCATCAAGCGTTGGCTGGCTTCGTGGTCGCCGCTGGGCAATGCAGCTTCCAGGGTATCCAGAGTGTCGTGGAGCGGGCGCAGGTTCATGGCGCAGCAACCGGCCGCACCTGCCGGTGGTCGGCCGGAATGGCGTTCCACGCCGAGTCGATTTCCATCACCAGTCCAAGGGCCTCTTTCAACGCCGTTGGATCGTTGTGCAGGTTGGCCTCGGTCAGGCGCATGATGATGAAATCGTAGAGTGCCGAAAGGTTGGCCGCGATCTCTCCGCCGGCCTCATGATCCAGCGAACCGTTGAGGTGCCCGACGATGGCGCAGGCTTCGCCGATGGCCTTGCCCTTGCGCGGCTGGTCATTGCGCTGCAGCGATGCTTCGGCCGTACGGATACGCTCGCAGGCGCCAGCCAGCAGCAGGGCGACGAGCTTGTGCGGATCGGCATCGACCACTGAAGTGGTGACGCCGACTTTGCGGTACTGCTCGGCGAACTGCCGATTGGGACCGTACATGTATGGACTCTCCTGAGTTGCCTGCGTGCCGGAGTACCTGCGCGGTTGACGCAGCGTGGCACAGGTCTTACTGGGTTATCGGCGCATACGGCCGCCGACTTGAGGCTGCCGTATGCAAAGGGGGAAGGCGGGGCGGATCAGCTGGTCAGCTGCGAGGCCAGCGAGCTGCTGGCCGATTGCATCTGGGTGACCAGCGATTCCATGGCGGTGAACTGCTTGGTGTAGCGATCGGAGACTTTTTCCATCCGCGCATCCAGGTCGTCCAGTTGCTTTTCCAGCGCCTTGATCTGTTTGTTGAGCGAGCTGGTGCGCTGGGTGATGGTGCCCGTGGTCGCATCGAGATTGCTCTTGAGCAGCTCGGTCATCGGCTTGCCCATGGCGCCATCGGCCCCGAACAGTTTCGTTGCGGCCTCGGGATTCTTGGACAACGCCGTATCGAGCGTGGTCGAGTTGAGGCTCAGGGTGCCATCGGCGGCGATCGTCACGCCCAGCGCCTTCAGGTCGTTGACGTTTGCGCTTATCTGCCCGCGCAGCTGCTGCTGCAGGCCGCGCACCATCGCATCGCCGGTCATGGTCGAGGCGGTGCCGGTTTCGGCGTTGTAGGCGCTGGAGTTCTTCAGCGTGGACTGGATGGAGTTGTAGGCGGTGATGAACGCGTTGAGGTTGGTCTTGAGCGTGCTGTTGTCCGGGCTGATGGTCAGCGTCTGGGTCTCGCCCTCCTTGGCCTTGGTCAAGGTCAGGCTGACGCCAGGCACCAGATCGGTGATGGTGTTGGAGCTGCTGGTCCGGGTGAACCCGTCCACCACCACCACCGCATCCTTGGCTTCGACCATCACGTCCATCGTCGAGGCATCGGTACCGTCGTACTGCAGCGCCGCGAGCCCGCCGTTGCCGCCGCTGGCGCTGACCTTGAGGGCACCCTTGGTGCCGGCGTCCACCGCCGTCAGCACCAGGTGCTCGCCATCGTCGGCGGTGACGACCGCCGCGGTCACGCCCTTGCTGGCGGCGGCGGAATTGATCTCCGCCGCGATCTTGGCCAGCGTTGCGCCCGCTTCGATGGTGACACTGACGCTCTTGTCGCCATAGCCGATCGTCAGCGTACCGTCACCGACGACCGCTTCTTTCTCATAGGCCTTCGAACTCAGCTTCTGGTTCTGTGCCAGGGATTTGACTTCCACCTGGTGAGTACCCGCTGCCGCTTTTCCAGCGGTGGTGCTGGTATCCAATGCAGCGGTGAAGTTGGACTCGGTCGGCGTGCTGGTCTTCAGCCCGGGGGTGGCCATGCCCTTCGTCAAAGTGGTCAGCGCCGTCTGCAGACCGGTCATGCCGCTCTTGATGGTGCCCAGCGCCGAGAGTTTGGCGCTGGCGGCCACGCCGGCGGTATTGATCTGCTTTTCCCGGGGTTCGCGCTCCTTGGCGACCAGCTGTGAAACCAGGGAGGGAATGTCGAGGCCGGAGCCAATCGTGCCGAGGGCCATGAAGGGGATCCTTGTTCTGGGGCGGGCCGTGCGGATGTCCTGCATCTGCTATCGGCTGTTGATGGACGAGCTTGAGCGCCTGGGCGCATCCCTGCGTGTTGCAAGCTCCGTGCCACGTTTGCTCCGGACACGAAGAAGGGGGCTTTCGCCCCCTTCCCGTTACTGCAAGGTACTACCGCTGGATCAGCGCAGCAGGCTCAGCACGTTCTGGCTGGACTGGTTGGCCTGGGCCAGCATGGCGGTACCGGCCTGCTGCAGGATCTGGTTGCGGGTCAGCTCGGCGGTTTCCGAAGCGTAGTCCACGTCGCGGATACGGCTACGGGCGGCGGACATGTTTTCCGACGAGGTGTTCAGGTTCGCAACCACCGAGGTGAAGCGGTTCTGGATGGCGCCCAGGTCGGCACGGGCCGAGTTGACCGAGTTCAGGGCGGCATCCATCGCCAGGATGGCGTTGTCGGCACCGTTGACCGAGGAGATGTCCAGGCCTGCGAAGCCTTCGGCTGCGGTGCCACCATCGTACTTCTGGATAGTGGCGCCGGTGGTCGTGGCGGTGTTGGCAGCTGCCAAGCCCGTTGCTGCCTTCAAATCTGCCGCACTCAGGGAGCTCTCGATGGCGAAATCCTTGTCCT
The DNA here is from genome assembly GCF_030128875.1 of Stenotrophomonas sp. BIO128-Bstrain. Classification (NCBI taxonomy): domain Bacteria; kingdom Pseudomonadati; phylum Pseudomonadota; class Gammaproteobacteria; order Lysobacterales; family Lysobacteraceae; genus Stenotrophomonas; species Stenotrophomonas sp. BIO128-Bstrain. The sequence continues at coordinate 1,729,850 of NZ_CP124620.1, read as the reverse complement.
TCGAGGTCAGCTGCAGCTTGCCTTCGATCAAGGACGCGGTGACGCCGGTCTCATGGGTCTTGGCATTGACGGCGTTCACAAGCGAGGTGGCGCGGTCGCTCGCGGTCTTGGCTTCATCAACCTTGATATCCACGCCATTGATCTTCAGCTGGCCGGCAGTGACGGCACCGAACTTAGCACCGACCAGTGAAGCTTCGTGCGTACCTGCGAAGGTGGCATTGGCGAAGCCGCCCGCGGTTGCCATCGTGTTGGCAACGGTCACTTCGAGGTCCGTGCCATCAGCCTTGGCGAAGGCCAAGGTGCCAGCCGCAGCCGTACCCGAGACCTTGATGCCTTCAGCTTCCAGTGCGTCCGCGACGGCAGTGGTAGCGAGTGCCGTATCGATATCTGCTGCCTCGACTTCGTCACCGGCAGCGGCTGCAGTCACATCGAGGACGGTGGTGGAACCGACGGTCAGCGTGAACTTCTGGCCGGCAGCGTCGGCGGATGCAGTACCAAATGCTCCGGAAACACCCGAGCTGGCGGTGGCGGTGAGGGCCGGCAGAGAGCCCGAGACGCTCGCACTGGTGGAAGCGGTCGTCCAGTTGCCCAGCTTGCTGATGTTGGCGTTGGCCACCTGCGAGATGTTGATCGTCTGGCCCTGGTTGGCGCCGATCTGGAAGGCCTGGTTGGTGAAGGTTCCGTCCAGCAGGTTGGTGCCGTTGAAGTTGGTCTGTTCGGCGACGCGCTGGATTTCCTGCTTCAGCAGCTGGACTTCGGCGTTCAGCGCCTGGCGGTCCGAATCCGAGTTGGTGGCGCTGCGCGACTGCACGGCCAGTTCACGGACGCGCTGAAGATTGTTGCCGATCTCACCCAAGGCGCCTTCGGCGGTCTGTGCCAGCGAGATGCCGTCGTTGGCGTTGCGGGCGGCCTGGTTGGCGCCGCGGATCTGGGTGCTGAAGCGCTCGGAAATGGCCAGGCCGGCCGCGTCATCCTTGGCGCTGTTGATGCGCAGGCCGGAGGACAGGCGCTGGATCGTGGTGGCCAGGTTGGTGCCGCTGGTGCCCAGGTTGCGCTGGGCGTTCAGCGACATGGTGTTGGTGTTGATGACTTGTGCCATGGTGCGGTTTCCTTGTTGGCAGTGTGTCCGGCAGAGCAGCCTGACCGGTTTCGGGGGGCAGTGGCTGGCGCCCCACCAAGGGGTGTGCTACCGCTGCTGAAATCAATAACGGCACCCCACGCCCTGCCTTTAGCGGTCTTTCCCGTTTTTTTCGTGGCGGCCAACGAAAAGGCCCCGCCATCTGCATGGCGGGGCCCGTTCAGAGCTTGTTACCGGCGGCGGATTACGACTGCAGCAGTCGCAACACGTTCTGCGGCACCTGGTTGGCCTGGGCCAGCATGGCAGTGCCTGCCTGCTGCAGGATCTGGCCGCGGGTCAGCTCGGCGGTTTCCTGCGCGTAGTCCACGTCGCGGATACGGCTGCGCGCGGCGGAAAGGTTTTCCGAGGTCGTGTTCAGATTGGCGATGGTCGAGGTGAATCGGTTCTGGATCGCACCCAGGTCGGCACGGGACGAATTGATCGACTGCAGTGCGGCATCCATCGCCAGAATGGCGTTGTCAGCATTTTCCTGGTTCGAGATATCCAATTCGGCAAAGCCGGTGGCGGCTTCACCCACCTTGAACGAGGTAGCACCGGCGATCGGCGTCGTCGCGGTTGCGTCGGTGCTGCCGGCCGTCAGACCGGTTGCGGCTGCCAAGCCGCCTGCAAGGGTGCCGCCAACAACAAAGTCCTTGTCCGGCGAGGTCAGCTGCAGCTTGCCGTCAATCAGCGAAGCGCTCACGCCGGTCTTGTGGGTCTGCGCGTTGATTGCATTGACCAGAGTGGTAGCGCGCTCGCTGGCATCCTTGGCAGCGCCGACTTCGATGTTCTGGCCATTGATGGTGAACTGACCAGCAGAAATCGCGTCGAACTTGCTGACGGCTGCAACGCCGTCGGTACTGGCGGTCGGGAAGCCCAGGCTGGCGGCAGTCGTGTAGCCAGTGGCCGCTTCCGTGACGTCGATGTTCGAACCGTCGGTGCGAATCACCTTCAGGTTGCCGGCCGCAACCGCTGCAGCGACCGTGGTGCTGGCACCGAGATCCAAGGTGAAGCCGTTCACCTCGTTCTTGCCGTCTGCACCGAATGTCTCCTGCAGGGCCGTGGCAACGCTGGCGTTGTCGACCGTACCGGTGATGTTGATGCTGACCGACTTGCCGTTATCGGCAGTGAAGGTGGTCGCCAGGGTGCTTCCGGCAGTGCCACCAGCACCGCCCGCAATGGCACCGATGCTTACAGTAGCCGGAGTGGCTGCCGCAGCGGTCGCGCCGGTCGGCGAGGTACCCACTAGCGAAGCAGCGCGGGAAGCCGTGGTCCAGTTTCCCAACATGTGCACATTCGCATTGGCGATCTGCGAAATGTTGATGGTCTGGCCCTGGTCGGCGCCGATCTGGAAGGCCTGGTTGGTGAAGCTGCCGTCCAGTAGGCTGGTGCCGTTGAAGTTGGTCTGTTCGGCCACGCGCTGGATTTCCTGCTTCAGCAACTGCACTTCGGCATTCAGCGCCTGGCGATCGGAAGAGGAGTTGGTGGCGCTGCGGGCCTGCACGGCCAGCTCGCGGATGCGCTGCAGGTTGTTGCCGACTTCGCCCAGCGCGCCTTCCGCGGTCTGCGCCAGCGAAATGCCGTCGTTGGCGTTGCGGGCAGCCTGGTTCAGGCCACGGATCTGGGTGGTGAAGCGCTCGGAGATCGCCAGGCCGGCCGCGTCATCCTTGGCGCTGTTGATGCGCAGGCCGGACGACAGGCGCTGGATGGAGGTGGCCAGCGAGTTGCTGCTGGTGGTCAGGTTGCGCTGAGCATTCAGCGACATCGTGTTGGTGTTGATGATCTGTGCCATGTTGCGTCTCCGTGGGTGCTCGATTCGGGTCGGGTGGGTCTGGCGCGGGATGCGCCCTGCGTGGATTCAGAGGAAGGGAAGGGGGGATCAGCGGATCATGTTGAAGAGGGACATCGATTGCATCTGGCTGAAAATGGTCTGTGCAGCCTGGAGAGCGGCGCTCTCCAGCTTGTACTGGCCGATGGCATCGGCGTAGTCGAGGTCACGCATGGTCGACAGCGTGGATTTGACGGTGACAGCAGTGGATTCACGCGCACTGGCCGCGCTGTCGATGGCGGCCAGCTGGGCACCGCCTTTGGCACGCGCATCGATCATGTTTTCCGATGCGCGGGTGATGTCGCGGATGCTGGACTGCAGGGTGTTCTGCAGTGCGGCGCGATCGCTGTCGGTCGACGGATCGGTTTCCAGCGCACTGACCAGCTTGTCCAGGGTGGAGAAGATGTCGCGTGTCTCCGCATCGCCGACGTTGAACGCATCGCCGGCGGCGGGCTTGCCTTCGATACGAAGACGAACACCGGCGACCACGATGTCTTCCCCGGCAGCATGCGTGCCAGTGCCGACCACGGCGCCGCCGGCGTCCAGAACCTCGTAGGCGCCCTCACCGGCATCGGTGAAGTGCACGGTCAGCGAACCGCCTGCCCACGCGCCGGTGCCGTCGCGACTGACCGAGGTCAGCAGACCGCTGCCGGTGTTGCCGGCGCTCGCACTGGCATCCACCGTGCCATCGCCGGTGCGGATGCGCATGAAGATGTCGCTGCCGGGCAGGGCATCGGATACCAGTTGCCCGGGGGCGACCTCCACCTGTCGCTGGCTCTGGTCACCGGTGTAGCTGACACTGCCGCCGGTGAGCAGGAAGGGGGCGTCAGCATCGTTGTTTCCGCCGAAGAGGTAGCGGCCACTGCCGTCCTTGGAATTGGCCAGCGACAACAGGCTCTGCTGGATGGTCTTCAGTTCGCTGACGATGGCCTTCAGGTCGCTGCTCTTGGGCACCGGGCTGTTGGCCTGGATGCTCAGCTCGACCGCGCGCGACATCAGGTCGTTGACCTGCGCCAGCGCGTTCTCCTGCATGCCGAGGCGGTTCTGGACGTTGTTGGCGTTCTTGCCCAACTGCTCCAGCCCGGCGACGACACGATCCAGGCCGACCGCAGCGCCGGCCGAGACCGGGTCGTCCTTGGCGGAGACGATCTTGCTCCCGGTGGCGATCTGGTTCTCCAGATGGTTCAGCTTGGCCTGCTTGGCCAGCATCAGCGAAACCGACTGGTTGAACATCATGCCGGTAGAGATGCGGTTGTTCATGAGCGTACGGCTCCCAGGATCGTCTGGAACATGGTGTCGGCGGTGGAGATCAGCTGCGATGCAGCCTGGTAGGCCTGTTGAAGGCGAAGCATGTCGGCCGCTTCCTCATCCAGATTCACGCCGGATATCGAGTCGCGTGCGGCCTGCGCCTGATCGGTGATCACCTGCTGGGCCTGCAGCGAGTACTCGGCCGAGCGGGCGGCGGCGCCGACCTGGGTGGTCAAGCCGCCCAGCGCGCCACTGAGCGTCACCGTGCCTGCATTGAACGTTTTGGCGTCTTCGACCTTGGCCAGCAGCAGCGCATTGCTGTTGTCCGAAGAGCCGGCCGGGGTCGGCCCGATGTTGAAGGTGTCCCCCTGCTTGGGTGCGCCGTCCAGCACGAAGCTCCAGCCGTTGGCGGTGATGGTCTGCCCGGCGGTGTAGGTGTTCGGGCCGACGCCATCGATGGTGTATTCGGTAGCGCTGGTGAACACGATCGCCGCAGGATTGCGCAGCGCCGGGTTGCCGGCATCGGTCACCTTGACCCCGGTGAGCTTGCCGGTGCCGGTGTTGGCCATCGCGGCGCTGCCCTTGATCGGCGCGGCGGCGGCGATGCGCGAGGTGTCGGTGATCGCCACTTCCATGCTGCCGGCCACGCCTGCGGTAGGCTGCAGCAGGAAGCGGTCGTCCTTGGCCGGCGTACCACTCATGACCAGGCTGACGCCATTGAGCACCAGCGGGTCGGCTGCCGTGCCGGTGCCGGTCATCGGGATCGTGGCGCCGGTGTCGGCGCGGGTGGCCTGCCACTGGGTGCCATCGAACTTCATCACGATGTTCTGGCCATCCAGCTTGGCGAGGTCGCCGAAGCTGGCGCTCATGCTGGCCGTGCCGGTGTTGCTGCTGTTGGCAGTGATGCGTGGGTTGCCGATGGTGAAGAAGTCGCCGCCCATGTTGCCGTACAGATCCGCGCCCTGGCGGTGGACGTCGTTGAAGCTGCTGGCCATGCCGATCGCCAGCTTGCCCAGCTCGGCCTGCGCCGGGGTCAGGACGGTATTGCGGAACTCCAGCAGGCCACCGATCTGGCCACCGAGCGTTTTGCCATCGATGGTGATCTTCTGACCCTGGCTCTCCAGCGCCAGCTGCAGCCGCTCGGGCTGGTACGGATCGGTCACGGTAGTGACCTTGGAGGCGGTGGTGCCCACCACCAGGGCCTGGCCGCCGGCGGTGTAGACATTCATGATGCCGCCGTCCTGCATCACCGCATTGCCGCCGGTGTAGCCGACCAGGTTGGCGATCAGCTGGTCACGGCGATCGAGCAGGTCCGGGGCCGCCGTGGCTGCGTTGCTGCCGATGGAACCATTGAGCTGGGCGATCTCCTGGGCCAACCGGTTGATCTCGGTGGCGCCGGCGATCAGGCCGTTATTGACCTCGCCATTGAGGTTGTTGAGCTGGGTATTGAGCTGCTGGAAGCGGTTGGCCAGGGTCTTGCCGCTGTCCAGCACGTTCTGCCGGTCGGCGCTGCCCGAGGCGTTGGATGAGAGTCCGCTGACCGAATCGAAGAAGTTCGACCAGACCCCGGCCACGTTGGTGGAGGCGTCGGAGAACATGGCATCGACCCGGTCGGCCATCGTGGACAACTGCTTCAGGCGCGCCAGCTCACCGCTGCCATCGAGCAGGCGCGAGATGGCCAGCTGGTCCGCCACGCGGCGGACATCGGTGATGCGGGTGCCATTGCCGACGTCGCCATACCCGTAGTTCTGCGGGTTGGCGGTGGCGAAGTCCACCTTCTGCCGGCTGTAGCCAGGCGTTTTGATGTTGGCGACGTTGTGGCTGGTGGTCGCCAGGGCCCGCTGGAAAGCGAGCAGGGCGCTGGTGCCGGTGGAGAGTACGCTGGACATGGGTTACCTCAACGACGGATGACACCCAGCCCGGTCGGGCTGGCGGTGCTGGCAAAAGTGCGGCCCAGGCGCTCGCCGGCATCGCTCACCGCCGCAACGGCGCGCTCGATGGTCGGGCCGCCGGCGATCGCGGCGATCTTGGCCGCGTAGGTCGGGTCAGTGGCGTAGCCGGCGCGCTGCAGGCCCTGCGCGAAGCTGCGCACATCGCTGCCGGCCTGCAGGGCGTTCTGGTAGCGCGGGCTGGTCTTGAGCAGGCGCACGTAGTCGGCGAAGCTCTCGCCCACCGAGTTGTAGGCGCGGAAGCTCGCCGTCTCGTTGCGGCGCACACCGTTGACGTACTCGTGGGTGCCGCTGGTGGCGCGTTCACCCTGCCAGCCATTGGCCTTGATCCCGAACAGGTTGTGCGAGCTGTCACCGCCACTGCGGCGGACCAGCTTGCGGCCCCAGCCGGTTTCCAGCGCGGCCTGGGCGACCAGCGCCTTGGCATCCACGCCCAGTTCACGCGCGGCCTGTTGCGCATGGCCCCAGATGCTGGCAACGAAGCCGGCCGGGGTATGCGGACCCAGTTCGGCCGCAGCGGTGGAGGCGGCCAGGTTGTCGACTGCGCTGGGGCCGCTGGCCGCCGGGCGGGTCACACCGCTCCAGCGGTCATCGCCCATGGCCCAGTCGGCGCTGGCTGGGTCGCTCCCGGCAGCCGCCGCATACGGATCGCTGCGGCCGATCGCCTCATGCATCTGGCTGCTTTCACGGCCCGCGATCAGGTCCAGCGCGCGTTCCATCGGCTGCAGGACGGCAGAGGGTGCCTCGCCGTTCAACTGCTGCAGCAGGTCGGCCTCGCGCGGCGCGGGCGGCGCGGCACTGGCCGGCAGCGGCATGCCGGCGGCCGGTGCATTGAGGCGGTAGGCGCGCAGCGCCGCGGCCGGATTGAGCGTGGTGTCGACCGGCTTGGCCGCCTCGCCTTCGGCGCCGCCCAGCTGGCGCGCGATCATGCTCGACAGCCCCAGGCCGCGCCCGCGGGTCATCGCATCGGCGATCTTCTGGTCGTACATCTCGCGGAACATGGTGTTTTCGCCGGGGAACAGCGAATCGCCAAAGCTCGCCTCGCGCATGCTCTTGATCAGCATCTGCGCGAACTGGCCTTCCAGCTGGCGGGCGACCTTGTCGACCTTGGCCGGGCTGTTGGGCTGGGCGGGATTGAGTTCCAGGGCCGGTTGGATGCGCATGTCAGATCACCTCGAGTTCGGCACTGAGCGCGCCGGCCTGCTTGAGGGCTTCCAGGATGGCGATCAGATCGCCCGGGGCCGCGCCCACGGCATTCACCGCGTGCACGATTTCATCCAGGGTGGTGCCGCCGTTGAACTTGAACATGCGGCTGCCATCGTTGGTGGCGGTGATGGTGGACTGCGGCGTCACCACGGTCTGGCCGCCACTGAACGCGCCCGGCTGGCTGACGTTGGCGTTCTCGTTGATGGTCACGGTCAGCGAGCCATGGGAGATCGCCGCGGCGCCCACGCGCACCTGCGCGCCGATCACCACCGTGCCGGTACGCGAATTGACCACCACCTTGGCCGGCGCACTGCCGGGGGTCAGTTCCAGGTTCTCGATGCGCGCCAGCAGGCCGATGCGTGCGCCTGGGTCGGACGGCGCGTTGACCGCCACGGTGACGCCATCGATCGCACGCGCGGCGCCTTCACCGAAGGCATTGTTGAGTGCCGCCACCATCCGCGAGACCGTGGTGAAGTCGTTCTTGTGCAGGTTCAGGGTGATGTCGCCACCGCCGCTGAACACATCCGGCAGCGCACGCTCGACGGTAGCGCCGTTGGGAATACGCCCGACGCTGGGCACGTTGACCGACACGCGCGAGCCATCCTTGCCCTGCGCACCGAAGCCGCCCACGATCAGGTTGCCCTGGGCGATGGCGTAGACCTGCCCATCGGCACCGCGCAGCGGCGCCATCAACAGCGAGCCACCGCGCAGCGAGACCGCGTTGCCCACCGAGGAAACGGTGATGTCGATCGGCTGGCCGGGCTTGGCGAACGGCGGCAGCTCGGCATGGATGGCCACGGCCGCCACGTTCTTCAACTGCGGATTGACGTTGGCCGGCACGTTGACGCCCAGCTCGCCCAGCAGGTTCTTCAGGCTCTGCACCGTGAAGGGCGCCTGGCTGGTGCGGTCGCCGCTGCCATCCAGGCCGACCACCAGACCGTAGCCGACCAGCGCGTTGCCACGCACGCCGCCGACCTGGGCCAGGTCCTTGATGCGTTCGGCGGAGGCGGGCGCGACCAGCGCGAACACGGCCAGCAGTGCCAGCACGGCACGCATGGTGTGGAACGACGCCGCGCGTCGCTGCCGGAACGGGGAGGGGAAGAAGGTCATGTCAGGCTCAGTACGGCGCCAGCGCCGAGTTGAAGAAGCGGCTCAGCCAGCCCATCGCGTTGGATTGGGCGATCGCGCCGCGGCCGCCGTAGACGATGCGGGCATCGGCAACGCGGCTGGAGGGAATGGTGTTGTCCGGGAAGATGTCCGCCGCGCGCACGATGCCCTGCACCTGCACCAGCTCATCGCCCCGGTTCAGGCGCAGGTTCTTGGCGCCCTGCACGACCAGGTTGCCGTTGGGCAGGCGCTGGATCACCGTGACGGTCACGCTGCCCTGCAGGCGGTTGCTCTGCGCGCTGGTGCCCTTGCCGGTGAAGTCGCGCGAGCCGGCGGCACTGGCGCTGAGGATGTCCTTGCCGCCCAGCGTCACCGGGGCACCGAAGATCGTCGGCGTGCCGATGCTCAGCTCCGACTCTTTCGAGGTGGAGGTATTGGCGGTGGTCTGCGCGGTCGTGTTCTCGGTCAGCGTGATCGTGAGCAGATCACCGACATCGCGGGCGCGGCGGTCCGAATACAGCTGCAGGCCGGGGCCGGCGGCGTAGATCGCACCGGCCGTGGCCTGGGCCGAGGGCGGCATGATCGGTTCCACCGGCGCCATGGCCGGGTAGGGGCGGACATCGCCGGCGATCACGCAGCCCCCGAGGGTGGCGATGAGGGCGGCGGCGGCGAGCAGGCGGAGGGTAGGGGCAAGACGCGACATGGCAGGTTCCCGGGTCGACCGATCAGACGTTCTGGTTGAGGTAGCCGAGCATCGCGTCGGTGGTGGAGATCGCCTTGGCGTTCATTTCGTAGGCGCGCTGGGTTTCGATCATCGAAACCAGCTCTTCCACCACGTTGACGTTGCTGCCTTCCAGCGCACCCTGCACCACGGTGCCCAGGCCGTTGAGGCCGGGATTGCCGTTCTGCGCCGGGCCGGAGGCGGTGGTTTCCAGGAACAGGTTTTCACCGCGGGCCTGCAGGCCGGCCGGGTTGACGAAGTCGGTCAGGGTCAGTGCGCCGATTTCCACCGAGGCGGCGTCGTCGGCCATCTTCACGCTGATCGTGCCGTCGGTGCCGATGGTCAGCGACTGCGCGCCTTCGGGAATCTGGATGCCCGGCTGCACCGGGTAGCCGCTGTTGGTGACCAGCTCGCCATCCTGGTTGCGCTGGAACGAGCCGTCGCGGGTATAGGCCGAGGAACCGTCCGGCATCTGCACTTCAAAGAACCCGCGGCCGTTGACCATCACATCCAGTGCGCGGCCGGTCTGCTGCTGGCTGCCCTGCTCGAAGTTCTTGGCGGTGGCCACCACGCGCACGCCGGTGCCGATCTGCAGGCCGGTGGGCAGCTGCGTCTGCGCCGAGGACGCACCGCCCGGCTGACGGACCTGCTGGTACAGCAGGTCTTCGAAACTGGCACGGTCCTGCTTGAAACCGGTGGTGTTGGTGTTGGCGAGGTTGTTGGAAACCACCGACATGCGCGTCTGCTGCGCATCCAGTCCGGTCTTGGCGATCCACAATGCCTGGTTCATGGCGTCATTCCTGTGTTGTAGCGGGTGGCCGCGTGGTGCGGCCCTTGCGAAGGGCAATGCATGGCGCGTGCCAGAACGGCGCCGGGATTACGTCACGGCGCGCGGTCAACCGCCCAGGCGCAGCAGGCTGTTGGCGCTGCGTGCGTTGTCATCGCCGTGCTTGATGACCTTCACCTGCATTTCGTACTGGCGCTGCAGCTGGATCATCTGCACCAGCGCACCGGCCGCATCGACGTTGCTGCCTTCCAGCTGGCCGCTTTCCAGCGACTTGCCCTGGGCCTGCACGAAGGGCTGCTGCGGGTCGTTGTTGCGCATCAGCCCATCCAGGCCGCGTTCCAGCCGTGCGTCGTCGGCCTGCACCACGCGGATGCGGCCGATGTTGGCCATCGTCTGCGGGCCTTCGCCCAGCGGGATGATCGAGATCGTGCCGTCGTTGCCGATGTCCATCGCCTGGTGCGGCGGGATCGCGATCGGGTTGCCGTTCTCATCCAGCACCGGATGGCCGCCGGCGGTCACCAGCTGGCCATTGGGCGTGATCGACAGCGCGGCGCCGCGGGTATACGCCTCGCCGCCATTGGCGCCCGGTGCCTGCACGGCCAGCCAGTTGCCGGCCTGCAGGGACAGATCCAGCGGGTTGCCGGTGATCTGCTGGGCGCCCATGCGCCGGTTGAAGCCGGCATCCACGTGCAGGGCATCCACGCGCGAGGCATAGCCGGTCCCCTTGATCGGGAAGGCCTCGGTGTTGGCGAGCGCCTCCTTGAAGCCGGGGGTATCGGTGTTGGCCAGGTTGTGCGACAGCGTGCCCTGCGCCTGCAGGGAGGCGCGTGCACCGGTCATCGCGACGTAGAGTGCCTTGTCCATCGGTGTAATCCCGTGTTGCGGTCAGTGGCTCATCAACGCAGGTTGATGATGGTCTGGGTGATCTGGTCCTGCGTGGAGACCATCTGCGAGTTGGCCTGGAAGTTGCGCTGGGCGGTGATCATGTTGACCAGCTGCTCGGTCAGGTCGACCGTGGAGGCTTCCAGCGAACCGGCCTGGATCTTGCCCAGGTTGGAGCTGTCCGGCGCACCGGTACGCGGCGTGCCCGAGGCGAAGCTTTCCGTCCACAGGTTGTTGCCCTTGGCTTCCAGGCCCTGTGCGTTGTTGAAGGTGGTCAGGGCGACCTGGCCCAGCGCCTTGTCATCGCCATTGGAGTAGCGGGCGTAGACGATACCCTCTTCGGAGACGGTGATCTCGTTGAGCTTGCCTGCCGCATAGCCGTCCTGCTGGGTGTTGCGCAGCGCGAACTTCTCGCCGTACTGGGTCGAGCCGCTCAGGTTCAGCGACATCGACAGCACGCCGGCGCCGGTGGTCGGGATGAACGGATCCATGACGATCTGGCCGTCGGCCGGGCTGGTCAACGCACCGCTGTCGGAGAACTGCAGCGTGGCCGGGGTCCCAGCGGCCTTGCCGTCCACGTAGTTGTAAACCTGCCACTCGTTCGGGTTTTCGGTCTTCACGAAGTAGGAGGTCTGGGTGTGGCTCACGCCCAGCGAGTCGTACACGGTGATGCCGCCGGTGGAGTGGTTGTAGCTGTTGGAGTCGGTCGGGTCGAAGGCGGCGACCGTCGGCTGCTTGGCGTTGGCCGGGAGGGTGAAGCTCACATCGACCTTGCCGGTCTGCCGCGGCGGGCTGTCGGTGGTCATCAGCTGCAGGTCGGTCAGGCGGCCGGCATCGAAGTTGGTGCCGTCCGCATTCGGGGCGAACACCTGCAGGCGCGCACCCTGCGGGTTGGTCACGTAACCGGCCTGGTCGGTCTGGAAATTGCCGGCGCGCGAGTACACGCGCTCACCGTTCATGGTCAGGGTGAAGAAACCTTCGCCGGAAATGGCCATGTCCAGGCTGCGCCCGGTCTGTTCGTTGTTGCCCTGCGAGAACTGCTGGGCCACGTTGGTCACCCGCACGCCGGAACCGACCGCGTTCTTTGACAGGCCATAACTGGTGGCCGAGAACAGATCGGCGAACTCCGCGCGCGACTGTTTGAAGCCGGTGGTGTTGACGTTGGCGATGTTGTTCGCGGTGACGTTCAGATCGGCATTGGCTGCGTTGATGCCGGACAACGAGACGTTGAAGCCCATGGGATGCTCCTGTGGATGCGGGTGAGGCGGCTCAGCTGATGCGGAGCACGTAGTCGATCGGGGCCGTGCCCAGACCCTTGAGGTTGAGGTACAGGCCGTCCGTGCCGACCGTGACGCTCTCCACCGGGGCCTGCACGTAGGTGTTGAGCTTGGTCTTGGTGCCGGCGGTATCGGTGTGCGAGGCGGCGATGGTGTAGGTGCCTTCGGCCATGCGGTTGCCGTTGGCATCCTTGCCGTCCCAATCGAAGGTGACTTCGCCGGAGGCCTTGGCTTCCACGCTGATCTGGTTGACCTTGACGCCGTTGGCGTCGGTGATGTCCACCGTCACGAAGCCCGCACCGGGCGCGGCGACCATGCCGGTCACATCGCCATCCTTCTCCAGGGCCAGCTTTTCCGACGGCACCAGCACTTCGTGGCCGACCAGGGCCGCGCCGCGCAGGATCTGGTCGCTGGACATCGAATCCTGGAAGCCCTTGACCGTGTTGTTGAGGTCGGTGATGCCTTGGACCTGCGACAGCTGCGCCATCTGCGCGACCATCTGGGTGTTGTCCATCGGCTTGAGCGGATCCTGGTGCCGCAGCTGCTCGGTCATCAGGCGCATGAAATCGGCCTGGTCCAGGGTGCTCTTCTTCTTGCTGGTATCGCTGTTGGGCGCGTTCAGGCCCAGTGCGGTGTAGATGTCGCTGCTGTTCTGGCCGACGCCGGTGGTGCTGCTCATGGGAGGGGATTCCTGCGGTAAGAGGGTCAGCGACCCATGGTCAGCGTGGCCAGCGCCAGTTCCTTGGCGGTGGTCAGCATTTCCACGCCCGCCTGGTAATTGCGCGAGGTGGAGATCAGGTTGACCATCTGCGCGACCGGGTCCACGTCCGGCTGGTAGATGTAGCCATCGGCATCGGCCAGCGGGTGGCCCGGCTCGTAGCGCTGGATCGGCGCGGCGTTGCTCTGGCTGATCTCCTTGACCTGCACCGTGGTGATGTTCGGATCGTTGCGGCTGGTCACCGACTGGAAGATCGGCTCCAGCGGCTTGTAGACCGCATCGGCCGAGCCGGCGACGGTGTCGGCATTGGAGAGGTTGGAGGCGATGGTGCTCATGCGCACGGACTGCGCCTGCAGCGCGGACCCGGCGATGTCGAAGATGGGCAGATTGCTCATGGCTTACTGCCCCGTGATCGCGGTGAGCATGGAGCGCACCTTGGATTCGACGAAGCTCAGCGAGGCGCGGTACTCCAGCGCGGCGCGGCCGTAGGCGGCACGCTCTGCATCCGGGTCGACGGTGTTGCCGTCGATGCTCGGCTGCACGCCTTCCTTGGCGATCTGGAACGGGTTCAATCCGTTGCCGATCTCATAATGCTGTTCGTTGGTGGTCTTCATCCGACCATTGGCATCCAGCCCCTGGGCATTGCGCAGGGCGGCATCGAAGTCCAGGTCCTGGGCCTTGTACCCGGGGGTGTCGGCGTTGCTCAGGTTGCTGGCGATCAGCTTCATCCGCTGCTCGCGCAACGGCATGGCCTGGGCGTGGACACCCAGATAGTTCGAAATCAGATTGGGCATGACGCACTCCCACGGGACGATGCCTGGGGCAGTGCAAGCGGCGTGCCAGAGGGGGCGGCGGGCCGCTCCCCGGCGGCGTTTTCACGCCGGGGTGGATCCACGCCGGGCGTGGATGTCGCCTAGCGGCCGGGGGTCATTCCGGCCGCGGTGGGCGGCGTGTCATGCCGCCATCGCCACCTTGCGCAGGCGGTCCAGCAGGAAGTCCGCCAGCTCATGCGGGGAGTACTTGGCCACGAACGCGTTCGCGCCGACCCGTTCCACCATCGCGTTGTTGAACACGCCCGACAGGGAGGTGTGCAGCAGCACGTACATGCCGGCCAGGCCCGGGTGACGCCGGATTTCCGTCGTCAGGGTGTAGCCGTCCATCGCCGGCATCTCGATATCGGAGATCACCATGGCGTAGCGCTCGGCCGGGTTCTCGCCCGAAGCATGGATCTGCAGGAGGTGATCCAGGGCCTGCTTGCCGTCCGAGAGCAGGGTCGCCCCGACCCCCAGCTGGTCCAGCACGCTGCGGATCTGCTGGCGGGCCACGCGCGAGTCGTCCACCACCAGCACCTGCATCGGCGGGGCATCGGGCGGCAGGGCCATGGAGGGATCCAGCACCGCCTCACCGCGGATCTCAGCGATGTCGGCCAGCACGCTTTCCACGTCGATCACCTGGATCAGCTCGCCCTGGAAACGGGTCACGGCGGTCAGGTAGCTCGACTCGGCGCCCAGTTCGGGCGGCGGGTGGATGTCTTCCACGGCGATGTTGACGATGCGTTCCACACCGCTGACCAGGAAGCCCTGGATGGAGCGGTTGAACTCGGTCACCACCAGGTAGCCGGGCGCCTTGTCGGCATCGGGCTCACGCTCGGGGTGGCCGATCGCCAGGCCCAGGTCCAGCACCGGCACCGAGCGGCCACGCACATCGGCCACGCCGGCGAACTGGCTGGGCAGCCCCGGCACCTGGAACAGGCCGGGGCGGCGCAGGACTTCCTGCACCTTGAAGACATTCACGCCAAAAAGCTGACGTCCACCCAGCCGGAACAGCAGCAGGGCCAGACGATTGTGGCCGGCCAGGCGCGTACGCTGGTCGATGCGGTTGAGCAGGTCATGGGACATGGCCTTGGTATCGGCGGCACCGCCGATGACTTGAGCGCGGCATGCGCAGGGGTTCGGCACGGCCCTTGCATCGTGCTGCCCATGTTCCTTGCCCGTGGAGTGCCCATGCGTTCTCTTGTCCTTGCCGCGCTGCTGCTGGTGGCGCCCGCCTGGGCCGCCGGTGGCTGGCAACCCGTGGACAGCATCCGCCAGGCGGCGCTGGGCACCCTGCCGGCCGGCAGTGAAGGTGACACCACGCTGGACTCGGCACTGCGCCTGCCGGCCTGCGGCCAGCCGCTGGCGGCCCAGCCGACCGGCAGCAGCACCGTGGAGGTCAGCTGCCCCGATGCGGGTGGCTGGCGCCTGTTCGTGCCCGTGAAAGTGCGTCGCAACCAGACCGTGCTGATCCTCAACCGTGGCGTGGCCGCTGGAGAAACCCTCTCGGCGGCCGATATCACCACTGGCCAGCGTGATGCGGCACGGATCGCCGGTGCTGCGCTGGCCGATCCGGCCGCTGCGGTCGGCCGCGTGGCACGCAGGACCCTCAGTGCGGGCAGCCTGCTCTCGGCCAATGATCTGGTCGCGCAGCGGCTGGTGCGGCGGGGCGACAGTGTCGCGCTGGTGTCGCGGCGGGGCGGGGTGGAGGTCCGGGTAGCCGGACGCGCCATGGCCGATGCCGGCGAAAACGAGCGGGTCTCGGTCGAGAACCTGTCCTCGCGCAAGATCGTGCAGGGCACCGTCGCGGCCAGCGGTGACGTTTTAGTGACGCGCTGAACACCATTGTGAATACGCGCCACTTTCCCCGCGAAACCTGCAATATTCCCCTAAAGATGGCGTCCGCCCGGCCGTTATCCCTTGTGAACCGCATTCCCAGGACAACTCCATGAGCCAGAAAATCGACGGCAACCTCCCGGCCACCGCCCATCTGCGCAGCGTCGCTCCGGGCAACAAGCCGAGCGTCAGCACCGATGCCCCGGCCCGCCCGGTGGAAGCCGCTGACAGCCTGCGCCTGACCGGCGAAGCGACCAGCCTGCAGACCCTGCAGCGTGAACTGTCCTCGGCGCCGGCGATCGATGCCGGGCGGGTGCAGGCGGTGCGCGAAGCCCTGCAGAACGGCAGCTACAAGATCAATCCTGACGCGATCGCTTCGCGCATGCTTGAGCTGGACCAGCAGCTGCAGGGATGAAGCTGGCGATGAGCGAGCCGCTGCAGCGCCTCAGCGATGCCCTGGACGTCGAACGCCAGGCCTTGGTCGAGCATGACGTGCACGCGCTGATCCGTGCGACCGGCGCCAAACTGGAAGCGCTTCGGGCGCTCGAGGCCGCGCTGCCGGTCGGCCAGGCCGAACGCGTGCAGGAACTGGCCGAGCGCAACCACGCCAACGGGGTGCTGCTGTCGCGCCGCCGCCGCGAAGTGAACTGGGCGCTGCGCCAGCTCGGCCGCAGTGAAGAATCCTCGGCGTATGACGCCAAGGGCCAGTCGCACATCCTGCACACCCGGCGGCCCCTCGCGGTCGCCTGATCTCCCTGTCTGGCAGCCCCGGGCTGCCGATGTGAACGTCACCGCGTATATTGAGCGCCTGTTTCCAGCCGCCTCGATGTGACCGTGACCGTAACTTCCACCCTTGTCACCGCCCCGTTGCCTCCGCATCCGGTCCTGCTTGCCCTGTTCGAGCGGATCAAGGAGGGCGTGCTGCTGTTCCGCGAGGATGGCAGCGTGGCCCTGGCCAATGCCGCGGTCAGCGAGATCCTCGGCCAGGCCGAACGCGATGCCGAGCAGACGCCGGCGCAATGGCTGCGCCAGCTGCTGCCACCGGATGCCCTGGAACACGCGCGCCTCAACGGCCACTGGAACGGCAGCCTGCCGGTCGGCGAGCGCATGGTCATTGCCCATGTCTACCATCACGACGACGCTGGCCAGCGGCACTACCTGGCGCTGTTCCGGCGTATCGAGGGCCAGGAAGACTACGAGCGCGAACTGCAGCAGCGCCATGCCGAACTGCGCCAGGCCTACCTGCGCCTGAACGGCACCCAGGAAAAGCTGCTGCAGTCGGAAAAAATGGCCTCCATCGGCCAGCTCGCTGCCGGCGTGGCGCACGAGATCAACAACCCGATCGGTTACGTGCATTCCAACCTGGGCAGCCTGCAGGAATACCTGCGCAGCCTGTTCACCGTGATCGAAGCCTACGAGCGCGCGTTGCGTGCGCCGGACCCGAAAGCACTGATCCCGGAAATCGACGACATCCGTCAACGCTTCGACATCGACTTCATCAGCCGCGATCTGCCGCAGCTGATGGCCGAATCACGCGAGGGCATCGAACGGGTGACCCGGATCGTGCGTGACCTGAAGGACTTCTCGTATTCCGGCCGCGATGAATCGTGGAAGCTGGTGGACCTGCATGCGGGCCTGGAATCCACGATCAACATCATCTGGAACGAGCTCAAGTACAAGGTCGCCCTGCACCGCGAGTTCGGCCAGTTGCCGCTGGTGGAGTGCCTGCCTTCGGAGTTGAACCAGGTCTACATGAACCTGCTGCTCAACGCTGGCCACGCCATCGCCGACCGCGGCACGATCCACGTGCGCACCGGTGTGGACGGCGACACGGTGTGGGTGGAATTCGAAGATACCGGCGGCGGCATCTCACCGGACCTGCGCCAGCGCATCTTCGATCCGTTCTTCACCACCAAGCCGGTTGGCAGCGGTACGGGGCTGGGCCTGTCGATCTCCTACAGCATCATCAACAAGCACCACGGCCGCATCGATCTGGAGAGCACCCCTGGCGTGGGCTCGAAGTTCCGCGTGGTGCTGCCGATCAAGCAGCCGCGCTGAGCCGGCAATGGTCGTGCCGGTCGCTGGCCGGCATTGCGGGGGCTTTCAGGCATCGCGTTCGGTTGAGCAAGAGCAGCCGACCAACGGTCGGCTCTACCTGGATATCTGGCGCGTGCAACGTAGAGCCGACCGTTGGTCGGCTGCCGCGTCAATCCGCCTCAATCCGCGTCAATCCGCGTCAACCGCTGGCAGCGCTGGCGCCGGTGCCGTGTTCGCCCGGCGCTGTTCCTCGTGCGTGCGGAAGGCCTGGTGGATGTGCTTGCGCAGCTCATCATCGTTCCATGGCTTGGTCAGGAACCGGTAGATCGCACCGCGGTTGATCGCGTCGGTCACCGTATTGAGGTCCGTGTAGCCGGACAACACCAGCCGGATCGTGTCGGGGTAGAGCATCTTCACCCGGCCCAGGAACTCGGTGCCGCTCATGTCGCTCATGCGCTGGTCGGAGAGGATCACCTGCACATCGTTGATGGCCAGCAGATCGAACGCATCGCGCACGTTGCCGGCGGCCAGGATGCGGTAGCCGTCGCGGCGGAACAGGCGCACCAGCGAGCGCAGCACGTTCTCTTCGTCGTCGAGCAGCAGCAGCGTGCGGTCCGGGCGTGTCTCGGCGAAGGCCTCCGGGCGCAGGTAACGGCGGCGCAGGGTCATTCCGGCCGCGTCGGCCGACATCGGCTCGCCGAACAGATACCCCTGGAACACATCGCAGTCGTTGCGGCGCAGGAAGCCCAGCTGTGCCTGCGACTCGACGCCGTTGGCGATCACCGTCATGCCCAGCTGGTGGCCCATGGCGATGATCGCGCGCGCGATGGCAGCCTCGCGATTGCCGGCCGGCGCGCTCTTGATGAAGCTTCGGTCGATCTTGAGCTTGTCCACCGGATAGCGGACCAGCGCGCTGAGGCTGGAATCGCCGGTGCCGAAGTTGTCCAGGCTCAGGCTGATCCCTTCGTTGCGCAGGTTGACCAGGGTCTCGTGGACGAAGTTGACGTTGTTGGTCAGCGCGCTTTCGTTGATCTCCAGCGTCAGCATCTGCGCCGGAACGCCGGCCGCCTGCATCAGTGACATCACCTCGGCGAAGAAGTTCGGGCGCAGCAGCTGCAGGGTGGAGACGTTCACCGCGATGGTGAAGTCATCAAACCCCTGGTCGCGCCACAGCCTGGCCTGTTTGAGTGCGCCTTCCAGCACCCAGGTGCCGATCTGCACGATGATGCCCAGCCGCTCGGCGGTACGCATGAAGCGCTCGGGCACCAGCATCCCCAGGGTGGGCGACTGCCAGCGCAGCAGTGCCTCCATCCCCACCACGTGGCCGTCGCGGGCGCTGACCAGCGGCTGGTAACGCAGCTTGAGCTCGCCGTTGGGGATCGCATCGACAATCTGGCGCGCGATGATGCTCTCGCTGTGCGCGCTGGAGGGGGTATCCACGGCGTGGATGCGCACGGCGTTGCCGCCTTCGCGGGCGGCCTGGTACAGCGCATCTTCGGCGTGGTCGAGCAGGCGCGAGACACCGGTGGCGTGTTCCGGGCACAGGCTCACGCCCAGCTTGCCGGTCATGAACAGGGTGTAGGGCAGCACCGACAGCGGCAGCTCGAGTTGCTGGCGGATTTCCTCGGCCAGGTCTTCGGGCAGTGGCATGTCGGCGGTGCGCGGCACGGCCAGCAGGAATTCATCGCTGCCGTGGCGCCACAGCTTGCCGCGGCCACGCAGGTGGTGCTGCAGGCGCTGGGCGACCAGCACCAGGGCCTGGTCGCCGACTTCGGCGCTCATGTTCTCGTTGACCGAGGCGAAGTGGTCGATGTCCACGTGCATCAGCATCAGCGGCGTGCCGCCGGACGCGGCCTCGGTCACCATCGCCTGCAGTTCGGGATTGCCCGCGCCCAGGCGGGCCGGGGCGTCCTCGATGCTGACCAGGGGCAGGGAAGGGTTCCACATGAGCTCAGTGTTCCAGTGCGTCGTGAGCCGTCGCGCCGGTGGCGCGGTACGGCAGGTAAAGGTCGATCAGGGTACCGGCGCCATGCGCCGATTCAATGCGTAATGTGCCACCCACGCTCTGCGCGCGCTCGCGCATCACGATCAGGCCCAGCCCGCGCGGGCCATCCGGGTCGAAGCCCTCGCCGTCGTCGCGGACCTGCAGGTGCAGGCCGTGGTCGTCCACATCCCTCAGATGCAGGTTCACCTGGCTCGCACGCGCATGGCGCAGCACGTTGGTCAGGCTTTCCTGGGCGATGCGGAAGCAGGCCTGTTCGATATCCCCGGCCGGGCGCCGGGGCAGGGACTGGATATCGGGCAGCAGCTCGATCGCCGCCGAGCGGAACAGCACGCCGGCCTGCCAGCGCAGCGCCGCTTCCAGCCCGAGCGCATCCAGCTGCGGCGGGCGCAGCAGGGTCGAGATGTCGCGCAGCTTGCCCACGGTCGCATCAGCCAGCTGGATGATCTGGGCCAGGTCCTCGTCGCGGCGGGCGGCGTCCTGCTCATCCTGGGCCGCATACGCGGACAGTTTCATCGCGGTGATCGCCTGGCCGATATCGTCGTGCAGATCGCGCGAGATGGCGCGGCGCTCGTCTTCCTGCAGCGAGAACAGCCGGCCGGCCATGGCCTGCAGCTCGCGGTTGCTGGTTTCCAGCGCCTCGCGGATGCGCTCGGGCTCACTGAGGTCGCGCACGATCAACAATTTGCAGTTGCGGCCGCCATATCGCACATCGCCGACCGCCAGGCCGGCCTGGAACGCTTGGCCGTTGAAGCGGCGCATGCCGATCACCTCGCCGGCCCCGCCATGGTGCAGCGGCAGCTGGGCGAACAGCTGGGCGCGTACACGGGGCAGATCGTCGGCGGTCACCAGCGCGGCCAGCGGCTCGCCGAGCAGGGTGTTGTGGCCATACCCGAACTGGGTAGCGGCGCAGGCATTGGCGTACAGCACGTGTTCTTCGGACAGGATCACCACGCCATCGGGCAGCACCCGCACCAGCTCGCGGAACTGCTCTTCGCGCTCACGCAACAGGCGCCGCGACTGCTCGCGCTCGGTGACGTCCTGCAGGGTGCCCAGCACCCGCGGGCGCCCGGCATCGTCCTGGCCGCTCTCGGCGCGCAGGTGCACCATCAAGGCGCGCCCGTCCATCGCCAGCAGCGGCAGCAGCACATCGATCTGCACCGGTTCGCCCGAGCTCATTTCCTGCAACAGCTGTTCGCTGAGCGCGGCGGTGGCCGGATCGGCGGGCACCAGCAGTTCCTCGAAACGGTGCCAGCGCCGGGCCTCCGGCGCACGCCGCCCCAGCAGGCGGTAGACCTGGTTGGCGTAGCGGCCCAGCCCGGTGGCCGGGTCGATCTCCCACGCGCCGATGCGCGCCATCTCGTGCGCTTCCTCCACGCGGGCCAATGCCTGGTCGCGGCGCAGCAGGGCCTGGTCTTCGCGGGTACGGTCGATCGCGATCAGCAGTCGCGCACGGCGGCCGCCGTAATCGATGAAATTGCTGCGCATCTCCATGCGCCGGGTGCTGCCATCACTCAGGCGCAGATCGGCGGTGATCACGCACAGCTGCTCGGGGTTGGCGCGGATGTGGTCCAGCTTGGCTTCGAGCAGGGCCTCATGACCGGGCGGCCACAGCGCCGTGATCGGCATCGCGGTGAAGGTTTCCCGGCTGTAGCCGAAGAAGCCCGCCGCCGCCGGATTGACGTCCAGGATCGCCAGCGATTCCAGGTCATACACCAGGATGGGGCCGGGATTGCCTTCGAACATCTGCCGATGACGGGTTTCCGAACTCTCCAGTCGCGCATGGGTGTGCAGCACGTGCTGGGCCAGCGGCCGCAGCAGCAGATAGATCAGCGCCGCACTGGCGACCACGAAGAACGTGCCCTTGATGGTCTGCCACTGCGCCGCGGTCTGCAGGTCGCCGGCCACCACCTTGACCGCCGCATCGCTGCACAGGATCCACACCAGGGCCAGCACCAGGTAGGCCACGACCACGCGCCAGCGGTCGCGGCGCAGATCGCGGGCCAGGGGCGTGTCGGCAGCGGGTGCGGAAGGGCCTGGCAGGTGGGTCGGCATGGGGCAGGGCGGGGCCAGTCGGACAAGGCGAGGGTCATCTTACCTGCCCGGGGTGAGGATGCAGGTCGCCAGGGAACTCAATAATCCGCAATCTCCGCCGTTAACGATTGCGTTCCCCGGTTGTCGGGTGCGTTTTCGGAGTTACAGGGCGTGGACCAAGGCATTATCGCGAGTCTGCTGCAGCACCCACTGGCCTCGGCGCTGGTGATCCTCGACCGTGCCGGTCGTCCGATCGCCGCCAACCCGGCCGCGCGCGAGCACGGCCTGCCGGCAACCGTCGCCGCGTACGGCGAGGTACTGGAAGACCTGCGCCTGCTCGCCGCGGACGGCGGGCTGGTGCCCTGCCAGCTGCCCGGTGGGCCCGGTGGCCGCTTCGATGGCTGGATGCGCGCCGTGCACGATCCGGATGGGCATCTGCTGGCCTTCACCCTGAGCGTGCCCGAGCCGGTCGCCGCCTATGCCGGCAGCCGTTGGGAGGTCGCCCTGGATCATGCCGGGCACGGGCTGTGGGACTGGGATCTGCCCAGCGACAGCGTGCGCCGCTCGCGGCGTTGGGATGGTCAGCCCATCGAGGACTCCCACAGCCATGCCGAGGGCGTGGGCGCGCTGCTGGAGAACGTCCACCCGGACGACCAGCCGGCGGTGCGGCTGGCGATGGATGCGCACCTGCGCGGCGAGAGCGAGGCCTATACGGCCCAGTTCCGCGCCCGGCACCCCGATGGTGAGTGGCGCTGGGTGCTGGATCGGGGCCGGGTAGTCACCCGCACGGCCGATGGCCAGCCGCTGCGCATGGTCGGCACCCATACCGACATCCAGGCCCAGAAGCAGATGGAAGTCCAGCTGCGCGAGCAGCAGGTGCAGCTGCGCGAAGCCCAGCGCATCGCCAGCATGGGCAGCTGGTCCTGGGATCCGGAGGCGCGCCGGTTCTGGTGGTCGCCCGAGTTCCGCGTGCTGCTGGGCACCGGCGAAACACCGCCGCACGGTCGCCGCCATTGGCTGCGTCAGCTCGAATCGCAGTCGCGGGGCCGGTTGCGCCATGCCTGGCGCCGGATGTGGCGCGACGGTGCGGCCACCACGCTGGAGCTGGAGCTGATCCGCGACAACGGCGCGCTGCACCTGCGCGTGTGGATGCAGCCGCTGATCGGGCCGGACGGTCGCATCCAGCGCCTGCTGGGCCAGGTCCAGAACATTACCGAACAACACCAGACCGATGCGCTGATCCGCTGGCGTACCGAGCTGCTCAACCGCGTCTCGGCCCTGGGTCGTATCGGCGGCTGCGAGATCGAGGTGGGCACCCGCCACATGCAGTGGACCGAGGAGTGCTACCGCATCCACGGGCTGCGCAAGGAGCCGATCAGCCTTGACCAGGCCCTGAGCCTGTACACCCAGGATTCGCGCGATGCGTTCGAGGCGGCGCTGGTGCGGATCGCCGAGGGGGGCCTGCCCGAGCAGCTGGACCTGTGCTTCTACCGGCAGTCCGGACTGCGCATCTGGGTCCAGGTGCTGATCGAGCTGGACCGCCGCGACGGCCTGCCGACGCGGTTCGTGGTGCTGTTCCGTGACATCACCCGTGAGCGCGAAGCCAACGAGCGCATCGAACTGCTGGCCCATTACGACCTGCTCACCGGCCTGCCCAACCGGATGCTGCTGCGCGAGCAGACCGCCGATGCCATCGAGGTGGCGCGCGATCGCGGCAGCCCGCTGGCGATGCTGTTCATCGACCTGGACGGCTTCAAGACCATCAACGACACCTTCGGCCACGCCACTGGCGATGCGCTGCTCAAGGCGGCCGCCTCGCGCCTGCACCAGAGCCTGCGAAACAACGACCTGTTCGGCCGCTTCAGCGGCGACGAGTTCATCGTCGTGCTGCGCGACCTGGCCGCACCGGAAGATGCCGGCCATGTCGCGCGCAAACTGATCGCCTCGCTGGCCGAGCCGCTGCACCGCGGCGAGAGCACGCTGAAAGTCGGTGCCAGCGTCGGCATCGCGATGCTCGATGAGAGCCGCCAGGATTTCGAATCGCTGCTGCGCGCCGCCGATGCCGCCATGTACGCGGCCAAGGAAGCCGGGCGTAACACCTACCAGTATTACAGCCAGGACGCCCTGGCCAAGATCCAGCGCAAGCTGGAGATCGAGCACGCACTGCTCGGCGCGATCGAGCGCGAAGAATTCACCCTGGCCTACCAGCCGCTGCTGCATGCCGAGAACGACCAGCCGCCAGCCATCGAGGCCTTGCTGCGCTGGCATCGGCCCGGCATCGGCTACTGCAGCCCGGCCGAGTTCATTCCAATTGCCGAGAAGTGCGGCGAGATCGTGCGGATCGGTGACTGGGTGCTGGCCGAGGCCTGCCGCCAGGCCGCCGCGTGGGACGCCGCCGGCCTGCAGTTCGACCGCGTGGCGGTCAACGTGTCGGCCGTACAGCTGCGCGACCGCGGGTTCGCCGAACGCGTGATCGACATCTGCCATGCCCACGGCTGGCCGCCGCAGCGCCTGGAGCTGGAGCTGACCGAGTCCGCCCTGATCCGTGACACCGACGTGCTGCGGCACTGCTTCGAGGTGCTCGAACGCCACGGCGTGCCGCTGGCGGTCGACGACTTCGGTACCGGCTTCTCGAACCTGCACTACCTCAACCGCTTCCCGGTGGGGCGCCTGAAGATCGACCGCAGTTTCGTCCAGGGCATGCTGCATGACGCCGGCACGGCCGAAGTGACGCAGGCGATCGTGCACCTTGGCCACGCGCTGGGCATGAAGGTCGTCGCCGAAGGCGTGGAGACCGAGCAGGAGGAGGCGATGCTGCGCCGCCAGGGCTGCGATGAGATCCAGGGCTACCTGTACTCGCGCCCGCTGGCGCCGCGCGATCTGGCGCAGTGGTTGAAGCTGGGCACGCAGACGCTGCCGCGCGAGAGCTATGCCGCGGTGACGCAGAGCGTTTGAGTAAGGTCCTGCAGCGCCCCTCCGTGGGCTCTGCACAGCCCTGGGTTGCCGTCCCGTCATACGGGTCGTGCGCGACATCGGCGCTTGCGTTGCATGTGACTGCGCACAGCCCTCCGGCCGGGTTCCCCCCTCGGTCCGGCACAGGCCATCGCCCGGCGATATCAGCGGGCACGCAGATGGAAATACGATGAAGCTGTCGAACCGCCCTGGGCGTCAGTCCTGCGGCGAGTGCTGCGCTCGCCTCAACGGGTAGCGCCGTGACGGCCGCTTGCGGACGTGCGATGACGGGTAGCTGCGTTGGCGTTCACGGCGGTTGATGCCGGGCAGGCAGCGTCAGCGCGCAGCCGCATCCAGGTCATCGCCGCTCAGGCCCAGGTCCCAGGCCAGCCCGGCCAGGGCGGGGTCGACGGCGGAGGGCAGGGCGACGATGCCCGGCGCGGGGCGCTTGGCCAGCTGCGCGAGTTCCTGCTGGGCCAGCTGCTCCAGCCGTGCGATCAGAGCGCGGCCCTGCAGCGGGGCAACCGGCGCTGCCGCAGCGGCAGGCGCCGCAACGGCGGTGACAGTCTCAGTGCGCTGCACCGCCGGCTCCAGCTCGGCGGGGACAACGGATGCAACGGACAACACGGACGCGTTCAACATCGGGTAATCATCTGCAGCCAAGGCGGGTCGTGCAAGCGCAACGGCCCCGGGGAAACCGGGGCCGTTGGCTGTGCCGGGGTCGGCACGGGACATCTGGATCAGAACAGCTCGACCGCGCCTGCGGCCATGCTCTGCTGGGCGACCGCCTTGTGCGGCGGGCGCTCCCACTCGGTGCGCATGTCACGCAGGCGGCTGCCGGTGCGCTGCAGGGCGGTCACGACCTCCTCGTCGAACACGCCGCCACTGCGATGCAGCAGCTCCTGCAGGGCGACGGCCTCGCGGTTGATCGCCGTCAGGCGGTCCAGGTGGGTGTGCACGCCGCCCAGGGCCTGGGTGGCGATGTCTTCGAACTGCAGGGCGCGCACGGCTTCAGCGACGCTGCTGTCGATGGCGCGACCGCATTCGGAGATCTCGCGCATGCCGTCACCGAGCGAGGCATTGATCTGGGCCACGTTCTCCAGCATCTGCGCCGCCTCGTGGCGCGCTTCGCGGGAACGGTCCATATCGCGGGAGGCCATGTGCGAGACCGTCTCGCGCACCTTGGCGATGGCGTCCTTGGAGCTGTGCGCCAGCTTGCGGATCTGCTCGTTGAAGGTGGTCGAGCGCTCGGACAGGTTACGGACTTCGTCGGCGACCACCGCAAAGCCACGGCCGGCTTCACCGGCACGTGCGGCTTCGATGGCCGCGTTCAGGGCCAGCAGGTTGGTCTGGTCGGCGATCGACTTGACGTCCTCCAGCAGCGCGAAGATGCCATCCAGGTGCTGGGCCATCTGATCGATGTGCTGCACGGTGTTGCTGCTCTGGCCGCTGACCTGTTCCAGCGCCTCGACCAGCTGCTCCATCCGCTGGCTGGCGTGCTGGGCGAAACGGGCCACGTCGACGCCGGCACCGCCTTCTTCGCCGGCGCGGTCGACGATGCGGGCCAGGGCCTGGCTCTGCTGGCGCGACTTGCGGTTCATCGCATCGAAGCTGCTGCCCAGGCCACCGACCGCATGACGGATCAGGTCGCGGGCACGTTCGACTTCGCCACGCGAGCCGTCGATTTCGTTGCCGACGAACGAGCGCAGCTCGGTCAGCAACTGGTCCTGCTCGCGCATGATGCGGGCCTGTTCAGGCGAACGCTGGGTCTGGGCGCGGACGCTCCACCAGGCAAACCCGAGCCAGCTGAGCGTCATCGTGCTCAGGATCGCCCAGCGCAGGGCGGCGGGCCACTCGAAGCCGATGGCAAAGGGAAGCAGAAGGGTCAGGACCAGGGGGGCGGCCAGGCGGATGAAGAGGCGTGAGTACATGGACGTTCTCGGGGAGGTGCACGGATGCTGTATCGGCCGTACCCCCGTTTGCTTTAGTCCTGCACAACACATTCGATCAAAAACCGCGCGTTCCGGCCCCCCGGGTGGAGCCACCCGATGGGTGGCTGCCGAGCTCAGCGCAGCTGGCGCGCGACCGCTTCCAGCATCGTCTTGCGCGAGAACAGGAAGTCCCAGTACTGGCCACCGGTCTGGCGCCACAGCACCGCCGAACGGACTGCGGCCAGCAGCAGCGCACGGATCTCGGCGACCACGCCCGCCTGGCCGAGGTAGTGCGGGTTGCCCTGGACCATCACCCGCGGCTTGAGGTTGCTGATGGTGTCCGCGTACAGGCCACCCAGCGCGGCGAGCACGTCCGGGTGGGCGCTGTCGCCCAGCTCGCCGGCCTGGGCGCGGGCGCGCTCGATCCCGGTGCTGACCTTGGCCACGATCGCGTCCTCGCGCACGAAGCGGCGCTCAAGCTGCAGCACCGACAGCGCCAGGCGCGGCAACTGCTCGTCCTGGCCCTGGCTGCTGAGGTAGTTGTGCAGCAGGCGCAGGCCGGGGGCGACATTGCTGGCGCTGCCGTAGATGTCCTGCGGGCTGGCCGCATCGATGCGGAACACGCTCTCCACCGCGGTGCGGACCACGGCGGCTTCGGAGTGGCCGGTTTCGGCGATGCGGCGCACCTGCTGCAGGGCCTGGGCGATGCCGGCCAGAGCGAGTACGCGGTCGTCGACGGAAAAACTCATGCAGCAGATACCTCGAAAGGAGAAGGGGTGGCACGAAGGCGTTGTTCCAGCGGCGCATCGGTGGCGGCGATGACGGCGCCACCAAGGCAGACCTCATCGTCATACAACACCAGCGATTGGCCCGGGGTGACGGCACGCTGCGGGCGCGCGAAGCGCACGTCCACGGTGCCATCGTCGCGCACGGTGACGGTGCACGGCTCGTCGGGCTGGCGGTAACGGGTCTGGGCGGTGCACTCGAAGCGGCGCGCGGGCGGGGCGCCGCCGATCCAGTGGGCGGCCTCCGAATGCAGGCGGGTGGACTGCAGCCACGGGCTCTCGCGGTCCTGGTCCACGTACAGCACGTTGCTGGCCACGTCCTTGCCGACGACGTACCACGGGGCCGCCGGCCGGCCACGCACGCCACCGATGTTCAGGCCCTCGCGCTGGCCGAGCGTGAAATAGAACACGCCAGGATGTTCGGCGATCAGGGCGCCATCGGGATCGCGGATCTCGCCCGTCCTGGCCGGCAGGTAGCGGCCGAGGAACTCGCGGAAGTCGCGTTCGCCGATGAAGCAGATCCCGGTCGAATCCTTCTTGGCGTGGGTCGGCAGGCGTGCATCCCGTGCGATCCGGCGCAGGTCGTTCTTCTGCAGGTCGCCGATCGGGAACAGGGTGGCGGCCAGCTGTTCCTGGCCCAGCTGGTGCAGGAAGTAGCTCTGGTCCTTGCTGCGGTCGGCGCCGCGCAGCAGCGCCCAGCGGCCGCCCACCTGGGCGATCCGCGCGTAATGGCCGGTTGCGATGCGTTCGGCGCCGAGCTCGCGCGCGGCGTCGAGGAAATGCTTGAACTTCACTTCGCGGTTGCACAGCACGTCCGGGTTGGGCGTGCGGCCGGCCGCGTACTCGGCCAGGAAATGCTCGAACACGCCCTGCCAGTACTCGCTGGAAAAATCGCGGAAGTGGAACGGGATGCCGAGCAGGCCGCAGACCGCCACCGCATCGCGGCGGTCATCTTCGGCACGGCAGTCGCCACTGCCGTCATCGGCCCAGTTCTGCATGAACAGTCCCGCCACCGGCTCGCCCTGCTGGACCAGCCGCCAGGCCGCGACCGAGGAATCCACGCCGCCGGAGACACCGACCATGATCCGTGGGGGGCTCATGCGGCCTCCTTGACGATGGAGAGCGGGTGGCGCTGGCCAGCCAGATAGTCGGCCACCACCTGCCAGACCAGCGGGCTGCGCAGGCGGCCGGGGTCGGCCTTCAGTTCGGCCGGGGTCAGCCACACGGCCCGCAGGATCCCGGTGTCCAGCGGACGGGCGGGATCGTGCGAGACCGGCTCGGCCGCATAGGCAAAGCGCAGGAACGGCGTGCCGTCCGGGGCGGTCCACTGGTAGGTGCCGATGAAGGCGCTCAGGCGCACCGTCCAGCCGGTCTCTTCCAGCGTTTCCCGGCACGCGGCGGCGGCCAGGCTCTCGTCGGGCTCCAGGTGGCCAGCGGGCTGGTTCAGCACCTGGCGGCCGTCGATCGCCTCCTCGACCAGCAACAGACGCCCGTCACGCACCACCACGGTGGCGACGGTGACATGGGGCGTCCAGCGCGGTTCCTGCACGGCATTCACCTCAGTATTCGTCCTGCTCGGTCAGCTCGAGCTCCATGGCATCGGCCGTACGCACGGCCGCATCGATCGCGTCGCTGAGCGCTTCGGGGGTGGCGTTGGCATCGACCTTCACCACGAACATCGCCAGCTGGTCCTGCTTCACCCAGGCGCCCATCTTGGCATCCTGCGAGTCTTCGAGCAGGCGGTTGGCGACCGCAGCGGGGAACTGCTTGCCCGGCGAATTGTAGGCCGGCGACCAGATCTCACGGATCCTGTGCTTGCCGAACTCCTCGACGGTGGAGCGCACGAAGGCCAGCTGGCTGCGGCCGTCATCCATGTCGAACACCATCTTGTAATCGCCGTCCTCGTCCACCTCGTAGGTGTACTTGAGCGTGTCCAGCGCTCGCCCGACGGCCTTGTCCGCGTCGGCCGCATGGGCGCCGGTGGCAGTGACGGCCAGCAGCAGTGCGGCAGCAATCCTTTTCATGAAATCCCTGTGAACATCTGGTTGGAGAGTGCAGATTGTGAAGGCCGCAGGGGGCAACGTCCAATCCGGCCGGGCGGGGCCCTATAATGGGGGGATGCCCCGCGAGACTTCCCACGAAACTCATCACGACCACGGCGTGCTGCTTGAGCCTGCACGTCCCGAGGTCGCGCCGCCGCCGCTGTACCAGGTGATGCTGTTGAACGACGACTACACCCCGATGGATTTCGTGGTGACGGTCCTGCAGCACTTCTTCTCGATGGACCTGGACCAGGCCACCCAGGTGATGCTCCACGTGCATACCCGCGGCCGCGGCGTGTGCGGGGTGTTCACCCGCGAGGTCGCCGAATCCAAGGTCGCCCAGGTCAATGAATTCTCGCGCATGAACCAGCACCCGCTGCTGTGCACGATGGAGAAGGCCAGCGGCTGAGCCGCCCTTGGCCCCGCCATAGGCGCGCCAGCGATCCGCACTGTTCCAGCCATGGCGACAGCCGTGCGGCCGGCCCCAGCCGAGCCGGAGCCATTCGGTTCTCCGGCATCCGCACCCACCCTGAGCATCGCCAGGCTGCCGCCCGGCAGCTGCACCGGCCAGCGCTGGCCCGGCGTGGCGTCACGATGACATCACCATCACGTTGAAGCTGCCATTTCGTGGCGGCAAGTTCGTGCATGATGGAGGCCGTCCAATGGATTGGTGCGATCGGCGGAGTGCTAACGCCGTCTGAACGCACTGATCCGCTAGGGTGATGGAAATCGTGAAGGTTGGCCGCATATTGTTCCTAACTGCCGCCGGAGTTAATCATGTTCAGTAAAGACCTCGAACACACCATCGGACAGTGCTACAAGCGCGCCCGTGAGGCCCGGCATGAATTCATGACGGTGGAACACCTGCTGCTGGCACTGCTCGACAACCCGTCCGCCCAAGCCGTCCTCAAGGCCTGCGGTGCGGACGCCGAGCGCCTGCGACAGGAACTGGAACAGGCCATCGAGGCATCCGTCTCGCGCCTGTCCGAATATGATGGGCGCGATACCCAGCCGACCCTGGGCTTCCAGCGCGTGCTGCAGCGCGCGGTCTACCACGTGCAGTCCTCGGGCAAGAAAGAAGTCACTGGCGCCAACGTGCTGGTCGCGATCTTCGGCGAGAAGGACTCGCATGCCGTGTACTACCTCAACCAGCAGGACGTGACCCGGCTGGATATCGTCAATTACCTCTCCCATGGCATTGCCAAGCTGGGCGAGGAGGGCGAAGTGCCGCCCGCCGCCGATGGCGAGGGCCGCGCCGAGGGTGCCGAAGGCGAGGGCAAGGGCGATGCCCTGGCCGAGTTCGCCAGCAACCTCAACGACCAGGCCCGCAACGGCAAGATCGACCCGCTGGTCGGCCGTGCCGATGAGATCGAGCGCACCATCCAGGTCCTGTGCCGCCGCCGCAAGAACAATCCGCTTTACGTGGGCGAGGCCGGTGTGGGCAAGACCGCCATTGCCGAAGGCCTGGCCAAGCGCATCGTGGAAGGGTCGGTGCCGGATGTGCTCGCCGATGCGGTGATCTACTCGCTGGACCTGGGCGCGCTGGTGGCCGGGACCAAGTACCGCGGTGATTTCGAAAAGCGCCTGAAGGGCGTGCTGACCGCGATGAAGAAGCTGCCCAACGCGGTGCTGTTCATCGATGAGATCCACACCATCATCGGTGCCGGTTCGGCCTCGGGCGGCACCATGGACGCCTCCAACCTGATCAAGCCGGCCCTGGCCTCGGGCGAGCTGCGCTGCATCGGCTCGACCACCTTCCAGGAATACCGCGGCATCTTCGAGAAGGACCGGGCGCTGGCCCGCCGCTTCCAGAAGATCGACATCGTCGAGCCGACGGTGGGCGAGACCTACGAGATCCTGCAGGGCCTCAAGCCCAAGTACGAAGCGCACCACGGCGTGACCTATGCCGATGACGCGCTGCAGGCCGCCGTGGACCTGTCGGTCAAGCACATCAACGACCGCCTGCTGCCGGACAAGGCGATCGACGTGATCGACGAGGCCGGTGCCCGCCAGCGGCTGCTGCCGGACGGCGAGCGCAAGGAGCTGATCGACATCGAGGAGATCGAGACCATCGTCGCCAAGATGGCGCGGATCCCGGCCAAGCAGGTCAGCGCCACCGACAAGGACGTGCTCCAGCATCTGGAGCGCAACCTGAAGATGGTGATCTTCGGCCAGGACCCGGCCATCGAGACGCTGTCCTCGGCGATCAAGCTGGCCCGCTCGGGCCTGGCCAATCCGGAAAAGCCGATCGGCAACTTCCTGTTCTCCGGCCCGACCGGCGTAGGCAAGACCGAGGTGACCAAGCAGCTCGCGCTGCAGCTGGGCATCGAGCTGGTCCGCTTCGACATGAGCGAGTACATGGAGTCGCATTCGATCAGCCGTCTGATCGGCGCCCCTCCGGGCTATGTCGGCTTCGACCAGGGCGGCCTGCTGACCGAGAAGATCGTCAAGACCCCGCACTGCGTGCTGCTGCTGGACGAGGTGGAGAAAGCCCATCCGGACATCTTCAACATCCTGCTGCAGGTCATGGACCGCGGTGTGCTGACCGATACCAACGGCCGTGAGGCGAACTTCAAGAACGTGGTGCTGGTGATGACCACCAATGCTGGCGCGGCCCAGGCCTCGCGGCGTTCGATCGGCTTCACCCGCCAGGACCATGCCACCGACGCGATGGAAGTAATCCGCAAGAGTTTCACGCCGGAGTTCCGCAACCGTCTGGATGCGATCGTGCAGTTCCAGGCGCTGGGCTTCGAGCACATCCTGCGCGTGGTGGACAAGTTCCTGATCGAGCTGGAAATGCTGCTGCAGGAAAAGCACGTCAGCCTGTCGGCCACGCCGACGGCGCGCGATTGGCTGGCCCACCATGGCTTCGATCCGCTGATGGGTGCCCGCCCGATGGCGCGCGTGATCCAGGACAAGATCAAGCGTCCGCTGGCCGACGAACTGCTGTTCGGCAAGCTGGTCAACGGTGGCAAGGTCAGCATCGATGTGCGCGACGACCAGCTGTTCGTCGAGACCGAAGCCGAGCCGGAGCGTCTGCTGCCGGCCACGGTCTGACCGCGCGGTAGACGCCGGGCGGCAGATGCCTGCACCGTCATTGAAGAGCCCCCGCAAGGGGGCTTTTCTTTGGGTGCGCGGCGCCTTCGGTGCGGTTACTGGCGGGCGCGTGCCTTGCGGGTGAATTCTTCGGCGGTGATCGGCTCGACCGCACTGATCGTGCAGCTTTGTCCGTTCGTGCGCAGCCTGCTGGCTCCTGCGCCACAGAGTTGGCCGTCCCGGCCGGGAGTGACAAAGGCCAGTTTCGGGGACATGGCTGCGCTGCTGCACGAGCGCTCGAAACGGACCAGGTAGTGCTGGTCGCCGTTGCGGAGCAGTACATCGCGGTCGGCCCCATTGCGCACCAGCTGCTGATCCGGGGACAGGGTGATGCAATCGCCGGCAGCGGCCGGTTCGGCGGCCTGGACCGAGGCAGCGGTGGCCAGGCAGGCAGCAAGCAGGAGCAGGGAAGGCAGGCGTTTCATGGCGGGGGCCATCGGGTCGGGATCCGGATTGGATCGAGGGCCACACTGGGCGTTTTCGCGCCAGGGCGAATCTGCATCAAGGCATCCTGACCGACGTCAGGGTGCACAGGGTCAGGGTGACGCTTGGCAGGGGTGGGGCGATGGCTGAATGGCGCCCACGCGAAAAGGCCAGCACCTGGCTGGCCTTCTGGCGGGAACAACCCCCGGACCGCTTATTTCATGCGGTAGGTGATGCGACCCTTGGTCAGGTCGTACGGGGTCATTTCGACCTTGACGCGGTCGCCCGTCAGGATGCGGATGTAGTTCTTGCGCATGCGGCCGGAGATGTGGGCGATGATTTCATGCCCATTTTCCAGTCGTACGCGGAAAGTGGTGTTCGGCAGCGTCTCGCTGACGGTGCCTTCGAACTCGATGGAGTCGTCTTTCGACATGTAGTCCTGTGCAGTTCTGTAACCGGCCGAGCTGGCCTGAAGAGCGGGCATTTTACGCGCGTCGGGCGTTTGATGCAAAGTTTTGGTTAAGGCCAGGCCCGCGTGGCCAGATCGGCCGCTGCCATCGTCCCGAACAAATCCCGCCAATCGCCTGCGGGAGCTGGCTGTTGGACCTGTTCACGGACAAGGGCCAGGAAGCGTTGGCGTGGCCAGTGTTCGGCGCCCATGCGCAGCAGATGGTCATTTTCGACCTGTGCGTCGATCAGCGGCCAGCCCCAGCCGGCCAGCCGATGGGCCAATCCGGCCAGGGCAACCTTGGAGCCGCCGGTAGCCGCACTGAACATGCTCTCGCCAAAAAACATCCGGCCGATCGCTACGCCATAGATGCCGCCGACCAGTTGTCCGCCATCGAACACCTCCACCGAGTGCGCGAAGCCCAGCCGGTGCAGTTCGATGTAGGCATCGCGCATGTCGCAGGTGATCCAGGTGCCGTCCTGCCCCGGCCGCGGGCTGGCCGCGCAGGCATCGATCACCTGCGCAAAGCAGCTGTCGGCGCGCAGCGTCCATGTGCTCTGCCGCAGCGAGCGGCGGAAGCGGCTGGACAGGTGCACGCCGTCGGTGCGGAACACCATCCGCGGGTCCGGCGACCACCACAGGATCGGCTCGCCTTCGCTGAACCACGGAAAGATGCCGCCGGCATAGGCGTTGAGCAGGCGCAGCGGATGCAGGTCGCCACCGAGCGCGAGCAGGCCATCGGGATCGCGCAGGGCGGTCTCGGCGGGCGGGAACGGGGCATCCGGCGCATCGGCCAGGCGCCAGGGCAGCTGACGGGTCATGTGGGGGATTGTAGCCAGCGCCGCACCGGTAGCGCCGAGCCATTCCCGGCGATTCTTTGAGATTCATTGCATTCCATTTGCCAGCGCGGGCGGCCACTCTGTCCATCTCTTTCGAACTCACGGCCTGCCATGCCCGTCACCGTAGATACGCTGCTCGAAATGATCCGCCAGCCGCAGCGCTCGGATGCCGCCTTTGAGGCGATGTTGGATCTCTTTGAGCGTGATCCGGCCGCGCTCTCATTGCTGTTGATCCACGCGATGGAGGCCCAGACGATGCGTTGCGAGATGCTGGTGGCGGCCTCCGAACTACTTCCGGATGAGGATGCCTGTGAGGTCTATCGATTTGCCTGGAGCAGGTTCAAAGCAGGGAGCAGTCATGGGTTGGTGAGCGAGGTCTGCTTGCAGGCCGCCCGCAGCGCGCCTGGGCTGCTGCGCGATGACTGGGATGCGGTGTTGCGACTCTCTGAATCAGAAGAAATTGGAGGGTTGGTCTGGCAGCACTTGCCTGCGGAGACGGGATACCGCTGGATTCGGGAAGCAAAGACGAAGCCTCCGCTGGCACAGTGGCCGACCAGGAATGCGCTGAAGGCCAGTGGCATTGCTGAGCTTCAACTGGCGGCAAATGAACTGGGCGGCCCCCTTGACGAGCCCTGGGGCACTGTCGAACTTGAAGCGCGGGCCGGCAAAGAGAGTCGGACCGGTCGCGCGTTGCATGGCAGGAGGGGGTTGCACCTTCGGTTCGGCGCGAAGATCCAGCGCGTGCAGTTGGCCGATTCCAGAAGCGTGGTGCGTCGATTCCAGCGACTGCATCCGACATGGGCTGGGGGCAAGTCAAGAACAACGGCGCGTATGGGGGGGCGTCTGGAAGGGCGCTGTGGAATCTGTGGTGCCCCGTTGCAGCGTTTGCTGGATTTGGACGTCCGTCTCGTCGGCCCTTGCTCGATCCCGCTGGTTACCTTTGGATTGTGCCTGGCTTGCCCGGATACCGGAGAGTCGGGCTGGTGCCATGGAGACCCCGTGTTCTTTCGTCATGATGAACAGGGCCGGCCTGATGCGCATGAATCGCAAGAGCTCGATCCGCGAATTGTCCCTGATGCCTCCACGGTTCTGCTGGATCTGGAAGTGGAACTCGTTGAATTGCCGTGTGCGCGCTGGGAGCCCGTCAGCTATTCAGGAGGATGGCATAACTATAGTCGGGTGGGCGGGGCGCCCTCGTGGGTACAGAGCGGAATGTATCTTTCCTGCCCCGACTGCCATCGAAGCATGTTCTTTGTTATGCAGCTCGACTCCCACGTCCCCCTGACGGATGGCTCCCTGATGCCATGGATGAACGGAGGTATGCTCTATACGTTCTGGTGCGATCAGTGCCTGATCAGCGCGCATTACAGCGAGTACAGCTGATTCAGACGAGCAGGCTCGACTCTACACACCCGCACGAAACGGGCCATGCCCCTGCAGCTCCTGCTGGTACCGCCGCACATCCCGCCGCTCCTGCCGGCACCAGTCGCGCAGCGCTTCGGCGAACTCCGCATCGGCCACCCAGTGCCGGCTTCGCACGATGGTCGGCAGGAAACCACGCGCCAGTTTGTGCTCACCCTGCGCACCCGGTTCGAAGCGGGCCACGCCCTCGCGCAGGCAGTACTCGATGCCCTGGTAGTAGCAGGCCTCGAAGTGCAGGCCGGGCAGGGTAGCGCCGCCCCAATAGCGGCCGTACAACGTGTCGCCGCCGCGCAGGCACAGCGCGCCGGCGATCGGCTCACCGTCCTGTTCGGCTAGGAACAGCACCAGCCCGCGCCCGAGTGAAATTGCCAGATGGCGCAGGAACGCCTCGGTCAGCGCTGGCGCGTTGCCGTACTCGAGGAACGTCTGCAGGTAGAAGCGGTACATGGCCTGCAGATCGGCGCGGGTGGCTTCGTCGCCATGCACCACCCGGAAAGTGATGCCTTGCCGGCTCACCTTGGACCTCTCCTGGCGGATGTTCTTGCGGTGCTTGTGGTTCATCGCGCCCAGGAACTGCTCGAACGTGCTCCAGTCGCCCGGGTTCTGCCACTGGAACTGGATGTCCTCGCGCAACAGCCAGTCGTCGCCAAAGGCTGTTTCGTCAGCTGCCGTGTGGAAATTGATGTGCGCTGACGACACGGCGAGTGCGGGCATCTGTTCGCGCAGTGCCGTCAGCAGGGCAGTGCGCTGCGACGCATCACGGGCCAGCAGTCGCGGGCCAGTCACCGGCGAGTACGGCACCGCACCGAGCCACTTCGGGTAGTAGTCGCGGCCATGGCGCGCATAGGCATTGGCCCAGGCGTGGTCGAACACGAACTCGCCATGCGAGTTGGTCTTCAGGTAGCCGGGAATGGCGCCGAGCAAGGCATCGCCGTCCCACAGAGTGAGATGCTGCGGCTGCCAACCCCAGTCCTCGCGCAGGCAACCGTAGGTTTCCAGGCCGGACAGGAAAGCGTGGCTGACGAATGGGTTGCCGCCGTCGTGCAGGGCATCCCAGTCGGTGGCGGGAACGGACTGCAGGGAGTCGAGGAAGCGGGCGCTGGGCATGGGGGAAAGGATAGGGCAGGTGGGATGCGGGCTGGGTGTGCGTAGCCGGTCCAGTTTGTTGCGGCCATGGCCATGCTTGCCAGGCATCGCCTGGCACTGCTGAAAGGAAAAGGCCGGCGCTTTCGCGTCGGCCTTCCCGGTCAATCATGCCTCGGCGCTATGGAAGCCAGCCTCAGCTGGCCTTGCCCTGCGCATCCAGATAACGCTCGGCATCCAATGCGGCCATGCAGCCGAAGCCGGCCGAGGTGATCGCCTGGCGGTAGTGCTGGTCGGCCACGTCGCCCGCGGCGAACACGCCTTCCACCGAGGTCTGGGTGGCGTTGCCGCCCAGGCCCGAGCGGATGTCCAGGTAGCCGTTGTTCATGGTCAGCTGGCCGTCGAACAGCTGGGTGTTCGGGTGGTGGCCGATGGCCACGAAGAAGCCGTGGGCATCGATGTCGCGGGTGCTGCCGTCCAGGGTGGACTTGACGCGCACGCCGGTCACGCCGGCCTCGTTGCCCAGCACTTCATCGACCTGGTGGTGCCAGACGGTCTCGATCTTGCCGGCTTCGACCTTGGCGAACAGCTTGTCCTGCATGATCTTCTCCGCCTTGAGAGTGTCGCGGCGGTGGACCAGGTAGACCTTGCGGGCGATGTTGGACAGGTACAGGGCTTCTTCCACGGCGGTGTTGCCGCCGCCGACCACGACCACGTCCTGGTCACGGTAGAAGAAGCCATCGCAGGTGGCGCAGGCGGACACGCCGCGGCCCTTGAAGGCCTCTTCGCTGGGAATGCCCAGGTACTTGGCGGTCGCGCCGGTGGCGATGATCAGGGCATCGCAGGTGTACTCGGCACTGTCACCGATCAGCTTGAACGGGCGCTGGGAAACATCGGCGGTGTGGATGTGGTCGAAGATGACCTCGGTTTCGAAGCGCTCGGCATGCGCCTGCATGCGGCTCATCAGGTCCGGGCCCATCAGGCCGTGCGCATCCCCGGGCCAGTTGTCCACCTCGGTGGTGGTCATCAGCTGGCCGCCCTGCTGCAGGCCGGTGATCACGACGGGCTTGAGGTTGGCGCGCGCGGCGTAGACGGCGGCGGTCCAGCCGGCCGGGCCGGAACCAAGGATCAACAGGCGGGAGTGCTTGGAGTTGCTCATGTAAGCTCGCAATAGAAGGTAGGGCGGGAGTGCCGGCGCAGTGATTGCGCGGCATCCGAGCGAAGTCATAGAGTGGCGGCAGGGGCGGGGCGATTCAAGGCGCGCAGTGGAACGCGGCGACCCGCGCAGCACGACGCCCATTCCGGCGCCGGGGTTTTGACGCTGACCGTGCCGGCCAGCGGCCGGCACCTACCGGGGTGGGGTCCAGTCGTTTATTATCAAGCACTAACAGTGCATTCCCAAGGTGTGGTCTAAGGTGGCGAAACAGGTCCCGGAACGATCCAAGGCGTCCGACAGCAAGGCAGCGCCGCGCAAACCGGCCAGCGTGGACAACCCGCGCCGGCAGCGCCTGTGGCGCGACCTGGGCTTGATCGCGGTCGCCCCGGCGCTGCTGTATCTGGTCGCCAGTCTGTTCACCTATTCGGCCACCGACCCGGGCTGGTCGCATACCGGCAGCGTGGT
Organism: Stenotrophomonas sp. BIO128-Bstrain; assembly: GCF_030128875.1. Taxonomy (NCBI): domain Bacteria; kingdom Pseudomonadati; phylum Pseudomonadota; class Gammaproteobacteria; order Lysobacterales; family Lysobacteraceae; genus Stenotrophomonas; species Stenotrophomonas sp. BIO128-Bstrain. The sequence continues at coordinate 1,691,647 of NZ_CP124620.1, read as the reverse complement.
CGCGCCGGTCCACAACATGGGTGGCCGCGCCGGTGCCTGGATCGCCGACGTGCTGCTGCAGCTGTTCGGCTACATGGCCTTCGTACTGCCGATCGTGCTGGGCGCACTGGCGTGGATCGCGATGTTCGGCCTCAAGCGCGAGGCCAAGGGCGAGCATGACCTGGATCCGGCCCTGCGCCTGGTCGGTCTGGTCGGCTTCCTGATCGCCGGTACCGGCTTCCTGCACCTGCGCCTGTTCGTCGCCGATGTGGCCCACGCCGGCGGCATCCTCGGCAAGCTGGTGGGCAGTTCGCTCAGCGTCGGTTTCGGCGCCTTGGGCGCGAATCTGTTCGTGCTGGTGCTGCTGCTGGCGTCGATCACCCTGGCCACGGGCATCTCCTGGTTCGTGGTGATGGAGAAGATCGGCAACTGGGTGCTGGCGTTGCCGCCGCTGTTCAACAAGAAGAAAGAGCAGGCCACCGAGTGGCAGCAGACCCGCGCCATGCGCGAGGAGCGCCAGGAAGTGCGCAAGGTCGACGCCGAGGTCCGCGCCAAGCGCGAGCCGGTCAAGATCGAGCCGCGCCCGGAGCCAGTCCTGGAGAAAAGCGACCGGGCCAAGCGCGAGACCCAGATTCCCATGTTCCGCGGGGTCAATGGCGATGGCTCGGATGTGCCGCCGCTGGCGCTGCTGGATGATCCCAAGCCGCAGCCCAAGGGCTACGACGAGGGCACGCTGGAGACGCTCTCGCGCCAGATCGAGTTCAAGCTCAAGGACTTCCGCATTGATGCGCAGGTGGTCGGAGCCTATCCCGGCCCGGTGATCACCCGCTTCGAGATCGAACCCGCGCCGGGCATCAAGGTCAGCCAGATCAGTTCGCTGGACAAGGACATCGCGCGCGGCCTGTCGGTGAAGTCGGTGCGCGTGGTGGATGTGATCCCGGGCAAATCGGTGGTGGGTCTGGAGATCCCCAACGTCACCCGCGAGATGATCTACCTCTCCGAACTGCTGCGCTCCAAGGAATACGACAAGTCGGCCAGCGTGCTGACCCTGGCGCTGGGCAAGGACATCGCCGGCCGCCCGACCGTGGCCGACCTGGCGCGCATGCCCCACCTGCTGGTAGCCGGCACCACCGGCTCGGGCAAGTCGGTGGCGGTCAATGCGATGGTGCTGAGCCTGCTGTACAAGGCTTCGCCGAAAGACCTGCGGATGCTGATGATCGACCCGAAGATGCTCGAGCTGAGCGTCTACCAGGGCATCCCGCATCTGCTGGCGCCGGTGGTCACCGACATGAAGGAGGCCGCCAACGGCCTGCGCTGGTGCGTGGCCGAGATGGAACGCCGCTACAAGCTGATGAGCGCGGTGGGCGTGCGCAACCTGGCCGGCTTCAACAAGAAGGTCAAGGATGCCCAGGATGCCGGGCAGCCGATGATGGACCCGCTGTTCAAGCCCAACCCGGAACTCGGCGAGGCCCCGCGTCCGCTGGAGACGCTGCCGTTCATCGTCATCTTCATCGACGAATTCGCCGACATGATGATGATCGTCGGCAAGAAGGTCGAAGAGCTGATCGCGCGGTTGGCGCAGAAGGCGCGTGCGGCCGGCATCCACCTGATCCTGGCCACGCAGCGCCCCTCGGTGGATGTGATCACCGGCCTGATCAAGGCCAACATCCCGACCCGCATCGGCTTCCAGGTCAGTTCGAAGATCGATTCACGCACCATCCTCGACCAGTCTGGCGCGGAAACGCTGCTGGGCCACGGCGACATGCTGTATCTGCCGCCGGGCACGGCGTTGCCGGACCGCGTGCACGGCGCGTTCGTCTCCGATGAGGAAGTGCACCGCGTGGTCGAGCACCTCAAGGCCAGCGGCCCGACCGACTACATCACCGGCGTGCTGGACGAGGTGCAGATGATGGGCGACGGCGTGGTGGTCGGCCCCGGCGGCCTGCCCGAGGCAGGCGGTGGTGGCGGCGACGAATCCGATCCGCTGTACGACGAGGCCCTGCGCATCGTCACCGAAACCCGTCGTGCGTCGATCTCCGGCGTGCAGCGTCGGCTGAAGATCGGTTACAACCGGGCCGCGCGCCTGATCGAAGCAATGGAGGCCGCCGGCGTGGTGAGCCCGCCGGAGCACAATGGCGATCGCAGCGTGCTGGCCCCGCCACCGCCCAAGTAAGGTCGGGTACTGCCCGGCCGTCATTGATCGGCACCCGGCCGGCGACGTGCTCGCCGGCCGCTTCGCACAAGGAACCTGCAATGAAGCCGATGCGCTGGATGATGGTAGGTGCGCTGCTGATCGCGCCGGTGGTGGCGCAAGCCCAAGCCCAAGCCCAAGCCCAAGCTGCGCCCCCGGCTGCCGCACCGGTCGCGCCAGGTGGGCAGGGTGCGGGCACTGACGCGCAGGCCAGCAACAACTTCAGCTTCGTGCGCTATCGCGCCGACTACGTGGTGCGCCCCGATGCGGGCAACACCCAGACCGAAGAGTACGAGATCCTGCTCAAGACCAAATCGGCGGTCGAGCAGTTCAGCCAGGTGCGGCTGAGCTACAGCGAGAAAATGGAAACGCTGGAGGTGCTGCAGGCCTATACCCTGACCGCCGATGGCCAGCGCCGCGACGTGCCCGCCGACCGCATCTACACGCAGGAAAGCTACTCCAGCGCTGCCGCAGCGATGTATGCCGACCGCAAGGTGCGGGTGGTGGTGTTTCCGAACCTGGCGCCGGGCACGCGCGTGGTCTACCAGACCCGCCGGACCCAGAACACGCCTTACTTCCCCGGTTACTTCGGTCTGTGGGAAACCTTCAGCGTGTTCACGCCGTACGACGATGCGCGCGTGACCCTCACCGCCCCGGCCAGCCTGCCGATGCAGGTGGAGCAGCGGGGCGTGCGTGGCAGTGAGAAGCCCCGGATCCGCAATGGCCAGGCGCAGTGGGAGTGGACCTACCGCCGCAGTGAGCCGCTCAAGGCACAGAACTGGTCCGCTGCCGCCTGGGAATACAGCCCGGGCATCATGGCCAGCACGTATCGTGACTGGTCGCAGGTGGCACAGGCCTATCAGCTCAAGGGTGGCGAGGCGGCCGCGGTCACCCCGCAGATCCAGGCGCTGGCGGACCAGCTCACCCGTGGCATCACCGACCGGCGCGAGCAGGCCGCCGTGCTGTACCGCTGGGTCGCCCAGAACATCCGCTACGTGGCGGTCTACCTGGGCAACGGTGGGCTGGAGCCGAACCCGGCGCAGAGCATCCTCGACAATCACTATGGCGACTGCAAAGACCATGTGGTGATCCTGGAGGCGCTGCTGGCTGCACGGGGCATCCAGAGCACCCCGGTGCTGATCGGCGCCGGTGGCGGGCCGACCCTGCCGACCATTCCGCTGCTGGGCCGCTTCAACCACGCGATCACCTATCTCCCCGAGTTCGACCTGTATCTGGACTCGACCACGTCCTATGCGCGCTTCGGCCAGCTGCCCGACGCTGATCTCGGCGCACCGGTGCTGCACACCCGCCAGGCCGTGGTGGCGCGCACCCCCGCCAACGATGCCAGCCGCAACGGCACCGGGCTGGAAGTTGATTTCCGCTTCGACGCGGCTGGAAACCTGGTCGGCCAGACCCTGCAGCAGCCCAGCGGCGTGGCCGAGATCGGCATGCGGGCCGCCTTCGCACGGCTCAACGCACAGAACCGGGCGCGGGCGGAAGAATCGATCATGGCCGCCTCCGGTTTCGATGGCAGTGGCGCGCTCACCCTGCTCGGGGATCCGCAGGACCTGACCCGTCCGTTCAACTTCCGCTACGACTTCCAGGCCAGCGACTACGTCGATTTCGCGGTTCTCGGCGGCATGGTGCTGCCCGATGCGCCGGGCGGTGAGTCGTTCCGTGACCTGTACGCCAGCACCTCGGCGCCGGACAACGCTACGCCGTTCTACTGCAACGACAGTCTGCGCGAGGAGCGCTATCGGCTGACCTTCCCGGCCAGCGTGCCGATCGTGGCGATTCCGCGCAGCCAGCAGTTCGACAATGCGGGTGGGCAGTACACGGTGGAGTGGACGCGCGAAGGGCAGGTGGTCACCGCGCGTCACCGGCTGCATCAACGCGCCGTGCGCGGGGCGGACGCGCTCTGCCAGCCGCAGGACTACGCGGCGTTCCGCGAGCTGTACCAGCAGGTCCGGCGCGGCTTCCGCGGGCAGGTGGTGTACGGCGATCTGAAGACGGTGCAGGCCGGGCCTTGAGGATGCTCGGTACACCCGTTTCCAGCGCATAATGCGCCCCTGATCGCCCATTCAGGATTGAATGGGCACACTGCCTTCCATCCTTCCCATTCGCCTGGATACCTCGCATGCACACCACCTTCCGCCGCTCCCTGCTTGCTGCCACCCTGGTTGTCGCCAGTGTCGGGTCGGCGTCGGCCTGGGCCGGCGCCCGTGATGAGCTCAATCGCTTCACCCAGGGCCTGAAGGGGCTGGATGGGCAGTTCAGCCAGCAGGTGTTCGACAGCAAGGGCAAGGTCAAGGAAACCACCAGTGGCCGCGTCGCGTTGTCCGCACCGCGCCTGTTCCGCTGGGAATACATCAAGCCGCACGAGCAGCTGATCGTGGCCGATGGCAAGAAGGTGTGGGTCTACGAGCCCGACCTGGAGCAGGCCAGCGTGCGCCCGCAGGGCCAGGAAGAGCAGAACAGCCCGCTGACCGCACTGATCAATCCGGCCCTGCTGGACAAGCAGTACGACGTCAGCGAAGAGGCGGCCGTGCGCGATGGCCTGCAGTGGCTGGCGCTGAGCCCCAAGCGCGAAACCGATACCGCGTTCCAGTACGCCGCGCTGGGCTTCAATGCCCAGGGCCTGGCACGCATGGAAGTGGTGGACGCGGTCGGCCAGCGCACGGTGATCAGCTTCACCGGCTGGAAGCGCAACCCGAGCTTTGCCTCCGGCACCTTCAGCTTCACCCCGGCCAAGGGCGTGGACGTCATCGGCGAATGACGGTGTAGATGCCGGCCGGGCCGCTGGCCGGCATCTACCCTGCAATCCGCCGCGATACACTAGGCACGTGGCCAGAAACCGAACGACTTTCAATGGGCCCGATCTGCTGACCGTGGATCGGGACAACATGCGTCCGCTCGCCGAGCGGATGCGTCCGCAGACGCTGGATGAGATGGTGGGGCAGAAGCGCCTGCTCGCCCCGGGCAGCGCACTGCGCCGCGCGGTCGAGTCCGGCCATGTGCACTCGATGATCCTGTGGGGCCCCCCGGGCTGCGGCAAGACCACGCTTTCGCTGCTGCTGGCGCACTACGCCGACGCCGAGTTCCGCGCGATCTCCGCCGTACTGTCCGGTCTGCCCGAGGTACGCCAGGTATTGGCCGAGGCTGCACAGCGCTTCGCCGAAGGCCGGCGCACGGTGCTGTTCGTGGACGAGGTGCACCGCTTCAACAAAGCCCAGCAGGATGCGTTCCTGCCGCACATCGAGCGCGGCACCATCGTGTTCGTTGGCGCCACCACCGAAAATCCGTCCTTCGAACTGAACTCGGCGCTGCTCTCGCGCTGCCGCGTGCACGTGCTGGAGTCGGTCTCGCCAAGCGACATCGTCGAGGCGCTGGAGCGGGCGCTGCACGACACCGGGCGCGGCCTGGGCGCGGAGCATCTGCAGGTCGCCCCCGAGGCGCTGCTGGAGATCGCGACCGCCGCCGATGGCGATGTGCGGCGTGGGCTGACCCTGCTGGAAATCGCGGCCGAACTGGCCAGCGGCGATGGCGGGCGGATCAGCCCGGAAATGCTGGTGCAGGTGCTGGCCGACCGCACCCGTCGCTTCGACAAGGGCGGCGAGCAGTTCTACGACCAGATTTCGGCACTGCACAAGTCCGTGCGCAGCTCCAACCCGGATGCCGCGCTGTACTGGCTGACCCGGATGCTCGACGGCGGCTGTGATCCGTCCTACCTGGCCCGGCGGCTGACCCGCATGGCCATCGAGGATATCGGCCTGGCCGATCCGCGGGCGCAGTCGATGGCGCTGGAGGCGTGGGATATCTATGAGCGCCTGGGCAGTCCGGAAGGCGAGCTCGCCTTCGCACAGCTGGTCCTGTACCTGGCCAGCACCGCCAAATCGAACGCCGGGTATGCCGCGTTCAACAAGGCCAAACAGGAAGTGCGCGAGACCGGCACCCAGGAGGTGCCGTTGCACCTGCGCAACGCGCCAACCAAGCTGATGAAAGAGCTGGGTTACGGCAAGACCTACCAGTACGACCATGATGCCGATGGCGGGATCGCGCTGGACCAGACCGGCTTCCCCGATGCGATGGGCGAGCGCGTGTATTACGAGCCGGTGCCGCGCGGGCTGGAGATCAAGCTGAAGGAAAAGCTGGACCGCCTGCGTGCCGCGCGCGAACAGGCCCGTGCGGAGAAGGGCAGCGACTGATGGACGGCATCGGCGTCTGGTGGCAGCAGCTGGGCCTGGTGATGGCCGGCGGCGCACTGGGCGCTGCGCTGCGCTTCATGGTGGGCGATGCGATGCTGCGCCAGTTCGGCAATGGCTTTCCGTGGGGCACGCTGACGGTGAACCTGGCCGGTGCGTTCGTCGCCGGTTACGTGATGATCTGGCTGCAGAGTCGTGGCACGGCGGCGCTGTACTGGCGCGCGTTCCTGATCGTCGGGATCGTGGGCGGATTGACCACGTTCTCCTCGATGATGCTCGAATCGCTGGTGTTTACCCGCACCGATCGCAGCGTGATGGTGCCGCTGTATCTTGGCGTGAGCCTCGTCGGCGGGATGCTGCTGGTGTGGGCGGGCGCGCGTGTTGCAGAGGCGTGGCGCTGACGCTTGCGTCGCAAATGCAGAAATCCACGGAAAACGCTGGATTAAAGTGATGTCTCACGATATGGTGCGCGCCCCCGTTTGCATCCTCGTCCGTCATGCGCGATGAACAAGACCCCGGAACACTGGAACTGACGCTGCCGCGCAAGCGCGGCCGTCCGCCCACCTTCGGCTACGCGATGACCGATGCACAGCGCGCCGCCCGCTACCGGGCCCGCCGCGCCGGCCAGGCCGGCCACGCCGATGTGCGCAACTGCAGCGACATGGTGCTGCTGGACAAGATCCGCGCCTCGATCACCAGCAAGGACCCGGAACTGACCGGGTTCCTGGTGCACGTGCTCTGGCAGCGCTACCCGCTGCAGCTCAAGTAAGGACAGCCTGCCACTGGCGATACAGCCTGACGTCGTGGTCGATCCACTGGTGCGTGATCCGGATCGACTGCGTGCTCAGGCCGGCGTGACGTTGTTGCTGGCGCGCTCGTGGTTGAGGAGTTCGCCAAGGCGCATCGCCAGCATCTTGACCAGCGGGTCGGCGGTGGCGCGATGGAGCAGGGCGATTTCGAACGTATCGATCGGTGGCAGACCCTGCTCGACACCCAGCACGGTGTGCTCGCGGCTCAAGGCACGCGCCGGCAGCAGGCTGATGCCCATGCCATCGGCCACCGCGCCCTGGATCCCGCTCAGACTGGAACTGGTGAAGCTGATCCGCCAGCGACGCCCGAGCGCTTCGATCGCGTCGATGATGTCATCGCGGTAGAGTCCGCGCGGCGGAAAGGTGACCAGGGGCACCGGATCCAGGCCGATGCAGCCATTGCGGGCACTGTCGATCCAGACCATGGTCTCGGGCCAGCAGGCCACCGCGGCGCGGCTGTTGCGACGCTGCTTGACCAGGATCAGGTCGAGTTCGCCATGATCGTAGCCGTGGGCCAGGTCGCGGCTGAGGCCGCTGGTGACCTCCAGCTTCACCTGGGGATGTTCGCGGTTGAAGCCGCCAAGCAGCTGGGTGGTCGCGGCGCTGACGAAGTCCTCCGGTACGCCCAGCCGCACGGTGACGGCCACGGTGGTGCCGGCCAGGGCCTCCAGCAGCTGGTCGTTGAGCGCCAGCAGTTGGCGCGCGTGACCCAGGACGATCTCGCCGGCATCGGTAGGATGCACATCACGGTTGCCGCGCACCAGCAGCGGATGGCCGGCCATTTCCTCCAGCCGGCGGATCTTCTGGCTGATGGTGGATTGGGTGGAATGCAGGCGGGCGGCCGCCGTGGTGAAGCTGGCGCAATCGGCCACCATCACCATGGCGCGCAACAGGTCCAGGTCGAACAGGGCCCGATTCGGTTTTTCACTGGCAGTCATGGCGCCATTGTGAAGCGCAATGACCACGGCCGCCATGGCCATGCCCGGTGGCTACGCGTCCGCGGGCGTCGGCACGGCGTCGGCGACGCCTGGGGTCAGGCTGCGTGCCACCCGCTCGCCAGCCGCGCGTAGCCGGTCGATCAGTGCGGGTGGCCCCAGCACCTCGAACTCCAGGTCCATGGCCAGCAGCCAATAGATCACCGAGCCCGTTGGGTTGGCGCCACAGCGCAGCAGGCAGCGCTGGTCATCCACACCCTCGAGCACCCCGGCCGACGCAGGGATGCGCTGGCGCAGGGCAGCCAGGGGTGCGTGCAGGATGATCCGCGCCTCATCGGGGTACTGCCCGAGCGAGAGCGAGCGGGCCACCCACTGGCGCAGGTCGCCGTCGCCGGGCCCGGCGCGCGGCGCGAAATGCGCGCCCACCACGGGCGTACTGGTGATCCGGTCGATGCGGAAGGTGCGCCAGTCGACGCGTGCGGGGTCCCAGGCAACCAGATACCAGCGCCGATCGGTGTGCACCACGCCTTGTGGCTCCACCTGGCGAGAACTCGGCTGACCTGTGCGGTCGATGTACTCGAAGGCCAGTTGCAGTTGGTCGCGGCAGGCTGCGGCCAGGGCGGTCAGCCGACCGGCATCGACCAACGGTCCGATCTGATCGGTGGGCAGGATCGCTGAGCGCAGTGCCTCCAGACGGGGCCGCAGGCGCGGTGGCATCGCCTGTTCAATCTTGACCAGCGCGGTGATCGCGGTCTGCTCGATCCCGCTGATGGTGCCGGTCACCGCCGTGCGCAGCGCGATTGCGGCCGCCAGCGCTTCATCGTCGTCCAGCAGCAGCGGTGGCAGGGCCCGGCCCGGGCGGAAGGCGTAGCCGCCGGCGACACCGGTGCTGGCGTGGATGGGGTAGCCCAGCTGGCGCAGCCGGTCGATGTCGCGGCGGAGCGTGCGTGGATGGATGCCCATGCGCTCGGCCAGCATGCCGCCGCCCCAATGCGGGCGCGATTGCAGCAGGGACAGCAGGCTCAGCAGGCGGGCGGAGGCGGTCAGCATCAGGAAAGCGTAGCAGCCATTGCGGGCGGGTTCTGTCCGCAAGGGTAGCTAGCCTTGAGGCCACGGTGCAGGACCGCTTTGGTCGCACCCCTGACCACCCTCAAGGAGTTCCAGATGTCCCTCGTCTTCTATTGGCACCCGATGTCCAGCGCCACCCCGATCGCCTGCGCCCTGGCCGAACTGGCCGTCCCTCATGAGCGGGTCAGGATCGACATCCGCGCCGGCGAGCAGCGCACGGCCGACTACCTGGCCATCAATCCCAACGGCAAGGTGCCGTGCCTGGTGGTGGATGGCACGCCGATGTTCGAAGCCCTGGCGATCCACCTGTGGCTGGGCGAGCACTACGGCGTGGCCAAGGGGCTCTGGCCGCAGGACGGCACACCGGCGCGGCTGGAGGCGATGTCGTGGTGCACGTGGGCATATGTCACCTATGGCGCGGTGATCGGGCGTGTGTGGCTGGCCACCACGGACGATGCGCTGCGCCATGCCGACCATGCCGCAGCCGGCATCCGCGCGGCCAATGAACTGCTGGACGTGCTGGAGGCGCGCCTGTCGCAGCAGCCATGGATGTTGGGTGAGGCCTACTCGCTGGCGGATCTCGTGGTGGGCCAGGTGGTCGGCTACGGGACCTTCGTGGGCGCTGCCGTGGACGCGCACCCGGCCGTGGCGGCGTGGCTGGCGCAGCTGCAGGCACGGCCGGCGATGCAGGGCGAGATGTGAAGCAGCATGCTCATCTGGAATGTGCATGACGCGCATTCCAAAATTTAACTGGTGAATGGACCGGGCCCGACCGTAAGGTGGCCCGGTTCTCCATTTTCCGGTGCACTGCCCATGTCCCTGCGTCTTGCCCTTCCGGTGCTGCTTGCACTGGCCCCTTCCGCATTCGCGGCCGAGCAGGCCGACCTGATGATCCGGCATGCGACCGTGGTCGATGTGGAGCATGCCTCCACCGTGCCGGACCAGACCGTCGTGGTACGCGGCCAGGACATCGTGGCGATGGGCAGTGATCGCGCGATGCGCAAGGCGTGGAAGGCCCGCGAGGAGGTCAACGGCAAGGGGCACTATCTGATCCCGGGCCTGTGGGACATGCACGTGCATTTCGGGGGCGGCCCGGAGCTCATTGAGGAGAACAAGGCGCTGCTGCCGCTGTACATCGCCCATGGCATCACCACCATCCGCGACGCTTCCGGCGATCTGCCCGACCAGGTGCTGCAGTGGCGCGGCGAGATCGCCAGCGGCCGGTTAGCCGGCCCGCAGTTGTTCACCTCCGGTGCCAAGATCGAAGGCATCAAGCCGGTCTGGAAGGGCACCATCGAAGTCGGCTCGCAGGCGGACCTGGATGCGGCGTTCGTGCGCTTGAAGCGCGACCGCGTCGACTTCGTCAAGATCACCGACAGCACCCTGACCCCGGACCTGTTCCTGGCGGCCGTGCGCGGTGCACGCGCCAACGGTCTGCGTGCATCCGGGCATATTCCGATGGCATTGACCGTGCAGCAGGCGGTCGATGCGGGCATCAGCTCGATCGAACACCTGGACTACGCCTACAAGGCGGGCGTCAAGGATGAAGCCGCGATCGCCGCGGACTTCGGCGCCAAGCGCATCGATCGCGCGCAGGCGAACGCGCGCTTGGATGCGGGCTTCGACCGTGACACCGCCATGGCCGCCTATCGCGGTTTCGCGGCCAAGGGCGTGTTCGTGACGCCGACCCTCAATGGCGGGCGCATTCTGGACTTCCTGGACCAGGACGACCATCGCAACGATCCCTACCTGGCCTACATCGGCCCGAAGCTGCAGGCCACCTACGCCTGGCGCGTCGAGCGCGCGTCGAAGGCGACCCCGGCGCAGATCGACGCGCGGCACCAGGAGTACCACCAGGTCGCTGCGGTGCTGCCGATGCTTCAGCAGGCCGGCGTGACGATCATGGCCGGTACCGATGCGGGCTTCCTCAACTCGTTCAACTATCCCGGTATCGGCCTGCATGACGAGCTGTCGCTGTTCGTCAAGGAAGGGCTGACCCCGGCGCAGGCCCTGTCCGCGGCCACGCGCGCGGGGCCGGCCTGGTTCGGCACCCTGGATCGTTACGGTGCGGTGGCGCCCGGCAAGGCGGCCGACCTGGTGTTGCTGGAGCGCAATCCACTGGAGGATATCGAGGCCACGCGCGGCATCCAGTACGTCGTGCTGCGCGGCCAGGGCTATGACCGCACGGCGCTGGATGCGCTGTTGACGCAGACCAGGGCCAAGGTCGCTGCGTGGAAGGCGGAAGCGGCGAAGGAGTGACGCCTTGGCGCGCTCACCGGAGCGGTGGGCGCGCCCGCGTCCGGAGGATGCAGGTCCGCGGGCGCAGAGGTCTGGTGGCGTGCCGGCCTACGGCCCCGCCGGCGAAATGAACTCCAGCGTACGGCCGTCTGCCAGGCGGGCGGTCGCGCTGCGCGCCGGAAGCGGACGGCCATCCACCTGTCGTGGTTGATCGGAGAAATTCGCCACGATCACGCTGCCATCGGCAAATGTGGTCTGCTGCACCTGCCCGGCGGCATCGCGCCAGCGGAAGTCGGTCAGTGCCTGGTCGAACAAGTGCTCATGCACGGGACGGAAGAACGCGTCCAGCTGGCGCAGGTAGGCGATCCGTGACGGGGCGGTCGCCACGCTGAGGTTAAGCAGGGGTGGTACGTTGTACAGCTGCTGCAGCAGCTCGGTGGTGCTGCGGCTCTCGCGGAACTTGAGGCTGTCCAGGGTCCAGTGATGGGTGCTGACCACGCTGTCGTGGAAGGCCGCCTGCAGCAAGGGCAGGCGACGGGCCGGGTTGAAATAGAGCTGCTGGTAGCGGGGCTTGAGCCGGCTCTGTTTGAAGAAGAAGGCAGGCTGGTGCTCCGGCGCCCACGCCCCGAGGTAGTACGGCGAGTCGCGCTCGCGGCGCATCTGCGGATCGCGCCAGCCAAACCCGGCGGTCTGCGCGCCGTGCGCGAAGACGATATGCCGGTTGACCACGGCCGAGCCGACTTCCGAGCCGACCACCAGTGCCTGGGTATCGGCCAGCCAGGCGAGGGCCGCGTTGCGGTTGGCCGCATCCTGCGCCTGCGGGGTGGGCTTGGCCGGGTCGCTGTCATCGAACAGCATGCCGGTCGCTGCGACATCCAGGAACCAGCTGTTGTAGGGCGTGGTGGCGCGCAGGTCCCGCACCCGACGTTCCATCAATGGCCGGATACAGGCTGCGTTGGTATACACCCCGCTGCCCTGGAACCCTTTGATCCGCTGGCCATCGGGTTTCATGATTCCGCAGCGCTCGAACGCGTCCTGCCCGAGCTGGGCCGACAGCCAGGACGGATTGTCGTTGCCGTCGGGCAGGGCGGTGTCATAGGAATCGTACGGCGCCACCAGGTAGCCGGCCTGTACGCCTGCTTCCACGCCGCCCGGGCTCGCCCAGCCCGCCGTCCAGTCCGGCAGTCCCAGCCACAGGCGCGGCAGGCCCGCGGCCTGCAGGGCGCGGATCATCCGCGGCGACGCGCTGTCGCCCCGCAACGCCTCGGGCTGCAGCGCCGTGCCCAGCGTGGCATCCAGCTGGTGCCGGCGTTGCTGCATGGCCTGGGCGGTGTCACCGGGAAACTGTTCCGCCAGCGCGGCATTGATCGCGGCCACCAACACCTGTTGCACATAGGGGCCGCTGTGTGCGGCCGCCAACGCCTCCAACGCCTCGTCATCCTTCTGGATCCACGCGCGTGGCAGCAGCGCCTTCAGCGTCGCCCAGTCGCGCACGTCCTGTTCCACCAGCAGGCGGTCACCCCACAGATACAGGTGGCTGGCACCGATCAGCTTCTCACCGTCCGGCAATCCGGCGAGTTTGTCCTTCAGCGGCACGAAGCCGCCCTGCGCCTGCAACCACGCCCGGTAACGTTTGGCCGGCGCCAGCCAATCCGGCGCATCCAGGCTGACGATGACGGTATACGGCTCAGACACGTTGAGCGCATTGAAGTGGTGCTCGGCGGCGACCGCGACGCCTGGCCCATCGGCGCTGAAGTGAACGGTGTTGTTGAACGGTGTCGCGAACAGGATCGACAGCACGCGATCCGGCCACGCCAGGCCGATCACGGGCAGGGTAAGGTCTTCGGTGGTGTTGATCTCGCCGTAGGCATCAAGCAGTTCATCCCGCCAGACGGCGTCATCGGCGGGAAGGTAGTAGCCCTCGTGCAGCGGCAGCAACAGGGCGTGCGGACCGGCGGGCAGTCGCGGCCAGTGCACGCTGCCCTCGGTGGTCCGGTTGAAGTGCATCTGCAGCGTATCGCCGACCAGTTCGGCCCGTACCTGCGTTGCATCGCCCCATCGCCATCGACCGGTAGCGGCGGTCTGCTTCAGCGCCGACACCGTGCCGGCGTCGCCCGCCGAAGAGATGCGGGTGGTGGTGCCGTCGGCCTGGGTGGCGGTCACCGCCAGCGTTGCAGAATCGATCTCGACGCGCCACGCCGGGTTGGTCAAGGTCAGGGCGTGGCTTTGCGTTGCGGGCAGCAACAGCAACAGAACAAGGAAGTACTTCATGCAGGGTCCGGCGAAGGTGGCGTGCGGGGCGAGGCGGTCGCCGGAGAGTAAAGCGCCGGCGGTCGCCGGCGCCTGCCGCACGTCACAGTTGATGCGCGGGGTGCTGTCGCGATTCATGAAGCGTGCGGCGCGTCATGCTCGTGTCGGTGCTTCAGCCTCGTCGCATCGCGTGCTGTCTTCTCCGCTCACCGCGCTGCCGTCGCGATCCGCTCGCCGAGCGCGAACGCACTGTGCAGGTGGGCCTGAGCATCACCCGTGTCGGTCTCCAGCAGCAGCGTGGACGAGAGCACCGGCGCGCCGCAGTAATCGAAGATGCCGGTGTCGATCTGGGTCTTCATAGCCTCGGTGTAGCCGCGCTTGTGCCAGGTGCGCGCATCGGCGCCCCCCAGGCCGACCAGATGGACGGACAGGTGCCCCAGTTTCTTGAGCACGCCCTGGCCGCTGCTGTCGTCATAGGCCCAGCCGCCCGTGAAGACGCGGTCGATCCAGCCCTTCATCAGCGCCGGCATGCTCCACCAGTAAACGGGAAACACCAGCACGAGTGCGTCGGCGCGGTCCAGGCGGGCCTGTTCGGCCAGTACATCGGCCGGGAACGCGCTCAGGCGGTGGTGGCCGTCCAGGTCGTGCCGGGTGTAGCGGGGGTCGAAGCCCTCGGCATGGAGGTCGGCCAGTTCCACGGTCGCGCCGGGGGCGGTGGATAGACCGTCCGCGATGCGGCGGGCGACGGCCTGGGTCAGGGCGTCGGGATGGGGGTGGGAGGTGACGATCAGGGTGTGCATGGGCGTCCAAGGGGAGGAGGTTGTATACTTTCGGTAAGTTACGAATTGTAAGTTACGATTGGTATATAGCGATGTCAAGCCCGCTCGACTCTGCCGTTCCGGTGGCGCCTCGCCGCCGCATGACCCGCGACGATCGCCTGCGCCAGTTGCTGGAGGAAGCGTGGCGGCTGGTGCGCGAGGAAGGCACCGACGCGCTGACCCTGGGGCGGCTGGCCGAGCAGGCCGGGGTGACCAAGCCGGTGGTGTATGACCATTTCGGTACGCGGGCCGGTCTGCTCGCGGCGCTGTACCAGGATTTCGATGCGCGCCAGGGTGTGGTGATGGAAGCACGCTTTGCAGGCAGCGGTCCGACGCTCGCCGAGAAGGCGCAGGTCATTGCCGATGCCTACGTCGCCTGCGTCATGAAGCAGGGGCGTGAGATTCCCGGCGTGATCGCGGCGTTGGCCGGTTCGCCCGAACTGGCACGGATCAAGCGCGAGTACGACGTCGTGTTTCTCGAGCAGTGCCGCGCGCTGCTGTCACCGTTCGCACCCTCGGGCGTGCTGGCCCAGGCGGGATTGTGGGGCATGCTGGGCGCGGCCGAAGGGCTCTCCTATGCCGCCACCACGGGCGATATCACCGCGCAGCAGGCCGTGCAGGAGCTGGCGGCGACGATCGCCGCGATGGTGACGCGTAGCTGAGCGCTTTGCGCGGTGCGGGGCCATGGCGTGCGAGTGAGCGATGGCCGGACGCGTATGATGTCCCGCCCTCTTGGACTGGATGCCATGCGCGTTTTCCTGCCTGTGCTTGTACTTGCTGCCGCGATCGGTGCAGCGCTGCCCGCTGCTGCCACGACGATCTCGTTGAACGAGCGTCTCAAGGCGGCGTCGCGTATCGAGGTGAACCAGGTGCCGCCGAGCGGTGCGTCGTTGCTGGCCCATGTGCAGCAGTTCCGCAACGGCGACAGCCTGATCAGCCTGGGCGAAGGCGAGGGCACACCGGTGGTGCTGACGCTGTGCAACGGCAAGGCGCATTTCAATCTGGAGGCGAACTGGCCAGGCGCGCCCGAGGCGAAGACGCAGGAAGAGAAGCAGATGCGTGCGTACGGGATGTACATGGCGGTGATGGGCGGCATGGCGATGGTGCAGGCGGCCGCGGGCGATGCGCTGGCACTGCCTGCCGCAGGACAGACCGCCAGCGTGCAGCACGAAACGCCGTGGGCCTATGGCAAGGAGCACTACGCGGTGGCGATGACCAGTGCGACCAGTGGCGATCTGCGGATCAGGGCCACCAAGACCGGGACGACCGCCAAGGCGCCCTCCGGGGCGGATGACGTAATCAGTACCGATGACGACCAGGCCGCGCGGCTGGCCGAACTGGAGCCGGTGGGTACCTGGCGGGAGCTGGTGATCGGCTCGGCGCCGATGGCAGCGTCGCTGCCGGACACCTTCCCGCTTAAGGGCTGGATGTCCGTCGCCGGCAAGGGCGGTGCGACGGTGGGCGCGGCGCGCAAGGCGTCGGGCGATTGCGCGCGCTGAGCCCGTGCATGGCGAGCGCGATGGCAGGGCGCTCAGCGCAACGTCAGTGATACCCATTCTCATTTGAGTTACACTGGCGGGATAGCACTGTCTCTCGCTTCGGGTTGTCATGATCGTTTCTTCCTCCCTGATCTCTTCCGTATCGCCGTGGCTGCGCACGCTGGGCGTGGCCACCGCCATCGGCATGGCCGCGTTGTCGCCCGCGGCGGCGCAGCAGCGCAATCCCGAACAGAAGGTTGGCGAGACGGTGCTGGACCAGCCGGCGCAGAGCTATCGCTTTGAACATTTCGTGCTGGACAGCCCCGACAAGGCCCGACGCTGGCGCGTGAACATCGGTGTCCCGGCCAAGGCGGCCGCTACGCCCGCCCCGGTGCTGTACATGCTGGATGGCAATGCCGCGGCGATGGTGCTGGACCAGGCCATGCTGGCCGACCTGGCCGCGCACGCCGCGCCGGTGCTGGTGTTCATCGGTTACGACAACGACCTGCGCATCGATTCGCCCGCCCGTACCCGCGATTACACCGCATGGATCGACACCGCCGACGATGAGAACGGCACGTCGCAGTCCAGCGGTGGCGGTGCATATGCGTTTCTGGATCTGATCGAACGCCGGATCAAGCCGGAAGTGCAGCGCCGCGCGAGCATCGATCTGCAGCAGCAGTCGCTGTGGGGCCATTCGCTCGGCGGTCTGTTCGTAGTCAGTACGCTGTATACCCGGCCGGCCGCCTTCCAGCATTACGTGTCGGCCAGCCCGTCACTGTGGTGGAGCCAGGGCGCACCGCTGGGCGACATGGAACGCCAGTTCATCGCCAACAACCAGAGCCAGCCGGCGCAGGTGACGGTGATGCTCGGCGGTGACGAGCGCACGGGCAACCGCGGTGTGCGCGACATGACCAATCCGCGCGTGGTCGCGCACCTGCGCCGCATCGGCGGCGCGACCCCGGATGCCGCGCAGCAGCTGGCCAGCCGGTTGGCGGAAGTGCCCGGCCTGACGGTGCAGTACCGCGAGTTCCCCGGCCTTGGCCATGGGCCGATGCTGCCGGCCTCGCTCAAGGCCACGCTGAGCCAGCTGTACGGCATCGCCGATCGCAGCGGCACGCCCGCGCCGGCGCCCTGATTTTTCGATACCCAGGCAGTTCCGTGGCCTTGTGCCACCGCCGCAACGGACCGCGGCCACGCCAAGGCAAGCACTGTGACAACGCGCCAACCGGCGCGCCCCCAACAGAAGGAGTCTGCTGATGTACACCCTGAAATCCCTCCCGCGTGTCGCCACCCTGGCCCTCGCGCTGTCCTTGGCCAGCCCGTCGCTGTTCGCGCAGCCTGTCTTCGATGCCCCGGCCAACGGCTTCCGCGGCGAAGTGGTCAGCCGCGGCCAGAACGTGGTGCCGGGCAGCGATGCCGAGGTGATCGGCCGTCAGTTCGTGCCGGGCCAGCAGGTCACCCTGCTGCGTGGCGAGACGGTGCTCAATGCCACCCCGTACGTGGTCGATGCCGAGGGCAACTTCAAGGGCAAGGTAGCGATTCCCTCCGATGCCGTGCCCGGCCAGCAGCCGGTGATCGTGCGTGCCAGCCAGCCGTCCGCGGCGACGGTGTTGTCGCTGCGCGTTTCGCCGAACCTGCCGCTGAGCGGCCAGCAGAACTTCAACCAGACCTCGGCCAAGCTGGTCCAGGGGCTGTACCAGTCCGCGTACAGCGCGGCCAGCAACGCGGTGTTCGTCACTGCCGCCGTCGGTCGCCCGCCGGTGACCCAGTCGCAGCTGCTCAAGCTCGACCCGAAGAGCCTGAAGGTCACCGCCAGGATCACCCCGGCTGAAGTTCCGGGTGGCAAGGGCGGTGCGGTGTTCGCGGTGTATGGCGTGGGCGTGGATGATGCCAACGGCAACGTGTGGGTCACCAACACCCGCCAGGACACCGTGGCCGTGTATCGCCAGAAGGATCTGTCGCTGGTGCGCCAGTTCGATGTCGGCGCCGTACCGCATGCCCGCGACATCGTGGTCGATGGACGTCATGGCAAGGTGTTCGCCTCGGCCGCCGGCGAGGATCATCTCTCGGTGTTCGATGCCCGCACCCTGCAGCCGCTGGAGCCGATCACCCTGGCCTCGGGCGTGGACGACAAGAAGTTCGTCCCGATGAGCCTGGTGCTGGATGAAGCGTCCGGCAAGCTGTTCACCGTCAGCATCGGCACGCCCGAAGCGGCCGTGATCGACACCACCACCGGCAAGGTGGAGAAGGTCATCGATCTGGGCAACTCGATCAGCGCCTCCGGCGTTGCCTATGATGCCGCGGCGGGTCGCCTGTACGTGGCCTCCCAGGGCACCGACAACCTGTTGATCGTCGATGTCGCCAGCGGCAAGGTGCTGCACGACGTGCCGGTCGGCGCGGGTGCGCTGAACGTGGCGTTCGAGCCGGTCTCCAAGCTGGCCTACGTGACCAATCGCGGCGCCGGCACGGTGACGGTGGTCGATGGCAACGGCAAGGTGGTCGGCAACCTGGATGGCGGCACCTTCCCGAACCATGTGCGTGAGGATGGCAAGGGCAACGTGTTTGCCGTCAACAAGTCGCGTGATGCCCAGGACCCCAAGGGCGACCGCATCACCCGCATCAGCACCCGCGCGAACTGAGTTCAGCGCACTGCGTTGCTTTGACGGCGGGGCAGACAGCCCCGCCGTTCTGATTGAAGAGGAACTGCCATGAAGTCCAATGATGTCCGCCGCAGCCTGCTGGCCCT
Organism: Stenotrophomonas sp. BIO128-Bstrain; assembly: GCF_030128875.1. NCBI lineage: Bacteria > Pseudomonadati > Pseudomonadota > Gammaproteobacteria > Lysobacterales > Lysobacteraceae > Stenotrophomonas > Stenotrophomonas sp. BIO128-Bstrain. The sequence continues at coordinate 1,672,930 of NZ_CP124620.1, read as the reverse complement.
GTCCCTGGTCGCGGTGATCGCCGGTTGCTCGAAAGAGCCCGCCGCCCCTGCCGCCGACGCCGCTGCGGCACCCGTCGCGCAGTCCGCCGAAGCACTGCCGGAGGGTTGGCAGCGCGTGGTGGGCGTGGACGTGCCGGACATCGAGGGCGCCACCCAGCAGTTGCCGGCGCAGGTCACCTCCGACGATGGCGTGGCCACGACGGTGACCGATACCTCGAAGATCATCGCCGGTGGGGATGACATCATCGCCGTGCTCGAAGCCCTTGGCCTGGATGATCAGGTGTACGCCGCGCCGCTGCGCTCGGCCACCGAGTCCGGCCGCAAGGCCCCCAAACAATTCCTGTTCAACCGCACCACCGGCGTGGAAGGCGTGTTGAGCCTGCAGGGCACCCTGTTCCTGGGCAACAGCCTGCGTCGCCATTCCGATCTGGCCGCCAAGCTGCGTGGCGCGGGCGAGGCGGCGGTGATCGTCGACGATCTGCAGCCGGCGGCCGACAAGGTGCGCAAGGTCGCCGCGGCGGTCGGCATGGCCGAGCAGGGTGAAGCGCTGGCCTCGAAGGTGCAGTCTCAGCTGGATGCGGCCAAGGCGAGTGGTGCCGCGCTGGCGTGGCATCCGCGCGTGATCCATGTTTCCGCGACCGGTGCCGGCGGTGCGCCGACGGTGGCCGGCTCGGACAGCGCCTCGGGCAAACTGATCACGCTGGCCGGTGGCATCAACATCGGCGATGAAGCCGGCGTGGCCAACTATTCCGCGTTGAGCAATGAAGGCGTGGTGGCGGCGGCGCCCGACGTGATCCTGGTGACCGAGAACGATCTGGCCCTGTTCGGTGGCCAGGCGGGTCTGTGGCGCGCGTATCCGACGCTGCGCCAGACGCCGGCCGGCGCAGCCAACCGCGTGTGGGTGATGCCGGATGTGGAACTGAAATCGGCCAGCGTCGCTTCCGGCAGTGGCGCGGTCGCGCTGGCGGCCGCCTTCGCCACGGTGCCGCGCCCGTGAGGGCGTAAGGCATGGCGGTGTTGAGTCCTGCGCGTCGCCGTGGCGCGACGGTGTTGATCTGGGCCGCGATCGGTCTGCTGATCGCGGTGATCGCATCCTTCGCGGTGGGTCCGTTGCGGCTCCCACCGATGGAGGTGCTGCAGGCGATCGGGGTGAAGCTGGGGCTGGTCGATCCGGCCAGCGTCAGCACCCGCGATCTGGCCGTGGTGTGGCAGCTGCGGATTCCGCGTGCCTTGCTGGGCGCGATGGTGGGCGCCGCACTGGCGATGGCCGGTGCGAGCCTGCAGGGCCTGTTCGGTAATCCGCTGGCCGACCCCGGCATTGTCGGTGTGACCCAGGGCGCTGCCCTGGGTGCGGTCTCGGCCATCGTGCTGGGTGCCGGTGCTTTCGGCGCCTGGACGTTGCCGCTGGCGGCGTTTGCCGGTGCCGGTGGCGCGATCACGCTGACCTACCTGCTGGCACGGCCGGGGCAGGGCAGCGGCACGGCGACCTTGCTGCTGGTCGGCATCGCGATCGCCGCGTTCTGCTCGGCCGTGATCGGCTTCCTGACCTACATCGCCAGCGAGAGCGAACTGCAGTCGCTGGTGTTCTGGCAGATGGGCTCGCTGGCCCAGGCCGACTGGATGGATGTGATCGCAGTGGCGCCGGTGTTCGTGCTCGGCACGATCGCCCTGTTGCGCCTGGCGACGCCACTGGACATGCTCGCCCTCGGTGAGCGCCAGGCCCAGCACCTGGGCCTGGATGTAAAACGCACCCGGCTCAAGCTGATTGCCTTCAGTGCATTGCTGGTGGGCGCTGCGGTTGCCTTCGCCGGCTCGATTGGTTTCGTGGGTCTGGTCGTGCCGCACGTGGTACGTCTGCTGGTCGGTCCGGGCCATCGCTGGCTGCTGCCGGTCTCGGCCGTAGCCGGTGCCCTGCTGATCGTGGTCGCCGATACCGCCGCGCGCACGCTCGATCCGCCATCGGAGATTCCGCTGGGGCTGTTCTCTGCCGCGCTCGGCGCGCCGTTCTTCCTGTGGCTGGTGATGCGCCAGCGCCACCGGAGCGGTTCATGAGCGCGCTGTTGCAGCTGCGGTCGGTGCAGCTGAGCCGCGGTGCGCGGCGCATCCTGGATGACATCACGCTGGACTTCCTGCCCGGCTCGGTGACGGCACTGGTCGGTCCCAACGGTGCGGGCAAATCGACGCTGCTGGCGGTGGCCGCAGGTGATCTGGCGGCCGAGCAGGGCGAGGTGCTGCTGCAGGGGCAGCCGTTGGCCGCGTGGAAGGCCAAAGCGCTGGCCCGCGAGCGCGCGGTGATGCCGCAGGAGCATGCGGTCCGTTTTGCCTTCCGTGTGCACGAAGTGGTCGCGATGGGCCGCCTGCCGCATCCGCCGGATCCGGTGAAAGACGCAGCCTGCATCGCCGACGCGCTGGCGCGTGCGGACCTGCACGCCTTGATCGAGCGGGAGGTGGAGCATCTGTCCGGTGGCGAGGCGGCGCGCACGACCTTCGCCCGCGTGCTGACCCAGGATACGCCGGTGCTGCTGCTGGACGAACCCACCGCTGCACTGGATCTGCGCCATCAGGAACGCACGCTGCGCGCGGTCCGTGAACTGGCCGATGCCGGCGCCTGCGTGATCGTGGTGCTGCACGATCTGAATCTGGCCGCCGCCTATGCCGACCGGATCGTGCTGCTGGAACAGGGCCGCGTGGCGGCCGATGGCACACCGACCGAGGTGCTGACCCGTGAGCATATCGAGCGGGTCTACCAGCAACCGGTGCTGGTGCTGCGTCACCCGCAGCGTGATGTCCCGCTGGTCGTGGTGACCGATCCCTAGCGCCGGGTATTTCTCCCGGCGCGTTGAATGTGTGACGGGCGCCGGCCAGCGGCCGGCACTACCGTTGTCGGGAGGGTCGGTTACCAGCCGAAGCGCGCGGTTGCCATCACGGTGCGGCCGCTGCCGTAGTAGCACGACGACACGCCGGTGCAGGTCGACACGAAACGCTTGTCGGACAGATTGCTGGCATTGAGTGCCAGCTGCACCTGGGTGCCACCGATCTGGCCCACGTCATAGCGGATCGCCGCATCGAACAGGGTGTAGGACGGAATCCGGTACAGGTTGGCGCTGTCGCCGTAGCTCACGCCGTTGTAGCGCGCGCCCGCCGCCAGGCTCAGGCCCCGCAGTGCGCCGGCCTGGAAGGTGTAGTCCGCCCAGAACGAGGCACTGTAATCGGGCACCATCGCCAGTTCCTTGCCCTTGTAAGGCGCCGAGCGGGTCATCTCCGAGTCCATCCGCGAGGCGGCGCCGATCAGGCTGAAGCCCTCGACCGGGGTGATCCGGCCTTCCAGTTCGATGCCGCGCACCCGTCCTTCGTCGCCCTGGATCGAGCAGGTCGCGGTGCCCGTCGCGCCGCAGTTGCGATGCGACGCCACCGGATCGTCCACGATCATGTTCTGCTGGCGCAGGTCGTACACCGACAGCGTCACCAGGCCGTCCACCGAGGCGGGCTGGTACTTCAACCCCGCCTCCCACTGCGAACCGGTCACCGGCTCGAACGCGGTCTGGGTGAAGCTGTCCAACGGCGACTTGGTCGAGGGCTGGAACGATTCGGCGTAGCTCACATACGGGGTCAGCCCGTTCTCGAATACGTACAGCACGCCCGCGCGACCGGTGAAGGCCTCGTTCTTGATCACATTGCGCCCGCCAGGCGTGGAGATGCCGGTGGCGATATTGCGGTTGGCGCTGCTGCTGTCGTCCTTGGTCCAGTCGTAGCGGCCGCCCAGGGTCATGCGCCAGTTGCCGAGCGCCAGCTGGTCCTGCAGATACACACCGCTCTGCCGGTTGATGCCGGCGGTCGGGGTTTCCGTGGTCACTGTCGGCCGGTAGGTCGAATAGACCGGATTGAAGATGTCGATCGGGCGCGGGCTACTCATGGCACTGCGCACGCCCTCCCAGTCCGCACGTTGCCAGTCCCAACCGAGCAGTACGGTGTGATCCACCGCGCCGGTACTGAAACGGGCCTGCAGGCGGGTGTCGAAGGTGTCGCCATCGGAGTCGCCGGTGCCCATCACGCCGCGACGGTTCTGGGTGCGGCCATCGGCGTTGAGTGCGCCGAAGGTGACCACGCTGCGGAACAGCGAATCGACATGGGTGCGCCGCGCGCTCTGGGTCAGCGTGAGGTGGTCGTTGAACTGGTGCTCGAACATCCAGCCGGCGGTCCACAGGGTGCGGTCGAAGGTATTCCAGTCCGGCTCGCCAATGAAGGTGCTGTTCTTCATGTAGCCCGACGCCGTCGGGTTGAGCGTGCCGGCAGCCGGCAGGAACTGGTAGGTCGAGCCGCCATCGTCCTTCTGGTACATGCCCAGCAGGGTCAGGCGTGTACGTTCGGCAAGCTGCCAGGTGTAGCTGGGGGCGAGGAACCAGTGCTGCTGTTCGGTGCGCTTGATCTGGGTCTGGCCGTCGCGATACAGGCCGACCAGGCGGAACAGGTGATCCTCGCCCGCAGTGCCGGCACCGACGTCGAAGGCGGCGCTGTACTGGCCATTCGCATCCACGCCCAGACGCAACTGCTGCGCCTGGTCCGGCATCGGCGTCTTGCTGACCTGGTTGACCATGCCGCCGGGGGCCACCTGGCCATACATCACGGCGGACGGACCCTTGAGTACTTCCACGCGTTCCAGATTCCAGCTGTCGAACATGCTGCGGTTCCACTGGCTGCCCTGCGGCGCACGCATCCCGTCCAGGGTGACGTTGTTGGACCAGCTGCCGGCATCGAAGCCGCGGATGCGGAAGTCGTCCACGCGGTTGTCGATGCCCGAGCTTTCCAGGCTGACGCCAGCGACGTAGCGCATCGCATCGTTGAGCGACTGCACGCCGCGGGCGTCGAGCTCGGCGCGCTCGATCACCGACACCGATTGCGGGGTTTCCGCCAGGGCGGTACTGGTCTTGGTCGCGCCGCTGGTGCTGTTGGCGGCGCGATAGGCGTTGACGCGCACGGCATCCAGGTCGGTGGCGGTCTGGGCGTGCGCGGCGGGGACGAGGGCGGCGGCCACGCAGGCCAGGGCCAGCAGGTTGGGGCGCAACCGGCGCGGATTCAGGGGCAGAGAGCAGGACATGGGCAACAACTCGACAACGCGGAGGAAGGGGCGCGGGCGCCGGCTCGATGCCTCGTCGGCAGTGCCGGCCTCGCGGGCGTCGCCGAAGCGACGCATAAGCCGCCATTTTAAGGATTTGCGCCGCATACGCAATTGCGACACATTCGCATGTTCGAACGGGCAGCAACCATTGCCGTCCTATCCATGGCAGCCATGTGGACCAATTGGACTTCATTGTTGCGCCGATGCATCCAATGAGGGCTTGTCGCGGCCCGTCAGAGGTCTACAATGCCGGCTACACCCCAGGTGACCCCATGACTTCGATGCCGCTTCTGACGTTTTTTACCCTGACCCGCGTTTACGCGGCACGGGCGCGTCTGCCAATCGGAGTGCGAGGCTGCTGACCGGAACACCGGTCACCCTGGACCCCAAGCAGAGCGCCCACCGGGCGCTCTTTTCGTTTCCACGTACCAGAACTGTTTGAAGGAGAACGTGCCATGCACCAGATCGCCGAGCCCCAAACCTGGCCGCACGCCCGTTAGCCAACGGCGGCGTGCGGCTCCTCGATGTTGGCAGCGAGACCCATACCATGAACACCCATACCCCGTACCAGACCCTTTCCCTCCGGCGCAACCTCGGCATCATTGCCCACATCGACGCCGGCAAGACCACGCTCACCGAACGCCTGCTGTGGAAAACCGGCGAGATCCATCGCGTCGGCGAAGTCCACGACGGCGCGGCGACCACCGATTTTTCGGCGATCGAGCGCGAGCGCGGCATCACCATCGGCGCGGCCGCCGTGCAGGCGCATTGGGCGCCACGCGATGAGCCGATCCATCACCTGACTCTGATCGACACCCCGGGCCATATCGATTTCGCGATCGAAGTGGAACGCTCCCTGCGCGTGCTGGACGGCGCGGTGGCGGTGTTCTCCGCCGTGGACGGCGTGCAGCCCCAGTCCGAATCGGTCTGGCGCCAGGCGCGTCGCCACGGGGTGCCGCTGATCGCCTTCGTCAACAAGATGGACCGCACCGGTGCCTCGTTCGAGCGCGTGCTCACGCAGCTGCGCGAGAAGCTGCGCGCCACCCCGTGGGCGCTGGGCGTACCGGTCGGCACCGAAAGCCAGTTCAGCGGCTGGGTGGACCTGGTTGACCGCAGCACCGTGCAGTGGGACGACAAGGGCGGCGCCTTGCGTCACGCCTGGACGGCCGATGAGGCTGCCCAGTGGCTGCCGCAGCGCGAGGCCCTGATCGAAGCCGTGGCCGATGCCGATGACGTGCTGGCACAGGCCTGGCTGGAAGGCGAGGCGATCGACAACGCACAACTGCGCGCGGCGATCCGTCGCGGCGCGCTGGCGGGTGCGGGCGTGCCGGTACTGGCGGGCTCGGCGTTCAAGAGCAAAGGCGTGGAGACGCTGCTGGACGCCGTGGTGGACTATCTGCCTTCGCCAGTGGATCGGCCAGCGGTGGTCGCCACGGAGAACGGCACCGACGTGCGGCTGCCGCCCGACCCGGATGGCCCGCTGGCGGCGCTGCTGTTCAAGATCACGCACCAGAACCACGGTGCGCTGAGCTTCGTGCGGGTGTACTCGGGCACGCTGAAGGTGGGCGACGCACTGGCCAGCTCGCAGCACGCACACGGGCGACGCGTCAGCCGCCTGGTGCGGGTGCAGGCCGACCAGACCCACGACATCAAGCAGGCCGTGGCCGGTGACATCGTGGCGGTGCTGGGCTGGAAGGATGCGGTCAGCGGTGAAACGCTGAGTGCGCCCTCGCGCCCGCTGCTGCTCGATACGATCCAGGCGCAGCAGGCCGTGCTGGCGTGGCGGTTGACCGCGGAAAAGGCGTCCGACCTGATCCGCATCAGCCAAGGCCTGGCCAGCCTGGCGCAGGAGGATCCGTCGTTCCGCGTCGAGACCGATGCGGACAGCGGTGAAACCCTGATCTGGGGCATGGGCGAACTGCATCTGGAGGTCATGGTCGAGCGCCTGCGCACGGAGTGGGGCGTCAACATCCGCACCGGCGAGCCACGCGTGGCCTACCAGGAAACGCCGAAGCGCGCCGTGCAACGGGTGGAAGGCAAGGTCGCCAAGCAGACCGGTGGCCAGGGCCAGTTCGCCCAGGTACTGATCGACATCGCCCCGCGCGAGGATGGCGAGGTGACCTTCGTCGATCGCACCGTGGGCGGCGCGATTCCGCGTGGGTTCGTCAATGCGGTGGAGAAGGGCGTGCGTGCCGCACTGGGCGAAGGTCCGCTGGGGCATCCGGTGGTCGGTGTCGAGGTGACGCTGGTGGACGGACAGACCCACGTCAAGGACTCCTCGGACATGGCCTTCCATCGCGCCGGCAGTGAAGCGGTGAAAGCGGCGCTGGCCCAGGCGGGCACGCAGCTGCTGGAACCGGTGATGGAGATCGCCATCCACGCGCCGTCGGGCAACGTCGGCGATGTGGTCGGCGACCTCAACCGCCGCAGTGGACGGGTGGCCTCGATCGAGGACCAGGATGGGCAGACCGAGGTGCTGGGTTATGCCCCGCTGGCGCGGCTCGGTGGCTATACCACGTCGCTGCGCTCGCTGACCCAGGGGCGCGCGTCCAGCGACATGCGCTTGAACGGGTATGAAGCGGCGCAGACGGCCTGACGGCCAAAGCGGAACGGAAAGGGAGCCGGGCAACCGGCTCCCTTTACCTGTCAGCGTTGGGAGTCCGCACAGCCGGATGCACACGGCCGCAGATAGAATATCCAGTGCAGTGTCGCTGACGGCGTGAGTTGTCCGGCGACCGGATGACATCCTTGGAGTACCACCATGAGCAATACGCATTTCTATCCCATCGGCACGCCGGGCCAGCCCTGGGGTGACGCCGAACGCGCCCGGTGGCGCGCAGGCCAGCAGCGCCAGCGCAGCTACCACGACGATGTCGTGGCCGCGCTCGAGCGCCTGGGCGAGCGTTTCGATGTGGTGCAGTACGGGCAGCTGGACTACGCGCCGGATCATTACCCGCTGTTTGCGGTGGTCAGCCATGAGTGGGATCCGGCACTGCCGACCGCGCTGGTGACCGGTGGCGTGCACGGCTACGAAACCAGCGGCGTGCATGGCGCGCTGCAGTTCCTGGATCAGAACGCCGAGGCGTATGCAGGCCGTATCAATCTGATCGTGGCGCCCTGCGTCAGCCCGTGGGGCTATGAGCGCATCCAGCGCTGGAATCCCGATGCGATCGATCCCAACCGCAGCTTCCGTGGTGATGGCCAGATCGAAGAAGCGGCTTCGCTGATGCGCTGGATGGCCGCGCGTGGCGATGACCTGCTGGTGCACCTGGACCTGCACGAAACGACCGACAGCGACCTGCATGAGTTCGATCCGGCGCGCTGCGCCCGCGATGGCATCGCCCTGGTGCCGGACATCATTCCCGATGGCTTCTACGTGATCGGCAACAGCGAAGATCCGCAGCCGGCGTTCCAGCAGGCGTTGATCGCCGCAGTGGAGAAGATCACGCACATCGCCCCGGCCGATGCCAATGGCGAGCTGATCGGCATGCCGCTGCAGTCGCCGGGCGTGGTCTGGGGCGAATCGCGTTCGATCGGCGCCTGCGCCGGCTTCACCGACGCGCTGTACGCCACCACCACCGAGGTCTACCCGGACAGCCCGCGGACGTCGCCGCAGGAATGCAACGATGCGCAGGTCGCGGCGGTATGCGCCGGCCTGGACTTTGCGCTGGCGCATCCGCGCCGCTGATGCTCTCGTTGGAGGTCGCCGCCCAACGACGGGCGGCGCCTTGCTCCTGACGACGGGCTGACCTGCCGGGTCAGCTTTTCAGCCACCGCTCGCAGCCTGCGCTGCTGTCGGTCGAGCTGGCGGCCTTCGCGCATGTTTCGGTCATCCGTGCCTGCAGCCGGGTCAGGCTTTCCGCGCCGTGGTGGTCGCGGCTCCACGCCTGCAACGCACCGCCCAACCGTTCAAACCGCTGGCGGGTGCGCTGGTGGTAGCCGGCTGGCTGGGCAGCCAGATCGGCGATGACCTCGGTGGTGGCCGTCTCGATCGCCGGCGCATCGTCCGGGCTCAAGCGCAGCAGCCCCTCAACGTAGAGAACGCCCCACTGCACGCGCGTGGCCGGTCCCTGCGCACCCTGGTAGGCCTTGTGCAGCCAGGAGATGGCAGAAGCCTTGTCGCCACGTTCTTCAGCCAGTTCGGCCAGTTCGGGCATGTAGTAATAGGGTGTCTGGCTGCGCTCCAGCTCGGCCAGCAGGAGCTTCTCGGCCGCGGCATCGTTCTTGATCTGGCGGAGTACATAGACGGCGGTACTGATCGTGGCCTGGCGTTCGTGTGGTGTGGTCGCGGCGGCATCGGCGGCCGCGACACGCTGCTGCGCCTTGGCCTTCAGCGCCGCTGGAATGTCCTGGTCGGGATGCTGCTGGCGCTGCAGGGCAAGCTCGGTGATGACAGTGCCGAGCCGCGCATCGGCTTTGTCGCCGAGGGCATGATCCGCGGCATCCAGCGCGCCCAGCAGCTGCGTTCCCAGTTGCTGGGCCTGGTCCGGGGTGGAACTGGCGCGGGCCACCAGGGCAGGGCCCTGATAGCCGAGCAGGTCCCGATTGGCCCGCACTTCCGCAGGGGAGGCGAGAACGGCATCCAGCAGGGCGCGGGTGCTGTCGCGCTGGGCGGCGGTCGGCGCGTTGTCCGGCTTGCCTGCACCGAGCGCCAGCAACGCGAACCGCCGCTGCAGCGCCGGCTCGGGCGCAGCAGTGGCCAGTTGCTGCAGCAATGACGCTGCATCGCGCTTGCCCGCCAGGCGGTTGGCATCCACTTCCCAGCCGTAATCGCCGAGCACGCGCCAGTCCTCCGCGCTGACATCCTGTGGTGCCGTCAAGGCATGCTGCAGCACCTCGCTCACGGCGGTGCGACGGCTGGCAGCCAGGGTGAGGGCGCGGGTCAGGGCTTCACTGTCGTTGCCACCGGCCAGGCGGGTGAGCTCGTTGCGCTGCGGGTCAAGCACGATCAGGGTCGGATAGCCGCGCACGCCGAATCGCTCGCCCCAGGCCTGTGCGCCTTCCTCGTCCCCGTCCAGATAGACGGGCACGTACTGACGGGTCAGCGCGATGAAGGCCGGATCCTTGAACAGCGTGGCCTTGAGCTGGTTGCAGGGCGGGCACCACACCGCGCCCCAGTACAGCAGCACGGGCTTGCCGCTGTCGCGCGCATCGGCGAACGCGTCGTCGACGTCGCCATGGCGCCAGGCGATCTCCGCAGGTGCCGGTGCGGTAGCCGTGGGCGCCGCAGCGTCAGCGGGGGAGGGGGCCGGCGTGCAGGCCGGGAGCAGGGCAACCACGCCCAGCAAACCAAGGGATAGAGCAAGGCGCATCAGGACATCCAGGCAGTTGGAGAGGGCAGCAGACAGGCTCGATTGTAGGAAGCCGCGCGGCCGCGGGTGAGCTGACACTGATGCAGATTGCTCATGACGGCAGACCCAGCAGTGATGAGTCACGCGCCGCACACCTGCGCCCGCTACGCGTAACCACGCAGAACCTGCCTGCGCGGTGACCCGTGTCATGGTTTCGGCGCTGTCGATATCGCCATCGGCAAACACCACATAACCCCTGCGCATTTCTGCATTGGGGCGCGAGCGGGGTTAATGAATGTGCGATGTCCAATCCGCCCCGAGGCGGTCACAGACATGGCTTCCCCCACTACCCGTACGACCTTCGATGACGACAGCTCGTTTTTCCCTGCGCCCGCGATTGCTGGCGTTGGCGGTGTTGCTTGCCACCGCCTCCCCGACCCTGCATGCACAGTCCACCACCGGTGCGATCGCCGGCCAGGCGCCGCCATCGGCGCAGCGCATTTTCGTTCGCAGCGATACCGGACTCACCCGCGAAGTGACCGTCGACGCGCGCGGTCGCTATACCATCAGCCAGCTTCCGCTGGGCCGGTATTCGGTCGAGGCGCGCGACGCCGACGGCAAGGTGCTGCAGACCCGCCAGGACGTCGCACTGACGGTCGGTACCAGTACCGAAGTATCGTTCGGCGATGTCACCCGCCTGGACGGCATCCAGGTCAGCGCGGACCGTGCCGCCGCCGCGATCGATGTGAGCAGCGTGGATTCGCGTACGGTCATCACCGCAGAGCAACTGCAGCGGCTGCCGCTGGGCCGTTCGGCCGAGGCCATCGCCCAGCTCGCACCCGGCGTGATCGGCAACAGCGGCAACGGCACCTACGCGGGCCCAACCGGCGCTCAGCTGGTGAGCTTTGGCGGTTCATCCGCAGCGGAGAACGCCTACTACATCAACGGCTTCAACAGCACCGATCCGCTGCGCGGCCTTGGCGGGCTGACCTTGCCGTACGGAAGCATCGACCAGCAGGAGATCTACACCGGTGGCTACAGCGCCAAGTACGGCCGCTCCGATGGTGGCGTGATCAATGCGGTCGGCAAGCGCGGAACGAATCAGTGGCACTTCGGCGGCCAGGCCACCTGGGAGCCGGCATCCACACGTGCGGACAAGGACGACGTGCGTTACCCCGGCGATGGCGCACTGTATGCGCCGGAGAGCAAGGACCGCGAATGGGTCAGCACGCAGAGCATCTATGCCGGCGGCCCGTTGATCGAAGACCGGCTGTTCTTCTTCGGCTCCTACGAGCTGGAGCGCCGTGAAGGCACGGATGTCAAGAACGTGGAGGCGACGAATTCCTATTCCCGCTACGAGTACGAGCGCCCCCGCTGGTACGCCAAGGTGGATTGGAACATCACCGACAATCATCTGCTGGAGCTGACCGGCGCCTCCAGCCGCAACGTATACCGTGGCGACATCTTCGCCTATGACTACGACACGCTCACCCGTGGCGCCCAACGCGGCAAGGACGACACCACCAAGACCGGTGGCGACCTGTGGACGGCCAAGTACACCGGCTACCTGACCGACCGGCTCACCGTCAGCGCGCAATACGGCGAAATGCGCACGGATGACTACATCGGCAACCCGGCCTACGACGGCAGCCTGACCTACCTCAGCAGCCCCAACCTGCAGAATCCGGCGCTGACCGGTGGCACGCCGATCACCAACGCGCAGACCACCTCGCTGCTGGTCAATCCGGTTCGCGGCAACCGCAGCAACAACCTGCGCCTGGATGCGAACTACGTGTGGGGCGACCACAGCATCACACTCGGCATCGACAACCAGAACGCCCGCGCGTTGAACCGCGGTTCGGTCGCCTCGGCCGATGGCTACTACTGGATCTACGGGCAGTCCAACCCGAACGTGCCGATCAATACCGGCCTCGGCGTGCCGGCGACAGGTGGCATCCGCAATGGCGAGGACGGCTATTACGTACGCCAGTATGTCTACAGCGCGCTGGCTTCGGTACGGGCGTCGCAGCGGGCGCAGTACATTGAAGACAACTGGCAGGTCACCGACCGGCTGCTGCTCAATCTTGGCCTGCGCCTGGACCAGTTCACGAATTTCAACCGCGATGGCGACGCGTACATCAAGCAGACCAGTGGGCAGTGGGCGCCGCGCCTCGGCTTCAGCTGGGATGTCGACGGTGATGGCCGCTTCAAGGTGTTCGGCAACGTGGGGCGCTATTACCTGGCGCTGCCGCTGAACCCGGCGTTCAACGCCGCTGGCGCGACGCTGGCCACCTCGACGTACTACACCTACGGCGGCATCGACAGCAACGGCTATCCGACAGACCTCACCCGGTTCTCCGATCCTGTTTCGGCCAACAACAACTATGGCCTGCTGCCGGATGCGAAGACCGTGGCCACCTCCGGCATCGAGCCGTCCTACCAGGATGAGTTCATCCTCGGCTTCAGCAAGGCGCTCGGCCAGGACTGGGTGTACGGGGCCAAAGCGACCTACCGCGTGCTGCGCAGCGGCGTGGACGACTACTGCGATATCGATGCGGTGCTCGGCAAGGCCAGCAGCCTGGGCTACAACGTGACCAAGGACAGCAACCCGGTCAGCTGCTGGCTGATCAATCCCGGCCGCGCCAACACCTTCAACCTGGTCGATACTGGCGGCAATTACGTGACGGTTCCGCTGAGCAACGCGGAAATGGGCTTCCCGCAGTTCAAGCGCAACTACTACGCGGTGAACCTCTCGCTGGAACATCCGTTCGATGGCCGCTGGTATGCCCGCGGCGACTACACCTGGTCACGCAGTTACGGGACCACTGAAGGCCAGTTGCTCTCGGGGATCGGCCAGACGGCGGTGTCCACCACGCAGGCGTGGGACTACGCCCAGCTGATGGAGCACACCAACGGGCCGCAGAGCAACGACCACACCCACCAGTTCAAGCTGCACGGCTACTACCAGCTCACCCCGGAATGGTTGGTGTCGGCCAACCTGAAGGTACTCTCGGGTTCGCCGTTCAGTGCGCTGGGCTCGTACGGGCCGGACTTCGAAGACCCATCCGGCTACGGCATCGCGTATCACTTCTACAACGGCCAGCCGGCGCCTCCCGGGAGCCAGGGGCGCCTACCGTGGCTGAAGCAGCTTGACCTGGGGGTGTCCTACCGCCCGGCAGTGGCCGATGGTCGGCTGGGCTTCAACCTGGACGTGTTCAATGTGTTCAACAGCCAGGTGGCGCTGTGGAAATCGCCGTACGCCGAGCTGGATCCGGGACAGCCGGATCCGCTGTATGGCGCGGCAACCGTGCGTCAGGCGCCCCGTTCGCTGCGGGTCAGCGTGAGTTACGACTACTGAGGGGAAGGGCCAGGCGGGTGGGGGAGGGAGCCCCTGCCCGCCGGCAGCCGCACCAACGCGAACGCCCCAGGGCGTGGCACGTCGTTCACGCATCCCGAGGCAGTCTGGGCCCATTCCCAGTGGAGCCTCTCATGCAGACGCAGATCCGAAACAGGGCAGGGTGGATGGCGGCGGGTTTGACGGCGCTGCTGTGTGCCTGCTCGCCGCAGGGCGAGGGCGGTGCCGCACCCGTGGCGCTGCCGAGCGGCGCCGATCCGGGCGCGGCGAAGGCCGCTGATCCAGTGCCCGCCGTGGCAGCGGACGAGCGGCCGTTACCTGTCTATGAAGAAGCGAAGCCGGGCATTGCGGTGGGTCCGGTGGCGGGAGTGCGGGTTGCGCTCGATTTCCAGCGTGATTACCTGGCCTCGCCCAGTTGGAAGCTGTTTGCACCGCCGGACAGCAAGGGGACGCCGCTGGTGGCGCTGGTGCTGGAGGGATCGGATCGGGTCACGGCAGGCGAGCTGCGGATCGGCCGCAGTGCTGAGGCAAAGCAGGTCACGTCCTGCCTGGAACCGCCGGCCGAAGCAACGGGCCCTGCCGCATCGGCCTCGGTCGATATCGGCGGCGTGCCGTTCACCCACTTCACGGGTGGTGATGCCGCCATGAGCCATTACGTCAGCGCCGAGAGCTACCGCGCAGTCCACAACGGTGCCTGCTATGCGATCGATCTGGTCGTCGCCGGCACGCGCCCGGAGGTGTATGACCCGCCGCGCACGCCACCCTTCAGCCAGCAGGAAGCGGCATCCCGCTTGGCCGAGGCGCTCAAGGCCGTGTACTGGACGCAGTAACGTCGTTCACCCAAGACGCGACGGAAAGGCGAGCGTGACCTGGGCGCCACCCAGCGCCGAGCGGCCGATGCCCAGCGTGGCCCGATGCCGTTCGGCGATCTCGGCCACGATGGCCAGGCCCAGGCCACACCCATCGCCGCTGGCATCGCCCCGCCAGAACCGTTCGGTGACCTGGCTGCGCAAAGACGGATCGATGCCGGGACCATCGTCGTTGACGCTCAGGCGCGTCTGGCCCCGTGTGGTTTCCACGCTGACCGTGATCATCCCTTCCAGTGCGCCGTAGCGCAGCGCGTTGTCGACCAGGTTGCTGATCGTCTCGCGCAGCAGCTGTGGCTCGCCCATCACCATGACGCCGGCATCGGGGCCCTCGTAGCCAAGGTCGACACCGGCGACCACGGCGCGGTCCATCAGCCGTTCCAGTTCATCGCGGGCGAGCACGGCAAGGTCCACCGGGCGCATCGCCAGCATCGCGCCGGCGCTGTCTTCGGAGCGGCTCAGGATCAGCAACTGATGGGTGAGATGGCGCAGTCGGGTCAGCCCACGCAACAGGCCGGCCAGCGCATCGCGCTGTGCTGCGCGATCCTGTTCACGCAGCGCGCTTTCCAGCTCGATCTGGAGGCCGGCCAGCGGCGTGCGCAGCTGATGCGCTGCGTTGCTGATGAAGCGCTGCTGTGCGTCCTGCATCGCCGAGAGCCGGTTCACCAGCTGGTTGAAGGCATCCACCGCCGGCCACAGCTCGCGCGGCGCGGCCTCCCGTGGATCCAGTGGCGCCAGCGCATCCAGCGGCGCGCTGGCCAGCCGTCGCGCGGCACCGTTGGTGTGCCGCGCCGCTGCGCCCGTGCCCGACCACGCCAGCCATGCCGCCAACAGCAGGATCGTGCCCTGCAGCGGGATGCTCGCCAACAGCAGGCGATGCTCCAGGCGCAGCCGCTTGGTGCGGGTCTCGGCCACGCGGATCAGGATCGGGGCGGCAGCGCCGGGGGGTGTCATCGCGACCTGCACAACGCGCACGTCCTGCCCATCGATCACGGCATCGTAGTAAGTGCGGGCCGAGCTGTCGTCGGCGCCTTCGGCCTGCAGCGCCGTGCCACCAGGCAGGACGGCTGCACCATACAGGCGCGTGCCGTCGGCACGGGTTACCTCGCCGTAGATCCGGTCCACGGTGTCCCAGGTGAACATGCGCGAGACGGCGGGGGAGATCTCCATGTGGACGGTGTCGCCGCGGACCTCGGTCAGCTGCGCCAGCGACATGGCCGAGTCCAGCAACCAGCGGTCGTAAACCTGCTCGGCGTAGTGCCTGGCCAATACGAACGAGCCCACGGCACTGGCCAGCAGCAGCACCAGCAGCGGCAGCCACAGGCGCCGCAGCAGCACGCCACGCAGGCTGTAGGGCGCCTCAGTCATCGCAGGCTTCCAGCCGATAGCCCAGGCCACGCAGCATGCGGATGCCAACCTTGGCGCCGGCTACCTGCAGCTTGCGGCGCAACCGGCTGACGTGGACCTCGATCACCGACAGGCTGGCGTCGTGATCCCAGCTGTAGACCGCATCGAACAGGCGCTGTTTGGCCACGATCCGGCCCGGCTGCTGCAGCAGGACTTCCATGAGCGCGAGTTCACGCGCGGTGAGTTCCAGCGGCTGATCGCCAACGCGCAGTTCGCGGGTCCCGGTGTCCAGCCGCAGCGCGCCGAGCTGACGCACGGCGGGGGCGGTAGACTGGCGGCGTGCAAGCGCGCGCAGACGGGCTTCAAGTTCCCCGAGCGCGAATGCCTTGGCCAGGTAATCATCGCCGCCGCTGTCCAGGCCGCGGATCCGGTCCTCCACGCCGTCGCGTGCGGTGAGAATCAGCACCGGCACGCTGAAGCCGTGCTGCCGCAGCCGCGCCAGCAGCTCCAGGCCATCGATGTCCGGCAGTGACAGGTCCAGCACGACCAGGTCGTAGCTGACGCTGGCCAGGGCCGACGGCGCGGCCAGGCCGCGGGCGAGAGGGTCGCAGGCGTGACCGGCGCGGGTCAGGGCGCGCACCAGGCCATCGGCCAGTGCGGCGTCGTCTTCAATCAGCAGAATGCGCATTGCAAGGTTGACGCAAGGTTCGGGAAAGTTTGACGAAAGCGCTGCACCTTACCGTGTCGGCAATGAATACCACCACCCGATGTGCCGCGCTGATCGCGGCATTGATGATCGCGCCTGCCACGGTCTCCGCGCTTACCTTGGCCGAGGCGGAGCGCGTCATGGCACAGCACAATCCCGACCTGCTGGCCGCTGCGATCGAACTGCGCGGCACGCAGGGCGATGCGCAGAGCGCCGCGCGCCGGCCCAGCCCCGAGCTGAGCGTGGGCACCTCCAAGATCAGCCGCCAGGAAGGGATCGGCCCGGGCCGTTGGAAGGACAAGCGCGTGGATTCCACGCTCGGCCTGGGCTGGACGTGGGAGCGCGGCGGCAAGCGGGGCTGGCGCATGCGCCAGGCCGATGCCCTGGTCGAGGCGGCCCAGCTGAGCCTGCTCGATGGCCGCCGCCAGCAGCAGGTGGCGCTGCGGGAAGCGTACTTCGGGTTGAAGGCCGCACAGGAACTGAGCCGCATCGCCGAGGAAGATCGCCGTGCCTCGGCCGAGAGCCTGGCCGCTGCCGACCGGCAGGTCGCCACAGGCGCCATCGCGCTGATCGAGCGCGCGCGACTTGCGGTGGATGATCTGAAAGTGGCCGATGCCGCCCGCGAGGCCGCACTGGGCCTGCGCGAGGCACGGCATGTCCTTGCGCTGCTGCTGGGCAGCGATGCGGATGAGGCACTGCGTGCCGACGACGCGTGGCCACGCCCGGCCTCGGCGGCAACCGCCGCGATGGCCACGCTGGACGAGCGCGTTGACCTGCGTGCGGCCGAGGCGCGGGTGATCGCCGCCGATGCCGCGCGAGCCCTGGCGCGCAGCGAACGGCGGCGCGATGTGCAGTTCGGGATCGAAGCCGAGCGCGAGCCGGCCGACATCGGCGGCGTGACATGGGGACTGTCGATGAGTGTGCCGCTGGGCGGCGCCACGCGCTGGCGCGGCGAACAGCAACGGGCGGAGGCGGACTACGACGCCGCCGTGCTGGAACGGCAACAGCTGCGCCGCGAAGCCGCCGCTGAACTTGACCAGCTGCGGCACGCACTGGCGGCGGCCGCACAACGCCGCACCGCGTACGAACAGCTTCAGGGACCCGCGGCGCGCAAGAGCATGGAGGGTCTGGAACTGGCCTATCGCCGCGGTGCCGCCACGTTGACCGACCTGCTGGATGCGCGGCGCAGCTGGCGCGAATTCGAATCCGACCTGGTCGATGCGCGCCTGGCGCATGCCTCCGCCCTGGCGCGCTGGAACGCCGCCATCTCCGTTTCCGAAGGACATACCCCATGACGTTTTCGCGCACAGCCGGCTCGGCCCGTCTGCTTTCCTTGATCGTCGCCACTGTGCTGGCGGGTGGCTGCGCGCGCGATGCGGGCCCCGAAGCAGCGGCGGCGCCCACGGTGGAGGGCGCAACGATCCGCTTCGCCGCCGACAGCCCCCAACTGAGCGTGCTGCGCAGCGAGACCGTGACCGACGGGTCGGCGTCGGTGCTGCAGCTGCCGGCGCGCGTCACCTGGGATGACACCCGCTCAAGCATGCTGCGCTCGCCGCTGCCGGGGCAGATTGCAGGCATCGAGGCGGCGCCGGGCGAGAAGATCAAGGCAGGCCAGGTCCTGGCGTGGGTGACCTCCCCCGAATTCGGGCAGGTGCAGGCGGAAGGTGCGCGAGGTGCGGCCGAGCTGCGGCAGGCGCGCAATGAACTGGCACGGGTACGAGAGCTGCATGAGGCCGGGGTTGCCTCCGGCCGCGAACTGGGCGAGGCCGAATCCGCGCTGGCCGCCAGCGAAGCCGAGCACGCGCGGCTGCAGGCACTGACCCGTGGCTTCGGCAGCCGCCGCGGCATCGACCAGCGCATGCCGCTGCGTTCGCCGATCGATGGCATCCTCGTCGAGCGCCGGATGAGCCCCGGCATGAGCGTCTCCGCCGATGCCGAGGTGCCGCTGGCCGTGGTGAGCGATCCGGACCGGCTGTGGCTGATCATCGATGTTCCCGAAGCGCTGGCCGGCCGTCTCACGCCGGGTCTGAAGGTGCGTGTGGCGCCTGGCAGCGGTGAGCCCACACAGGGGGTGCTGGGCCACGTCGATGATTACATCGACACCGAGCGCCACGTGGTGCAGGCGCGTGCCGAACTGGACAACCACGAGCGTCGCTTCAAGGCCGGGCAGTACGTGCGTGCCGAGATCACCGTGCCGATGGACGGTGGAGTATCGGTGCCGGAAGGTGCGGTGCTGCTGCTCGGGCGCGAGCAGGTGGTGTTCGTGGACGAGGGCAACGGGCAGTTCGCACGACGCACCGTGCAGGCCGAGGAGTTGGGCCAGGGCCGCCTGTGGGTAGGGCAGGGGCTGCCCGAGGGGACCCGCGTGGTAGTGGACGGCGGTCTGCTGCTGCAGCAGGTGCTCGACCAGAACGTTGGCACTGCTGACCGGTCTGCCGGCACTGCCGTGGCAGGCAGGGGCGCCCCATGATCGATCGTCTGATTGCGTACTGCCTGCGCCAGCCGCTGATGGTCATGCTGGCGCTGCTGATCTTCATCGGCGCCTCGTTCGCGGCATTCCGCGAGCTGCCCGTGGAAGCCTTCCCGGATGTCTCCGATACCCAGGTCACCGTGGTGACCCTGCATCCGGGGCGCGCGGCCGAAGAGGTCGAGCGTGAGGTCACCATGCCGCTGGAAGTGGCGCTGTCGGGCATTCCGCACTCGGTGCGCGTGTTCTCGCATACCCAGTTCGGGTTGTCGATGATCATCCTGACCTTCGACGACGGCGCGGATGACTACTTCGCGCGTGCCCAGGTGATGGAGCGACTGCAGGGCGTGGATCTGCCCGAGGGCGTGCAGCCGGAGATGGAGGCGATGAGCTCCGCGGTGGGCGAGATCTATCGCTACGTGCTGCACGCGCCGCACATGAGTTCCACCGAACTGCGCACCGTGCAGGAATGGGTGATGGAGCGGCGTCTACGCACGGTGCCGGGCGTGGCCGATGTGGTGAGCTTCGGGGGGTTCGCCAGGACGTTCCAGGTCGAACCGGACCTGGGCAGGCTGCGTGATCGCGGGATCAGCCTGGAGGCGTTCGCCGAGGCGCTCGAACGTGGCAGCGCCAATGCCGGTGGCGGCTACGTGGAGCGCGGCCAGCAGCAGTACCTGATCCGCGGCGTGGGGCTGATGCGCTCGCCCGCCGATATCGGCACGGTGGTCGTGGCAGAGCGACAGGGCACGCCAGTGCTGGTACGCGACCTGGCCCGCATCGTCGACACCGGGTTGCCCCGGCAGGGCCTGGTCGGCCAGGACGACAACGATGATGCCGTGTTCGGCATGGTGCTGATGCGCAAGGGGGAGAATCCGTCGCTGGTGCTGGATGCACTGCACGCGCGCGTGGCCGAGATCGAGGCCAACCACCTGCCCGAGGGCGTCACGCTGGAGCCGTTCTACGATCGCTCGTGGTTGGTGTCCACCACGCTGAAAACGGTGTTCCGCAACCTGGTGGAGGGCGCGGTACTGGTGTTCCTGGTGCTGTGGCTGTTCCTCTACAACGCCCGCGCTGCGCTGATCGTGGCGGCGATGATGCCGTTGGCGCTGCTGTCCACCTTCCTCGGCCTGCACTTGTGGGGCGTGCCGGCCAACCTGCTCTCGTTGGGCGCGATGGACTTCGGCATCATCATCGATGGTGCGGTGATCGTGACCGAGCACATCGTCTCACGCATGTCGAAAATGCCGGCCGGCAGCACCCGGCGCGAGCGCATGGCCACCGTGCTGTCCGCGGCGTCGGAGGTCGGCCGGCCGACCTTCTTCTCGATGCTCATCATCATCGCCGCGCACATCCCGATCTTCACCCTGCAGCGGCAGGAAGGCCGGATGTTCGCACCGATGGCCTATTCGGTGACGTCGGCCCTGATCGGCGCGTTGATCCTGGCGCTCACCGTGGTGCCACTGCTGTGTTTCTGGTGGCTGCGCCGCGAGCGCCTGAAAGGCGAGAACCCGGTGATGAACCGGCTGGTGGGCTGGTACCGCCCCTGGCTGGAAGGCGCGATGGCGCGCCCGCGCGCGGTCGTGCTGGCCGCGGTGGCGATGCTCGTGGTGACACTGGCACTGGGCACGCGGCTGGGCTCGGAGTTCCTGCCCGAACTGGATGAAGGCTCGATCTGGCTGACCGCCACGCTGGACCCCAGTACCAGCCTGGCCGAGGCACAGGCGCAGTCCCGACGCATCCGCGACCTGGTGCGGACGCTGCCGGAGGTCTCCACCGTGGTGGCCAAGCTCGGCCGCCCGGAGGATGGCTCCGATGCCAAGGGTGCCAATCAGATCGAAGCACTGGTGGCGCTGAAGCCCGACTCCGAGTGGACCGGAAGATCGACAAACGCGAGCTGGTGGCGCAGATGCAGCGCCTCCTGGAAGAGCGCATTCCCGGCCCCGAATTCTCGATCTCGCAGCCGGTGCGCGACAACATCCTGGAGAGCATTTCGCAGATCAAAGGCCAGGTGGTGATCAAGGTCAGCGGCGAGAACCTGGAGGTGCTGACCGACCAGGCCCAGGCGATCCTGGCGCAGGTCAAGCACGTAGACGGCGTGGAGAGCGCCTTCATCGACCGCGACGGCAGCCTGCCGCAGCTGCGCATCGATATCGATCGCGACCGTGCGGCGCGCTACGGCCTGAACGTGCAGGACATCGATGCCGTGATCGAGACCGCCATCGGCGGCCGCGAGGTCGGCCAGCTGTGGGAAGGCGAGCGCCAGTTCCCGATCAGCCTGCGCCTGTCCGACGCCGACCGCGACCTGCAGCGCCTGCGCACCGTGCCGGTGGGCACTGCCTCCGGCCAGACCGTGACGCTGGGGGATGTGGCGGACTTCACCATGGCCAGCGGCGCGATCAACATCTCGCGTGAGAACGCCCAGCGCGTCAAAGCCGTGAGCATCTTCATCGCCGGGCGCGACATGGGCAGCGTGGTGGCTGACATGCGCCGGCAGGTCGACGCGACCATCGATCTGCCGGAGGGCTACCGGATCGACTGGTCCGGCGAGTTCGAGAACCAGCAGCGTGCCATGGCGCGTCTGGGTTGGGTGGTGCCGCTCTCGGTGCTGATCATTTTCGTACTGCTGTTCGACGCCTTCAAGGACGTCACCAGTGCCGCCCTGATCCTGGCGAACGTACCGCTGGCGATGATCGGCGGCATCCTGGCGCTGCTGCTGACCGGGATTCCATTGTCGGTCTCGGCGGCGATCGGCTTCATCGCCTTGTTCGGGCAGGCCGTGCTCAACGGGGTGATCATGCTGACCCGGTTCGGCCAGCTGCGCGAGCAGGGCATGGCGCTCTACGACGCCGTGGTGCAGGGCGCCCTGCAGCGCCTGCGCACGGTGCTGATGACGGCGCTGTTGGCGATGTTCGGCTTGCTGCCCATGGCCACTTCGCACGCGATCGGCGCCGAAACCCAGAAGCCACTCGCGGTGGTGGTGATTGGTGGGCTGCTATCGGCGATGCTGCTGACACTGCTAGTGCTGCCGACGCTGTACTACTGGGTGCATCGCCGGCGTGAACAGCGGCGGGGTGGGGCAGCGATGGAGGTCGAGGCGGTGTAGGGGGCGCTGAGTGGCTGGGCAGTGTGGCGAGGCGCCATTGCCCGGCCGGTGGCGCTGGAAGGACGGCAATGCGACGACGCCATCCGACGGGGCGCCGTGACCGTTCGCGCCATCACGCTCCCGGCGTCCCCGGCGGCAGGGTATCGTCCCGTTGGTGCCAGGACGGGAGATCCAGCGCGTGGCGTTCGAGCATGGCCTGTATACATGCACGCGCGTGGTCCCTCTCCGTGTTCGAGCATTGGTCAAGAATCTCGCCAGTCAGCTGCTCAAACTGCGGCCAGAACTGCGCCGGGTGGCGCACGCGCGCCACCCAGTGGTCCAGTTGGTCGGCCAGCGCATCAAGCTGCACCTGAATTTCGGCGCGCACGTTCATCCCGGGGGCGCGCCCAGGTCGAGCACGACGCGGTAGTAATGGCCGTCGTCGCGGAGCAGGACGGTGAGGTCCGGCTGCAGGACGCCATCCACATGCAGGGTGGGCTCACCCTGCGCCGTGCGGGTCACCTCGAACTCATACAGGCTGCGGCCGAAGCGGTAGCTCAGTTCGAATGACGGCCAATGATCGGGCAGGCACGGCGCCAGCGACAGACGATCGCCTTCGCGACGGATGCCAAGCAGGGATTCCACCAGCAGGCGGTACATCCAACCGGCCGACCCGGTGTACCACGTCCAGCCGCCGCGGCCGACGTGCGGCGACACGGCGTATACATCGGCGGCCAATACGTAAGGTTCGACGCGGTAGGTCTGGACCGCCGCCGGGTCCAGCGTGTGGTTGAGGGGATTGATCATGCCGGCCAGCTCCCAGGCACGCACCGCATCTCCCTGCTGCGCGAATGCCATCGCCGCCCACACGGCTGCGTGGGTGTACTGGCCGCCATTCTCGCGCACCCCCGGTACGTAACCCCGGATGTAACCGGGGTCTTCCGGGGTCTGGTCGAAGGGCGGATCGAGGAGCTGGATCAGCTTGGCGTCCTTGCGCACCAAGTGCGTGTACAGCGAATCCAGCGCCTGCGAGGCGCGCTCCGGCGCGGCGACGCCTGACAGCACCGACCAGCTCTGCGAGATGGAATCGATGCGGCACTCGTCGTTCTGTGACGAGCCCAAGGTGGCGCCGTTATCGAACCAGGCGCGGCGATACCATGCCCCATCCCAGGCGTGGTGTTCCAGGTTCTGGCGCAGGCGGTCGGCCTGCTCCTGGCACCACTGCGCACGGGCGTCATCGCCGCGCGCGTTCGCCAGCACGATGAAGCGGCGCAGCGTGTCATGCAGGAAGAATCCCAGCCACACACTTTCACCGCGCTGCTGGTCGCCGACGCGGTTCATGCCGTCGTTCCAGTCGCCGGTTCCCATCAGCGGAAGGCCGCGCTCGCCCAGCAAGCGGCAACCGCGCTCGAGCGCGACGATGCAGTGCGCATACAGCGTGCCGCGCTGCACCGATGGGGTCGGCATGTCGTAATACCCTTCCTCTTCCGGGGTCACCGCGCGCCCTTCGATGAAACCGACCACTTCGTCCAGCACGCTGGCGTCGCCGGTGACCTCCAGGTAGCGGCATGCGCCCTGGGGCAGCCAGAGGTAATCGTCGGAGCAGCGGGTACGCACGCCGCGACCTTGCGGGGGGTGCCACCAGTGCATCACATCGCCTTCGGCGAACTGGTGTGCCGCGCAAAGCAGCAGGTGCTCGCGGGTCAGGTCCGGGCGCGTGTGGATCAGGGCCAGCGCGTCCTGCAGCTGGTCGCGGAAGCCGAACGCGCCGCCCGACTGGTAGTACCCACTGCGCGCCAGGTAGCGGCAGCCCAGGGTCTGATACACGAGCCAGCCATTGGCCAGTGCGTCCAGCGCCGGGTCCGGCGTACGTACCTGCACCGTGGCCAGCACATTGCGCCAGTGGATGCGCACCGCGTCCAGCGCATCGATGGCCTCATGATTGCCCTGGCGGCTTCGTGCCAGCGCGAGCGTTTCCTCGCGGTCGCGCCCCGCGCCGAGGCGGAAAGTCGTTTCACTGCGGTCACCCGGTGCCAGTTCCAGTGGCACCTGGATCGCCGCGCAGGGATCCAGGCCCGCGCCGATCCGTCCATCCAGACGTTCGCGCCGCAGCGCGGCCGGCGCGTGCAGGCCGCCGTTGCGCCCGATGAACTCCAGGCGATCACAGGTCCAGCCACAGCCCTCGGCATCGGTGTCGAAGAAGGCCATGCGGCCGCCGAAGTCGGTGTTGTAGGTGTTGCGCGCCAGCAGCGCGCCGCTTTGCGGGTCGCGTTCGGTGAGCACATGCATGCGTGATTTCGGACGCAGGTCACCCATGACCCACTCAACGTAGCCGATGGCCGACAGCCGCCGTGTCCTGCCCGACAGGTTGTGCAACCGCAGGACCGAGAACTTCAGTGGGGCGGTCACGTCGACGAATACCCACAACTCGCTGACGATGCCGTCCTCGATATGCTCATAGACCGTGTAGCCGAATCCATGGCGCGTACGGTACGCGCCGGTGCCCCGGCACGGGAGCGGCATCGGCGACCAGACGCGGCCGGTGACCTCGTCGCGCACGTAGAAGGCTTCACCGCCGGTGTCGGACACCGGATCGTTGAGCCAGGGCGTCAGACGGAATTCGTGTGCGTTCTCGAACCACGTGTAGCCCGGTGCGCTCTCGCTGACGACGGTGCCCAGGCGGGCGTTGGCGATCACGTTGGCCCAGGGCGCGGGCGTCGGGGCACCTTCGCGCACCACCACGACGTATTCGCGGCCGTCCTCGCTGAAGCTACCGGTTCCGTTGTCGAATCGGCCGGTGCCGCGGTACGGAAGGAAGGGCCACGGGTCGTCCAGCTCTTCGTCGTGCCCGGCGCCCGGCGGCATGCCGGGTTCGGGTCCGAGGTCGGCAACCACCGGCAGCCCGGGCGTTGCGTCCATCGACAGTGTCAGCTCCTGCTGCTCCACCTGTGGCACCAGGGCCGGGATCCGGCGGACGGGCAGGGGCTGGCGTCCCACCTGGGCGACCAGCGTACCGTCCTCGTCGCTGATCACCACCCGTGCCACCGCCTGCAACAGAACGCGGTCTTCGTGACTCATGTTCTGCACGGGCCGTACGAAGATGCCGCCAGGGCGATCGAGCAGGCCGGTCTCCGAGCTGGCGGCGACCATGCCCAGAATCTGGTCCTGCAGTTCCTGGCGATAGCCGGCCTTGCTGTCGTTCCAGATCACCAGGTCGGTGTTGAGCCCCTTCTGGCGCCAATAGGCATGGGCCTGCACCAGTTGCCTGACCAGTTCCACGTTCTCCGCGTCGGTGACCTTGAGCAGCACGATCGGCAGATCGCCCGAGATGGCATGCCCCCACAGCCCGGATTGGCCTCGCTGGTTCTGCTGCAGGACGCCGGCACCTGCGCGCAGCAGCGCATTGGAATACAACACGTGGCTGGCCAGGCGCTCGTACAGCGACGCCTCGGCCTGGCTCGCATTGATCTGCCGGCGCACCACCTGGCTGTGCGTCCAGGCCAGATCGAAGACGCGGTCGGCCAGCCGGCGATCACGGTATTTGTCTACGAGTGCCTCGCAACCGGCGCGGTCGGCGCCGATGCCATACACCATGTCCAGCTGGACGGTCTGTTCGGGCTCAAGCACGACGCGGACGCGGATGGCCACGATCGGGTCGAGCACCGAGCCGTCCGTACCGGAGAGGTCGGTATCGATGGTCAAGGCCTGCGGCGTCCGCGGCGTGTTGCCACGACCCAGGAAGCGCGCACGGTCGGTTTCGTAGGAGATCGACACTACCTCTGCGTCATGCACCGCAACCAGATGGAACATCCACGGCGGCACTTCGTCGTGCGAACGTGGGCGGCGCGTGCATAGCAGGGCCTGCTTGGCAGCCAGGATCTCGCTCTGGACGAAGAGATTGCTGAAGGCCGGGTGTGCGTCGTCGGAGGCTGCAGGTGCCAGCACCACTTCGGCGTAGGTGGTGATCTCAACCGTGCGCTGGCGACGGCTGCGGTTGGTCAGGCGCAGGCGCCTGAGCTCGATGTCGTCCTCGGCGGAGATGGCCACCTGCAGGTGGCTCTCGCAACCGCGGCGCGCACCGCGGAATTCAGCCTTGGCGTCAGAGAAGATCGCCTCGTAATTGTCCACCGGCACGCAGGTGGGCTGATAGGCGGCAGACCAGAACTCGCCGCTGTCCACGTCGCGCAGGTAGCAGAACGACCCCCAGGCATCGGTGGTGCCGTCTTCGCGCCAACGGGTGAGCGAGAGGTCGCCATGGCGGCTGTAGCCGCCGCCGGCATGGGTCAGCATGCCGTGGTAGCGCCCGTTGGAGAGCAGCTGCACCTCCGGGCGCGGGCCACCCGGGTCGCGCAGGACGCGCAGGGCCGTCTCGCGCTCGGCCATGGCCGAGTGCTCGCCCAGGGCTTCCACCTCATGGGGATGGAACACGCCGATGCGCGGTATGCGCTCCTGCAGCAGCAACAAGGTGGCCTGGAACTCGACATCGGCCACGAAGCGGCGCTGCATCGGCTGGTCGCGCAACAGGTAATCCAGCGACAGCAGGCCCATGCCCTGGTGGTGGGCCATGAAGGAACGCAGCAGGACGTGATCCTGCCCCGGTGGCACGCGGGCGGGGGTGTAGTCGACTGCTTCGTACATGCCAAAGCGCCCGGAGAAGCCCAGTTCCTCCATGGCCTGGAGGTTCTGGCACGCCGCCTCCGGCGCCACCATCAGCGCCATCATGCTGGCATAGGGCGCGATGACCCGATCCTGACCCAGGCCGCGCTTGAGACCCAGCCCGGGCACGCCGAACGCCCGGTACTGGTAGTTCAGGCGTGCATCGACGGCGTTGTAGCCGGATTCGGACACGCCCCACGGCAGGTTCAACGTACGGCCGTAGACGATCTGCGCTTCCACCGCATGCCGCGCGGTCTGGTCGAGCAGCGTGTCCGGATAGCTGGGCATCACCAGCTGCGGCATGAGGTACTCGAACATCGAGCCACTCCATGACAGCAGCGTCGGGGTGCCGTTGACCTCGGTGAGCATGCGGCCGAGCGCGAACCAGCTCTCCTGCGCCAGCTGGCCCTGGGCGATGGCGACGAAGGCGCACAGACGCGCTTCGGAGGCCAGCAGGTCGTAGAAGCTGTTGTCGAGGCGGTGGTCGTCGACGTTGTACCCGATCGAGAGCAGGTTGCGGGTACGGTAGAACAGGAACCCGTACTCCATCAGCGAGAACTGCCCGGCGCGGTGCGCGAGGGCCTGCAGCTGCTCGATGCGCGCGCGCGCCTCCGCGCCGACCGTGCCGGGCAGCTCGGCGAGCTGGCGCAGGCTGGGTACCGGCGTCTCGTCGGCTGCGTTGGCGTCGGAGGGGATGCCGGCGAGCGATGCCCGGGCAGCATGGCATTCGGCGGCGAACAGGGCCGGCCAGTGCAGCTCACCCTGTTCGGGCGATGCTGGTGCCGGCCACTGTGCCAGTACGGCATCGGCCAGGCCGGCCAGCTCCTGCAACCGGGCGAGCAGCGGGGCCGTGCCACGTGGGCGGTCGGTACGCGTTGATGCCAGGCGCTGGCGAAGGTGGTTGAGTGCCTGGCCCACGTGCGCGTCGTCGGGGCGATGGCGCTGGCGTTCCTCTTCCAGCACGCCCAGCGTATCGGCCAGGCCATCGAACGTGTGCGGCGCCAGCACCGGCGCGTCCACCAGGGCGAGCAGGCCCTGGCGCAGCGTCAGCAGGTGGCCGGCAAGGTTGCCGCTGTCCACGGTGGAGACATAGCGCGGCGGCAGCGGCGCCAGGGTCTCGGTGTCATACCAGTTCAGGAAGTGGCCGCGGTGGCGCGGCAGCTTGTCCAGCGTATCGAACGTGAGAGCGGTACGTTCGGCGACCGCATCCTGCTGCAACCAGCCGAAATCCCACGCCGACAGGTTGGCCAACAGGGACAGGCCGATGTTGGTCGGCGAGGTGCGCCGCGCCACCACCAGCGAGGGATGCTCCTGGATGTTGTCCGGCGGCAGCCAATGATCCTGCTCGCGTACCCAGGCCTGGAAGAAGGACCAGGTACGCCGGGCCAGCCGGCCCAGGAAGGCCCGCTGCGTCACGGAAAGCTCGGCCACGCTCGCGGCCGGCGGTCGGCCCAGCCATGCCATCAATGCGGGCGCGAAGGTCCACGCCAGCAGCAAGGGCAGGGCGACAGGCAGTGCCTGCGGATGCACGCTGGCCACGAGCCCCACCAGCAAGAGCGCCAGCAGCGACCCCGGCGCCATCACCCGCCATTCCGCGCCGCGGTCGCCGCCGAGGCGGCGCTCGACTTCGCTGGAGGGATTCCATTGCAGCAGGTGGCGCCGGGTGACGGCCATGCGCCAGAGCGTGCGCAGGATCGCGCCACCGGCCAGCAGTGCTTCGTAAGGCAGGCACGCGATCTGGGTGGACGCGCGCAGCAACGACTGCAGCGTGCCACGGCCGACCATGATGTAGTGCGCCTCGAGCGATGTGTCATCCGGAACGCTCAGGGCATCGCGCAGCATGCCGATCAGCGGCGGCGCGAACCACAGCGCGAGCACCCACGCCGTCCATGCCGCCGGGTTTTCGGCATACAGCCAGCCTGCGACCAGCAAGGCCAGGGCGGCGGCCGGCACCAGGCTCCGGCGCAGATTGTCCAGCAACTTGCCACGCGACAGCAGGCTCAGCCGGTTGCGTTCCCATGCGGAGCCCGGGCGGGGTGTCCACGGCAGCAACCACGGCAGCAGCTGCCAGTCGCCGCGGATCCAGCGCGCACGGCGCTTGGCGTCGGCGACGTAACGTTCGGGGTAATCCTCGTACAGGCGCACATCGCTGACCAGGCCAGCGCGTGCATAGCACCCTTCCAGCAGGTCATGGCTGAGGATGCGGTTCTCGGGCAGGCGTCCCTCGAGCGCATGCTCGAAGGCTTCAACGTCATAGATGCCCTTGCCCACGAACGAGCCTTCGTCGAACAGGTCCTGATAGACGTCCGACACCATGCGCGTGTACGGATCGATGCCCGGCTCGCTGCCGAACATCCTGGCAAAGCGCGAGGTGCGGCGCGTGCCCAGGCTGGTGCCGACGCTGGGCTGCAGGATGCCGTAACCCTCCACGACGCGTTGCAGTGTCGGATCGAAGCGCGGGCGGTTGAGCGGGTGCGCCAGGGTGGCGACAAACGCCCGTGCCGCATCGCGCGGAAGTTGCGTATCCGAATCCAGGGTGATGACGTAGCGGACGCCGATCAGGGCAGCCGCGTCACCGACGATGCGCATGAACGCGGCCGCATCGCCGTGGCGGAGCAGGGCATTGAGCGCTGCCAGCTTGCCGCGTTTGCGCTCGTGACCCATCCACACCCCTTCGCCCGGATTCCATTGCCGGGGGCGATGCAGCAGGTAGAAGCGATCGCCGCGTTCGGACGCGTAGCGGGCGTTCAACTCCTCGATCCGCTCCACCGCGTGTGCAACCAGAGTGTGGTCCGTCGGCATCTCGGCTTCTGCGGCGTCGAGGAAGTCCGTCAGCAGCACAAAGCGCAGCTGGGGATCGCGGTTGGCCTGGAAGCGGACCTCCAGCGCTTCGACCAGCACGTCGATTCCATCGATGCTGGAGAGCATGGACGGAACCGCGACGACCGTGGCGCAGGCGGCCGGGATGCCTTCGCTGAAATCGAGCTTGGGCAGTGGCCTGGGCGTGACCAGCACTGTCGCGGTCCAGTTCACCAGGACGATGCCCAGCTCACTGAACACCAGCAGCCCGAGCAGCGCGGCCAGCCAGACGGGCGCCGAGCCAACGCCGGTGGCCAGCAGGCCACCCGTGGCCAGCACCGCCAGCAGGATGATCGGCAGCAGGTACAGCGCAAGCGGTACGCGATGCGCCAGTTGCCGTGCCTTGCGGTGCCGCGGCGCTGCCTGGGCCACGGCGTCAACGGTGGCGGGCAGGCCTTCGCCGACCAGCCAGTAGCCTACGTGCGTGCGCGGCCCCTCAACCGGCGCAGCCGCCCGTGCCAGGTCCAGCGCAATCGTGGCAACGCGCTCTTCCGCGACGCGGCTGCCGCGGGCGATCTTCTCCACCACATGGCGGTAAGCGTCGCGTGTGCCGAAATCCATCTGCGCATAGACCCCCATGGGGTCTTCCCGCAGCCGCTGCTCGACCACGCTCATCTCTTCGACGAACGTGCGCCAGTCCATGGTAGAGAGGAAGCGCAGGCTGCCGATGCTGTTGCCGATGGAGACCTGGTCGGCCGCCTGCTGCTGCCCCTCGGCGGCGACCAGTTCATCGATGCGCTGTCCAGCCGCGGCGGCCCACTGTTCCAGCCAGGCGACCGGCATCGCCCACGCGCCGCCGCGTCCCTGCAGCGAGCGGGTAAGCTCGGCGATGAACGCACCGGTCAACGGCGGCTCGGACCGGGCCATGTCGGCCACCACCAGGACCACCTCGGTCGGGGTGTCGGACGCCGCGCGATTGAGGTTCTCAGCCCATTGCGCCGCCAGGCTGCGGTCCGTGCCATCGCGCATCACCCGGGCGGCCATGCGCCGCAGATTCTCGAGCAGTGCCAGGCGCAGCATGATGGGGACGGCCCACAGTTCG
The DNA here is from genome assembly GCF_030128875.1 of Stenotrophomonas sp. BIO128-Bstrain. Taxonomy (NCBI): domain Bacteria; kingdom Pseudomonadati; phylum Pseudomonadota; class Gammaproteobacteria; order Lysobacterales; family Lysobacteraceae; genus Stenotrophomonas; species Stenotrophomonas sp. BIO128-Bstrain. The sequence continues at coordinate 1,642,143 of NZ_CP124620.1, read as the reverse complement.
CCCAGGCTCAGGGGAGCAAGCGACTGGTAGGAGGCGATGAAACGGCCCAGGGTATCGGCATCAATGCGACCGTCACCGTGTGCGATGGCCTGCATCGACAGTTCATACACACGCGGCAGGCCGGCCGAGGGGCCGGCGACAAGTGAAGGCAACTGACGGCTGTAGCCGCGCGGCAGATGGCGTCGCGCGGTCTGGATCTGTTCTTCGATCAGGTAGTAGTTGTCGAGCAGCCATTCCCCGGCGGGGGTGACCGGCCGCTGTTCACGCACCACGCTGCTGAGCAGCGTGTTGGCGTCTTCCAGGACACGCTCGTTGGCCTGCAGGCGATCGAGCAGGCGCTCTGCGCCGGGCCGCATCCGCACCCGGTGCTGGCGCGCGAGGGCGCGGCCGTACACCTCCATCTGTTCAACGCTGTACAGCGCGGCGCGCAGGGGCCCCTCGGTGGCCTCGATGGCCGGCGCCGAGGCCTGGCGCTCACGCCAGCGCCAACGGACAAGACGACGCAGACGCAGCCAACGGCCAAAAAGACGACGAAGGTGGGGCATAGGTTACCGATGGGGGGCAGGTCGCGGCCCTCATAGTTGCATTGGGGGTGCCGTGGTAGCTGTGAAGGTTGGGTGCGGTCGGCGCCTTGCTTGCCGCCGCTGGGAGCCTGATGATGCGGCCTGCAACTGAAGTGGGCGCCGAAATTCGTCAAGCCGATTCATCCAAGGGGATAAGCACTATGCGTTTGAAGTCGATCGGGGTGGGACTGTCGTTCGCATGCCTGTGCGCCGCGTCCGCTTATGCGCAGGCCGTTGCACCTCTCACCTTCGCCGATCGGCTGGCGCAGGCAGGGTCGCCGCTGACCGTGCGGCCGGAGGGCTTCTCGGGTCCGGGCGCCGCCATTCTGTCCGACGCGGTAGACGCCAGCCGGTACGTTCTCATCGGCGAGAGCCACTTTTCGCGCGAGATCCCCGCCTTCACCACCAACGTCTGTCGGTTGATGGCGCCGGGCGGCCTGGCCGCGATGGCCGTTGAGACAGGACCGGAGGCCGCCAGCGCAGTCAATGCACGGATGAGAGCGCCGGACCGGGAACAGCAGATTTCCGATTTCATGACCGCCTATCCCGACGTCATGGCGTTCCTCAACAGCCGCGCCGAAGGGCAGACGGTGGCCGACTGCGCTGCGGTCGCCGGGCCCGAGTTCACGTTGTGGGGACTGGATCAGGAGTTCCTGGGCGTAAGCGGCTATCTGTTCGACCAGATGCTGGCATCCGGGCCAGGGCCGCTCGCCCGTGCCCAGATCGATGCCTTGGCCAAACAGGAGCGGACGGCGGTGCAGGTCGCGCTCGCCTCAGGGTCGCCCATGGACCTGTTCCTGTTGAAGGTCACCGATGCGACGCTGGAGCCGGCGGGGAAAGCCATCGACCAAGATGGCGGCGACCGGGCAAAGGCCCTGTTCGCCGCCTTGCGCGAAACACGTGCCATCTACCAGGCCTCGCAGTCTGGTCGTGGCGATCCGAACGGGCGCAGGGCGCGGCTGATGAAGCGGACGCTCGCCGCCCATTTCACCGAGGTGCCGCAGGCGCGCGTGCTGATGAAGTTCGGCGCCTATCATCTCTACAAGGGCTACAACCCACTTGGCCAGCGCGACGTGGGCAACTTCGTTGCCGAACATGCCGACGGACAGGGCGTGAGTGCCCTGCACCTGATGGTAGGTGGTGCGAAAGGCGTGGGCGCCGGATACAACGGGGTCGGTCGCCCGATGAAGGTGTACGACTTCGATGCGACCACCGGCAAGGACAGTGACTGGCGCAAGGATGTGATGTTGGCCCGCCCCTCCGGCATGGCACCGGACGACTGGATGCTGGTGGATCTGCGCCGTTTGCGCAGCAAGGATATGGACGACCTGACGCCCGAGTGGCGCGAGCTCATCCGCGGCTACGACCTTGCCGTTGTGGCGCCGAAGCTGTCTCCGTCCACCAAACTCGGGGGCGCTGACGCCCCCTGAAAGGTGTCCGCTCTAGACCGTCGGCACAGTACCGCCATCGATGGTGTACTCCACACCGGAGATGGAGGCCGCCCGCGGGGAGACCAGGAATGCAATCAGATCGGCGACCTCGGCCGGCTGGGCAGGGCGCCTAAGCGGAATGCCTCCCAGCGCCTGCATGACCTGCTGCTTGGCACCCGCATAGTCTGTGCCCGCATTGGACGCAATCCGCTCGACGAATGCGATCGCAGCCTCTGTTTCGATCCAGCCCGGCGACACGCGGACCACACGCACCCCCTTGGGCGTGACTTCCTTGGAGAGCGCTTTGCTGTAGGTGGACAACGCTGCCTTCGCAGCGGCATAGGCAATCGTGGCGTCATGCAGCGGGAGTACTCGCTGGATCGACGTCACGTGCAGGATCACCCCCGAGCCCTGCGCGATCATCCCAGGCAACCAGGTGCGATCCATCCGTACCGCCGTCATCAGGTTCAGATCCAGCGCCTTCGCCCATTCCGCATCGTCCAGCCGTGCGAATCCCCCGGCCGGCGCCGAGGAGCCGCCCACCACGTTGATCAGGATGTCCAGGCCGCCGAGATGATGCATGGTGACCTCCGATGCCTGGCGTACGCCTTCGGCGGTGGCGAGATCCGCCGCCACATAGCGCACGCCATCGACAGGGCGCTTCGGCACCGACAGCGCCGACGCCGCGACACGCGCACCCAGCCTGGACATCAGATCCACGACCGCAGCCCCCAGACCGCGGGCACCACCCGTCACCAGGACGCGCTTGCCTGCCAATTGAAGATCGAACGTCATGGCGCGATCTCCAGCGAGGCGATCTTGTCGCGTTCCAGGGTGAAGGCATAACGCAGCTGGACAGGGCTGCCGGGGAAATTGCCGGCCACTTCGCTGGTCACGATGCAGGTGCGATCCAGTGTCTCCACCTTGCGAGGCTGCACGACATAGGTGTACTTGGCAGACGAAGCGTCTTTCCATGCCTCGATCTGGGCTGTGCCTGTATGGATCTTCTTTTCATCCAGCACGCGTCCGTCTGGCGTGAAGCAGCGGGCAACCGCGCGGCCATCGTGCTGGTCCGCAGTGAAATAGGCGGCGATCGGTTCGGGAAGGTCGAGCGTTTGCATTCTGGTGTCTCCGTTGTGGTGGGCGGCGCCAGATTGACGTGTTCCTTCTGGTAATAGAATCACCTACTATCTGAGCAGGCTATGTAGAAACGAGTGCACAATGCGCGGCGCTGAATTCGCAGAACTGAAGGCGTTCGTCGCCGTCGTGGACAGGTCCAGCTTCGCCAAAGCCGCGGATCACCTGGGGTTGTCGCGGTCAGCCCTCAGCCAGACCATTCGCCAGCTGGAGTCGCGGCTGGGCGTGCGCTTGTTGAACCGGACGACACGCAGTGTTTCTCCGACCGAGCCGGGGCGGCGGCTGCACGAACGCATGGCGCCGATGCTGCGTGAAATGAACGCGGCCGTGGCGGAGGCGGTCGACACACGCACGCACGCCTCGGGCACGCTGCGCATCAACACGCTCAGCATGGCCGCCAAGCGACTGATCGCGCCACGCCTGGGGCGTTTTGCACGTGCCCATCCCGATGTGGTGCTGGATATCGTGATCGATGACACCTTGAGCGACATTGCCGGGGAGGGCTTCGATGCCGGCATCCGCGTGGGCAATCGCCTGCAGAAGGATATGGTGGCGGTCCGGATGACGCCGGATGTCGAACTGCTGGCCGTCGCATCGCCGGAGTACCTTGCCCGCTACGGTGAACCGAGAACGCCTGCGGATCTAAGTCGTCATGCCTGCATCAATTGGCGCTTCCCCGGCAGCGGCAGGATCGCGGGCTGGGAATTCAGTAAAAAGGGCAAAACGGTTGAGTTTTTTGGCGAAGGCAGCGTGATTTCCAACCACCAGGACATCATCGTGCCGGCGGCGTTGCAAGGGCTCGGCATCCTGTATGCCTACAACGACGATGACATCGCCGAGGCACTGCGCGATGGCCGACTGCGGCGCGTGCTGGCGGACTGGTCGCCGACGGTGCCCGGTCTTTATCTGTACTACTCGAGCCGACGGCACATGCTGCCGGGGTTGCGGGCCTTCATCGACTGCATGCTGGATCGTGATCTGGGCAGTGAGGCATCTATACCCTCCGCGCATGAGTGATATGCACTCCCGCTCTTCTTCTCGCATGGTCCCGAAGATAGATTCCCCTGACAATCTGTCACGGAGTGACCCATGCAGACTCGCACGCGCCTTCGCACTCTGGTGCCCAGCCTCCCCTCCACACTGCTCTGGGTTGCGGTTTCCCTCTGCGCCACGACCGCCATGGCCAACGAGCCACTGCAGATCGATTCGCAAGGCAGCTTCCTCGCTGGGGGCACGACCAAGAAGGAGTCTGGCACGTTCGATCCGTTGAAGCCCTCCAATCCGGATGGCCAGAGCTATCACGGCGATCACGTCTACGCCTTCTACCAGAAGCCGGTGGACGCGCGCACGTTGCCCATCGTGATGTGGCACGGTGCGGGCCAGTCTTCGAAGAGCTGGGAGACGACGGCCGATGGGCGTGAGGGCTTCCAGAACCTGTTCCTGCGTCGTCGTTTCGCTACCTATCTGATCGATCAACCCCGACGCGGCAAGGCCGGCCGAAGCATGGTCGAGGCGACGCTGAAGCCCGTGGCAGACGATCAGATGTGGTTCAACCAGTTCCGGATCGGCCTCTGGCCAAACTACTTCGGTGGCAGCCAGTTCCCGAAAGGGGAGGCCGCGCTTGACCAGTTCTTCCGTTCGGTCACGCCCAACACCGGCCCCTTCGACCTCGGCGTAGTGTCGGACGGGGTAGCCGCCGTGCTGCAGAAGACAGGGCCTGCGATCCTGTTTACCCATTCGCAGGCGGGCGGTCCTGGCTGGATGACGGCCATAAAAAGCCCCAACGTCCGCGCGATCGTCGCGTTCGAGCCTGGCAGCAGCTTCGTGTTCGCAAAGGACGATGCGCCGGCACCGATTCCCAGCGCGTTCGATACCGTCGCTCCCGCGCTGGTTTCGCCCGCGGAATTCAAGGCGCTGACCCGGATCCCGATTCTGGTGCTGTATGGCGACAACATTCCTGACAAGCCGGTTGACCTGCCGGCGCAGGACAGTTGGCGGGCCCGGTTGGAAATGGCCCGCGCCTGGCGTGATGCCGTCAATCGGCAGGGCGGTGATGTCACCCTGATCCATCTGCCGGAGATGGGAATCCGTGGCAACAGCCACTTCCTCTTCTCAGACCTCAACAACGTCCAGATCGCCGATCTGGTGAGTGAGTTCCTGCAGAAGAAGCATCTGGATCGTTGAGCCGGACCGCGCCCGTGCATGGATCGCGCCATGGAGTGTGGCGTCCTGGATGCTGCGCCGCTCGCCAATTCGTCATTCATATCATGCACGCATGAGTGATATCCGGCTGATGCTCTGTTTCCATGGGTGCACGGGCGTTAGGTTTACTCCTGAACCCCGCCACCGTCGGCCCGCAACACGCGCCGTCAGGGGTAACGTACAAACCCGGAGCACTTGAATGAAGCACATCGTGCACGCCACGCTGTTGGCGATGTCTCTCGGCTTGGCAGCAGGCAATGCCTCCGCTGCCGACTACACACTCAACCCCTTCCAACTGGCCTACGAAGGTGCGATCACGCGCAATGTGCCCATTGAGGTCAACATTCACTCGGTGTCCTATCCGCTGAATGGAATCGAGATCGCGGCAAACTTCTACACGCCCGCCAATTTTGATGCCTCGCGGAAGTACCCGACCATCGTGGTTGCCCACCCCAATGGCGGGGTCAAAGAGCAGGTGGCCGGCCTGTACGCGCAACGCCTGGCCCAGCAGGGCTACATCGCCATTGCCGCCGATGCGGCCTATCAGGGGGCAAGCGGCGGCCAGCCGCGCAGCGTGGACATGCCTTCCCACCGCATCGAGGACATCCACGGCATGGCGGACTTCATCAGTCGATTCCCCTGGGTGGACACCTCGCGCCTGGGCTTGCTCGGCATCTGTGGTGGCGGCGGCTACTCGCTGGCGGCCGCGCAGACCGACAAGCGCTTCAAGGCCGTAGCCACGATCAGCATGTTCAACTCTGGCCGAGTGCGCCGCAACGGTTATGCCGACTCGCAGCTGGACACCATCCAACAGCGCCTGCAGCAGGCTTCGCAGGCGCGCGCACAGCAGGCCGCCGGCGGCGAAGTGCTGTACTCCGGCGATGCCAACCTCAGCGACGAGCAGATCGCCAAGCTCCCCTTCGATCTGTATCGGCAGGGCTATGAGTATTACTGGAAGACGCATGCCCATCCCAATTCCACCTTCCGCTACACGACCAGCAGCCTGCTGGACCTGATGCGCTGGGACGCCACCAACCAGATCGAGCTGATCAACCAACCACTGCTGATGATTGCCGGCAGCAAGGCGGACAGTCTGTACATGACCCAGGATGCCTTCGCCAAAGCAACCGGTACCATCGACAAGCAGCTGGTGCTGCTGGAGGGGGCCACGCACATCGAGACCTACTGGGTGCCGAAGTACGTGGATGCTGCCGTCGCCTCGCTCACCACGTTCTACACCCGGACGCTTGCACCATGACCACGCCTCGTAAATCACCCGCGCAGACGGCGCTGCTGGGCGCTGCATTGAGCGTGGCGGCACCGTTCTCCGGCGCCGGCGAAATGCCCATCCAGCAGATCACCCGGTCGGGAACACAATCGTCCGTTGCCGGTCCAGCAGAGACCTTCGTTGGCAAAGTGCGCGTGGATCCGCTGTTCCCAGCGGACAAGGACGTGCAGGTCTCATCCGCATACGTCAGCTTTGAGCCGGGCGCGCGTTCGGCCTGGCACACCCATCCCGCCGGGCAGCGATTGGTGGTTACCTCTGGCGTTGGGCTGACCCAGGAATGGGGCAAGCCGGTGCAGCAGATACACGCCGGGGATGTGGTGGTGTGTCCGGCCGGGGTCAAGCATTGGCACGGCGCCGCGCCGCACAACGCGATGACCCATCTCGCGGTAACCGGTGTGGCAGAGGGAAAATCGGTGGCCTGGCTGGAGCAGGTGAGTGATGACCAGTACCGCCAAGCGTCAGCAGGCATCGAGGCGCCCGTTGCCGGGCCGCTTTCGCCGAGGCAGCAGGCGATCCCGCTGATTGCAGCCGCTGCGGCCAGCAGCGACATGCCCCAGCTCAATGCCGCCTTGCGCCGGGGACTGGATGCTGGCCTGACGCTGAGCGAGACAAAGGAAGTGCTCGTGCAGCTGTATGCCTATGCGGGGTTCCCGAAGAGCCTCAACGCCTTGGGCGAGCTGATGAACGTCGTGCGCGCACGTGAGGTGCAAGGCATCGCCACCGCGCCCGGGCAACCGCCCACCGGGAAGGTTCCCGTAGGCGATGCACTCCGCGCGGTGGGCACCGCCAATCAGACCCGGATCTCCGGTGTCCCGGTGACCGGGCCGGTCATGGACTTCGCCCCGATCATCAACCAGTACCTGCAGACGCACCTGTTCGGCGAGATCTTCGAGCGCGACAACCTGGACTGGCAAAGCCGTGAGCTGGCGACGGTGGGTGCACTGGCAGTGATGCCCGGCGTGGAGGCGCAGCTGCGCTCGCACATGGCGGCCAGCCAGCGCGTGGGCCTCAGCCGCGCACAGTTGCAGCACGTGGCCCGACTGCTGGCCCACAACGGTTACGCGGCCGCATCCACCCGCGCGGTGCAGGCGTTGGAACAGACCCCGGCACCCAAGCCCTGACAGCGCCCCACATGGAGACCGGAATGAACGATCTGCCCACCAACGCCCAACGCCGCTCGATCCTGAAGGGCGCCGCCACGCTGGCTGCACTGCCGCTGGCCGGCGCGCTGGCCACTTCCACGGCAAACGCCACCCCCGCAGCTGCAGCGCCGAGAATGGACGCCCGCCGCATGCTCGGAACGCTGCAGGTTTCCAGCATCGGGTTGGGCGTGCAGAACATGAGCCGCACCTACCAGACCACCATCCCCTCCCGCACCGAGATGCACCGCATCATCCGCGCTGCGTTTGATCGCGGGATGACGTTCTACGACGCAGCCGAGGCCTATGGCCCGCACGAAGTGGAACGGATCCTGGGGGAGGGGGTTGCCTCGTTCCGCAACGAAGTGGTGATCGCCACCAAGTTCGGCTGGAACATCGACCTGGAAACCGGTGCGCGTGGCCCGGGCCTGATCAGCAGGCCAGCGCATATTAAACGGGCAGTGGAGGGCATGCTCAAGCGGCTGCGTACCGACCGCATCGATCTGCTGTACCAGCACCGCGTGGACCCGCAGGTGCCGATCGAAGACGTGGCCGGTGCGATCCAGGACCTGATGACCGAGGGCAAGGTGCTGCATTGGGGCCTGTGCGAGATGGGCCTGAAGACGCTTCGCCGCGCGCACGCTGCGCTGCCGGTGGCCGCTGTGCAGAGCGAGTACTCGATGCTCTGGCGCGGCCCCGAACAGGAGGTGCTTGCTGCGTGCGCCGAGCTGGGCATCGGATTCGTGCCGTGGAGCCCACTGGGCGTCGGCTTCCTGACCAGTGCGATCGACGCCCGGACACGGTTTGCCGAGGGCGACATTCGCGGCATCGAAACGCGTTTCGCCCCGCCGAACCTGGAACACAACCTGGCATTGGTGGACCTGCTCAGCGACTGGGCCGCGCGAAAACAGGCGACGCCTGCGCGGATCGCACTGGCCTGGCTGATGGCGCAGCGACCTTGGATCGTGCCGATCCCCGGCACCACGCAGATGGCACATCTGCTGGACAACCTGGGCGCAGGCGGGGTTATCTTCAACGACGGTGAGCTGCAGGAGCTCAACGCGGCAGTTGCCGCGGTGGCAGTGCAGGGCGAGCGTCTTCCGCCAGTAGTGCAGGCATACAGCGGCGTCGAGGCGCCTCTGCGTTAGGGCTCAATCCCGATAGCGCAACGCATCACGCAACAGGGTGAACGCAGGCGACGACTGCCTGCGACTCGGGTAGTACAGATGGTAGCCGGGGAAGGAGGGGCACCAGTCCTGCAGGACATGGACCAAGGTGCCCGCCTGCACGTTGGTGCGGACGAGATCCTCGGGCATGTAGGCCAGCCCCAGCCCCTCCAGCGCGGCGCCCAGGCGCAGCGCGATGTTGTTGAACACCAGTTGGCCTTCCACCCGTACTTTCAGTTCCTGCCCCTTTTTCTCGAACTCCCACGCGAAGATGCCACCATGGGTTGGCAGGCGGATGGTGATGCAGTTGTGCCGGGTGAGGTCGTGCGGCGATTTCGGTTTCGGATGGCGCTGGAAATAGGCAGGCGATCCGACCACGGCCATGCGCAGGTCAGGCCCAACGCGCACGGCAATCATATCCTTGGCCACCTGTTCGCCCATGCGGATGCCGGCGTCGAAGCCCTCGGCGACGATGTCGGTCAACCCGTAGTCGACGATCACTTCGATGTTCAGATCGGGATTGGCCGGCAGCAGCCTGCCCAGTACCGGCTGCATCACGGTGAGCGCGGCATGTTCACCTGCCGTGATGCGCAGGCGACCGGCGGGCTTGTCGCGAAAAGCGTTGAGCTGGGCCAACTCCGTGTCGATTTCCTCGAAGCGCGGTGCAATCACCCGCAGCAGCTGCTCCCCGGCCTCGGTGGGCGACACACTGCGGGTGGTCCGGGCAAGCAGGCGCACACCCAGGCGCTCTTCCAGCTGCCGCATCGATCGGCTCAGGGCAGGCTGGGACATGCCCAGCTGGGCCGCAGCCCGGGTAAAACTGCGCTCCCGCGCCACCAGGACGAACATGGCCAACTGGTCGTAGTTCTCTACGCTCATTGATGCGCACCGGATATAAGCGATATCCGATTATGCCTCTGCAAGAATGTGTTTGGGGGGCGTAGATTGGCGTCATGACAAAGCCAACCGCCAATCACGGTTGCCGGGCAGTGGTCGCCGCTCTGGCCTCGCTGCCGCTGGGATGCTCCGCTGCGGAGCCGCAGGAGGGCGCGGCCGCGGGTCGATCGAATGCACGGACACTGGTTGCGTGCTTCTCGCGCTCGGGCAACACCCGGGTCGTTGCCGGGCTCATTCATCGCAGCATGCCCAGCGACCTGTTCGAGATACAGCCGGCTGTGGACTATCCGGCGGACTACCTGGAAACGGTGGCCAAGGCGCGGCAGGAGCGCGACGACGGGGTAGAACCGGCGCTGCGCACCCACATTGCCGGCATTGGTCGCTATGACACCGTCTACCTAGGCTTTCCGATCTGGGGCGAGACCGCGCCGCCGATCATTCGTTCGCTGTTGTCGCGGCACGACATGAGGGGCAAGACGATCGTGCCGTTCATCACCCATGGCGGCTTCGGCGTGGGCAGCAGCCTGCGCGTCCTGGCCAGCCATGCACCCAACGCCCGCATCCTGGATGCATTCGTGATGCAGGCCGACCAGGAACGCAACACCATGGAGAGCGTCAACGCCTGGTTGGCCACTCCGCACGGCACGATGAGGATTCGACCATGAAGACCCGTACCCTTGGACAAGGCCTTGAAGTTTCTGCCCTCGGCCTCGGCTGCATGGGCATGAGCGCGGCGTATGGCCCGGCCGCAGACAAGCTGGAAATGATTGCGCTGATCCGCACGGCGGTGGAGCGCGGCATCACCCACTTCGACACCGCCGAAGCCTACGGCCCCTTTGCCAACGAAGACCTGGTGGGCGAGGCACTGGCGCCCGTTCGTGACCAGGTCGTGATCGCCACCAAGTTCGGTTTTGACATCGACCCGGTGACCGGTGCCCGCGGCACAGGTACCAACAGCCAGCCCGCCCACATCCGGGCCGCCGTAGAGGCCAGTCTGAAGCGGCTTCGCACCGAGCGGATCGACCTTCTGTACCAGCATCGCGTTGACCCGGCGGTGCCCATCGAGGAGGTGGCCGAGGCGGTGAAAACCCTCATTGCGGAGGGCAAGGTTGCGCACTTCGGCCTTTCCGAAGCGGGTGTGCAGACTATCCGCAGGGCACATGCGGTGCAGCCGCTGACGGCAGTGCAGAGCGAATACTCACTGTTCTGGCGCGAGCCAGAGAAGGCGCTTCTTCCGTTACTTGAAGAGCTGAACATTGGCTTCGTACCCTTCAGCCCGCTGGGCGCAGGGTTCCTGACCGGAAAGATCGACGAGAACACGCAGTTCGATGCAACGGATTTTCGTAATGCGGTGCCGCGTTTCTCCGCGGAGGCACGCCGGGCCAACATGGCATTGGTCGAAGTGGTGAAGACGATGGCGGCAGAGAAGGGCGGCACGCCTGCTCAGGTTGCCTTGGCCTGGTTGCTGGCTCAGCGATCCTGGATCTCGCCGATCCCTGGCACCACCAAGCCCCATCGGCTGGATGAGAATCTGGGCGCGGTGGATCTAGTGCTCGATGCGGCCGACCTGGCGCGTATCGATGAGGACGTGGCCCGCATCAGTATCAGCGGTGAGCGCTTGCCGGAAGCTGCGTTGAAGATGACCGGCAAGTGAGCGATGGCGGGCGGGGTGCTCGGAGGATGTCTGCTTCTGATACAGAGCAGATACTGAGCAGGGGAGATTAGGGTTCGTCATCGAGGGTAGGGCGGACTGATCTTTACCTTCCTTAGAGGTCGCTCTTTCCCCTGCAATCAGGCGGTAGTGCAGGTCGGGCCGTGACTGACGCGAAGCACTGGAAATGACACATACGCCGCTCTCCGCCGCCACCAGTCCAGGTACCGTCTGGACCTTCCAGGGCCGGCTGGCGAAACGGAGTGCTGGTCGAGGTCATGCCGGAATTCCGAGCGGTGGAACTGGGCATCTTCGCGGTGTATCCCACGCGGAAACAGCTTCCGGTTTGGGGCAAGGACTTGCGGGACGTAGAGATCGATGTTGACCGGACGCGCCTGGTCGGTGATCGTTCGAAGTACGCACGGATGTCAGTCGGGGGAGTATGGAGCAGTTGCTAAGTCTGGCCGGAGGTCAGCTCAAGATCGTCATGGGTTTGGCTATCGTGGCCCTTGGGGCGTTCCGGTGGCTGATTGGACGAAGGGATCTTCAGTTCGTCCGACGCCGAGAATTCCTCCAATACTGGAAAAATCCGTGGGAACTCGATGCATTGAGTGTTGAGGTTCTTTCGCGGCAGCTGTTCGGCACCTATCTGCCGGCAGCTGTGGTCCGAGGGGTGTGTGATCGGTCAGGTGCCGAGGTGTGCCGGACGCTAGGTGATCTGTCCGACGTATGGAGCCTGATTGAGTGGAATCAGGAGACCCAGCAGATCCGCTGGAAGTCCAAGGCGGCATCTGCTACGAGACGGGCAAGTTGGAATCTGATCTTCTGGCTGATCTACTTTGTATCGGCCTTCGTCGGAGGATTGATTCTATTTCTGCTGGCATCCACTTCTACTGACGTAAGCAACGCCACCTCTGTTGCATATTCCTTATGGGGCATCATGCTTGTTGGCGTATCGGGCGTGGCTCTATGGCGAACGGACACTTGGGCAGCCGCGACGAGGCTGGGTGACGTGTTCCTGGAAGATGTAAACAGGTTGGCGCTAGTCGAGAGAGATGCATCCGACCCAGGTTCTGGGTCTCAACGAACAGCGCAGGCCTGCGGAGCCGAAGACCAGTAAGCCGGAGTCTTACATAATATACATTATGCGAAATGAATGATGCGCCGTCTTTCGTGGGTCTGGCTCTGGATCAAGTCTTGTGTCAGTTTTCCTGATTCTTGTCCTTTTGCTTAGGATTGTGCCCCTTCTTGATTTCATTGGGAATTTTGAGGCATTCAGGGACATCATCCTAAATAAGGAAGTGTCGGCTGTAGCTGCCTTCTACCCTGTTCGTAAGACGGTTGGCGTACGGTTCCTCCATGGTCAGGTTCAATTTCAGCAGTTCCAAATCTGAGTCAGCTGTGGCCGAGAGCTACAACCAGTGGTTCCGAGCAAAAATTGAGCGCGCCATTGCCGATGCGCGACCGGCGATTCATCACGATCAGTGTTCGTCATCAGACAATTCTGCCCCGTTGAGGTAGAGATTCTGGTTCGCGAGGCAGACATTGTTGGACCGCCGTAAGCCATCGCAGATATTTCTGGGTGTTAGTTGTCTGGATGAACAAAGTTCCGCCCTTTGATCGCCTGGGTGCGCCGGGTTCAAATGCAGCTGTATGAATCGCCCAGGGTTTTCTAGACAGTCGTCAGCCGTTTAGTGCGTACTGCTTCTCGAACTCTACCGGGGACAGCCCGTCGTTGGAACTGTGCCGCCGTTTTGGGTTGTAGAACATCTCGATGTACTGGAAGACGTCGGCCCGTGCCTCGTCGTGATTGCTGTAGATCCTCCGCTTAATACGCTCCCGCTTCAGTAGCTGGAAGAAGCTCTCCATCGCTGCGTTGTCATGGCAGTTTCCTCGTCGACTCATGCTGCACACGATGTCGTGCTCGCGCAGGAAGCTCTGCCAGTCTTCGCTGGTGAACTGGGTTCCCTGGTCGGAGTGAAGCAGAAGCCCGGGGCTTGGCTTGCGCCGCCACACTGCAGCCAATAGCGCCTGCAAAACCAGGTCCGTATGTTGAGTTGGTCGGGTTGCCCATCCAACGACCTGACGCGAAAACAGATCAAGCACTACCGCCAAGTACAGGAAGCCGTCGTACGTGCGGATGTAGGTGATGTCCGTGACCCACGCGCGATTTGGCTCACTGACTTTGAAGCCGCGAGCCAGAACGTTCTTGGCGACTGATCCAACAGGGCCGCTCAATGGGCGTGGTCGCCGACCGTAGCCGACCATTGCCCGCAGCCCCTCGCTCTTCATCAAGCGTGCCACGCGATGACGACTACACGTCTCGCCAAGCTCGCGCAGATCTGTGGTCACTTTGCGGTGGCCATACACAGAGCCGCTTTCCAGCCAGCTGTGCTTGATTAGGCCGAGCAACCGCTGATCGTCCTTGTCGCGAGCGCTTGCCGGCTCTTTTAGCCAGGCGTAGTAGCCACTGCGATGGACGCCAAGCATCCGACACATCGCCGCGAGGCCGAACTCATCTGCGTGTTGCTTCATGAAGGCGTACTTTGCTCTTACCCCTTTGCAAAGTACGCGGCGGCTTTTTTTAGGATGTCTCGCTCTTCAGTGACCCTGCGTAGCTCAGCCTTGAGGCGGCGCACTTCCGCGTTCTGGTCCTGCTCGACACGCCGGCCAACATCGCCTTTGCCTTGTTGCCGCTTCCAGCCGTAAAGACTATGGATCGACACGCCCAGTCGCTCGGCAACCTCCGCTACCGGACGGCCGTACTCAACGATCTGTCGGACCGCCTCGATCTTGAACTCATCGGTGTACCGCTTCGTGCTCATAACCACCTCCGCCTAAGCCATAGTTTATGGCTGCGAGGTGTCTACGGAACCCTGGGCGATTCAAATGGGCAGAGTACGCGTGGTCTAACGATCAGAGGATTGAAGCACTGACCGGGCAGGTATTCAGCGAGGCGTACCGTCAGCAGGTGTTGCTCGGTCCGCATGGCAGCTTCGATTCGGGTCCGATGACCCGTGCACTGACCTTGGCGCGCGGCCTCGACAGACGCCTGGAGCTACCGCTGCTCCACCACTTCCAGCGGCAGCGGTACATCGACGGCCGGGAGACCAGCAGCGCGAGGGTCGCTGCGGCCATCACGTCCGGCTTCCTTGAGCGGCATGGATACGCTTCTGACCCAGTGGTGTTTGCCGAGCAGCTCAACGCTGACGATGCGCTGGCCCTTTTGGCTTGCGAACGCATCGATGAAACTCAGCGCATGATGGAGAGTGAACAGGTCCGGGGCGTTCTAAAGCTGTATCTCCAGACTGCTGGCCAGCTGCAGCCGGTGAGCTCTGAAGTCCTCTATCAGGGAGCGGATGCCGTTCTCGAAGCCATCGCCGTGATGCGGCAAATGCCTGCATAGATCGATAGCTGATATCGAGCACTTCGGTGCCCCTGTCTCCACTGCCCAGCCCTCTCTCACAGCGGCGCCGTCTACACGGCATTCGCCAACAGGAGTACTTATGAAATCAGTCGTAGCCAGTTCATTCGGCCCTGCGCCCACCATGCACATTGAACAACGGCCAGTACCGTCGCCACGTGAGGGCTACACGTTGGTTCGCATGCACGCTGCTACCGTTAACCCACTTTCAAGCCAGGTCCTCGCGGGTATTGTCGAGCACGCACGCGCACCATTGGTGCTGACTAATGACGGTGCCGGTATTGCTGAACACAGCGGCGCTTTTGAGCCAGGAACACGCGTGGCCATCTACGGCGGTGCCGCACTCGGCGTTACTGAGGATGGCCTGCAGCAGCAGTGGGCATTGGTGCAGGACAAGCGCATCATCCGCCTTCCTGATTCCATCACCCTGGATCAGGGGGCCGCCTTTCCCATCAACTACGTCACCGCCTACCAGGCTTTGACCCGCATTGGACAGGTGAAGGACGGGCAGACAGTGCTGATCTCTTGAGCGTCCGGGTCCGTGGGACACGCACTGATCCAGATGAGCAGAGCGCTGGGAGCCATGCCGAGTGCCGTCGTTTCCTCGGCCGCCGAGGTTGAACGAGCGAAGTGGTCTGGTGCTGAGGTTGTTGTGGATCTGGCCGAAGATGATCTGCGTGCAAGCGTGCTGAGAGGCACCGGCGGGAAAGGTGCAGACCTGGCCTTGGATCCAGTTGGTGGCAAGGTGCTCGGCCGCTCCCGCTCCACCCGCCCGGGCCCGGGCAGAACATGAACAAGCCTCAGCTTGCTGAGAACTATGATGCAAGGTATCTTCCCGGCCACGTCCGTATGGGTCGAAGCAGCACGTGACTTCCCTTGCCATCCACGCCAAGCGCTACGCCTTGGCACTGCTACTTGCAGTGCTGGTAATAGTGCCTGTCGTCGATGCTTCGGTCTGTTTCTCTGAAGAGCAGTCCCATCAGGAAGTAGCAGGGCCAGGCGAGAGGCACTCCGACAAGGCACACCCAGCCTGTGGTCATGGTCATTGCCATCACAGCAGTGCATTCGTGGCGTCTAACGGATTTGCGCCGGGCGAGGCGCCACTGGATGAGGGTGGGCACGTGTTCTACGAGCGGCCCGTGGCGCCCCACACCCCCGACAGGCTGATTAGACCTCCCAGGGCTTGATCGCGACCCAGGCGCTAGGCGCCTGTTCGTCCTTCTGCGATCACCCTTAGCGGATCTTTCCATGATCACATCTTGTTTCTGGGCGCTTTGTGCGTCCGGCCGACGCGTGCCTGCTCGCGCAGTCGCCGAACGGCACCGTGCCGCCTCTAAGAAGGCGGCTTGAATGCCCCTCTCAATATCTACCTACCTCCGAACTCCGCGCGGTCAAGCGGCACTGCTGATGGCAACCGCTACGGTGGTCCTCGGTGCGGGCCTGGGCCTGCGCGACCCTTGGCCTGCCGATGAGCCGAGATTCGCCTTGGTTGCCTCCCAAATGGTGGACAGCGGAAACTGGCTGTTCCCACGCCGCGGTGGAGAGCTGTACGCAGACAAGCCTCCGCTCTTCATGTGGATCCAGGCTGCCCTGCTGCAGCTGACCGGAAATCTCAGGATTGCCTTCCTGCTTCCCTCGGTGCTGTCAGGTATCGCATGTGTGTGGATGACCTACGACCTAGGACGGCGCTTGTGGTCCAAGCAGGCCGGGATCTACGCAGGTTGGGCGCTACTCCTCGCCGTGCAGTTCACTCTGCAGATGAAGCGCGCGCAGATCGATCCCCTGCTGCTTGCATGGGTCACCTTGGCCCACTACGGCCTCATTCGGCACATTGTTCGCGGTCCGGATTGGCGGATGTGGACCGTGGCGTGGTTTGCGGCCGGGTTGGGAGTGATCACCAAGGGCGTGGGAGTGATTGCACTCTTCATGCTGGTTCCAGCCCTGGCGCTGACGTTTTCCAGGAAGATGAGTGCTTCTTGGATAGGTGATCGACGCGCGTGGCTGGGACCCCTGGCCTTGTTGGTCGCGATTGGCATCTGGCTCATTCCGATGCTGATCGCTGTATGGATCCACCCCACCCAAGAGAACCTTGAGTACGCGCGTAACATCCTGTTCCGCCAGACGATCCAGCGTTACGGAAACTCATGGCATCACTTCCAGGCACCGTGGTACTTCCTCGTAGTTATAGCTACGTCGTGGTTGCCAACGATCGCCCTTCTTCCCTGGGCGGGGCCAAGCCTCTACAAAGGGCTTTGTCGCTTTGACGAACGTCTATGGCTTCCGGTCGGCAGCCTCGCCCTGATCGTACTGTTCTTTTCAGTTCCTGCAGGAAAGCGAGACATGTACATCCTCCCCGGCCTGCCGATGCTGTGCTTGGCGCTCGCTGCGTCTCTTCCAGACATTGTCGGAAGAGTCGGAGTACGAAGATTGGCGACCGCGTTTGTCTCGCTCCTGGGTACGGCAACGGCGACCTTGGGGATATGGATGCTCGCTTCCAACCCTCGGTTCGAAGTGAAGCTTCTCACTGAGCGTGGCTCTAGTGAGGACTCGCACTCGATCGCCATCCTGGTCCTCCTCGCCTCGTTGCCCTTGCTGGTTGGTGCGGCTCTCTCACTTTCAGGCAGCGCCTGGAAGGGGCTGCTCACGGGGATGAGTGGTTTTTGGGTCGTCTACGGGTTTGCGGGTCCCAGCGTCCTGAACGAGGCAAGCTCATCCCGGGGGCTCATGGAACAGGTGAGCACACGCATCGGACCTTCGGCGCAACTGGGACTGGTCGGTTGGCGCGAGCAGCAATTGCTCATGTCGCAATCAGCCACGGCGGAGTTCGGCTTCAATCGGCCTGCTAGGCAGCAGCTTGCCACGGCATTGAGTTGGCAGCAGGAGCGCCAGGACGTGCGTTGGCTGCTCATTGAGGGGTCGGTGCTAGAGAACTGCGGTGATCGAAGGCCGGATCCATCCTTGCAGTTTGGAGTAGCCAATCGAAGAACCTGGTGGCTCATTCCGGCTGGAGCTCTATCGACATGCGAAACCTCAATTCGCTAGACCTCGCCGCCGCTTCCGAGTGTCGAGGGCGTCAGGTCCTTTGCACCTGTACTGCCCCTCTGAGCGCCCCTTAAGTAGACCCGCGAGCACAGCGACTTCGGTTTGCACAGCGCCGGCGTACTCGCCATGAGCGCGTCTGCGGGTCCATCAAACGGAAAAACAAATGGACTACTTGAAAAAATGCTTCAGCCGGAGTGATCGGCAAGGCCGAGCTGTCTCAGATCCACTCGGTCGGCTTGGGAGGCATGTCAGGGGACCTCAGCTGGGGATCAGTACTCTGATCATCGTTGTGGCGTTGTACTTCACGTTGTTCCTCAACAACGCCTTCTTTGCAGAGGTCATCGCCAAGAGTGGTGTTGATGGAGCGGCCCGTGCGCTGCTTCTCTTGTCAACGGCAGCGATTCTTACCTCCTTGAACGTACTCTTTCTTGGGTTGTTGTGCACTCGATGGACGGTAAAGCCCGTCGTTTCCTTGCTTCTTGTCGTGTCCGCTGCTGCCGCCTACAACTCAGACAATTACAGCGTCTACTTCGATGCAAGCATGGTGCGAAACGTGCTGAAGACTGACAGCGCAGAGGCTGGCGAGCTGCTGACCTGGGGATTCTTCCTTGCGGTGTTGATGAAAGGCGTGTTTCCAGCCGTCGTGGCATGTACGGTTCGGATCCGGCGTCCCTCCAGTCTGGCGAGCGCCGTACTTGCTAGAGTCCTTCTGCTCGGCGTTTCTGTCGTGGTCATAACTGGCGCGGCCTTCGCCTCGTTCGACAACCTGTCCTCGCTCATGCGTAACCACAAGCCAGTCAGGTACTTGGCAACACCCGGAAACTATCTTGCTTCCATTGCCAAGGTTGTCCGAGAACAGACGCGAGCCGAACGGGGTCCGATTCAGGTGGTCGGTCCGGACGCCAGAATGAAGCCCCATCCACCAGGTGCGAAGCCACACTTTCTGGTCATAGTCGTAGGCGAGACGGTTCGCGCGCAGAACTGGGGACTGAATGGATATAGCCGGCAGACAACGCCACAGCTGGCGGCATCGGACGTTGTCAACTTCTCGGACGTGACTGCCTGCGGGTCAAATACTGAAGTTTCCGTGCCTTGTATGTTCTCGGTGTATGGAAGGCGAGACTACGATCGAGACAAGATCAGGGGCTCAGAGTCGCTGCTTCATGTGCTTGAGCGAGCTGGCATCAAGACGTTATGGCGGGACAACCAGACAGGTTGTAAGGGGGTTTGCGCGGACCTGGCGTTTGAGTCCTTCCGCGTGCCTATCAAGGATGGGTTGTGCGATGACCAAGCGTGCCGCGATGAGATCATGTTGCGGGGATTGCATGACGCGATCGATGACAATCCGGGTGATGTTGTGGTCGTTCTGCATCAGCTGGGGAACCACGGGCCGAGCTACTACAAGCGATATCCCGAGGTTCTGAGGAGGTTCACGCCTGACTGCCGCAATGCAGATCTGGGCAAGTGCACACGCCAGCAGATCGTCAATGCGTATGACAACGCAGTTCTTGCAACAGATGACTTCTTAGGAAAGGCCATCCGCATGCTTGAGCAGGATCAAAGCCATGACACTGGATTGATCTACGTATCCGACCACGGTGAGTCACTGGGCGAGGCGAACGTCTATCTCCACGGTCTCCCCTATGCCATTGCTCCCGACACTCAGATCAAAGTGCCCATGGTCATGTGGATGTCCGAGGGCATGAAGAGCAGCAACAACCTGGACCTTCAATGTGTCCGGGACCGATCAAAGCGGCCGGCCAGCCACGACAACCTCTTCCATTCTGTACTCGGCCTCATGCAGGTCCGGACGAAGTCGTTGGACGAAAGCCTGAATCTTTTCTCCGGTTGTTCCATCAACTCCGGGTCCACCCCATAACGGGCGACAACGAGCACGCTGCTGGAAGCGCCCAGCAGCGGCTCTTGGGGTCCTAAATTAAGGAAGCAACGCAGTGGCAGATATGTACGGTCATCGTCCGCGGAGCATTGCCCGCGTCTTCAAGGCGCTCCGCTGGTCCCTCCAAGGACTACGATCAGCTTGGCTGCATGAATCCTCGTTTCGACTCGAGGTTGTCGCGGCCGTGGTGGCACTACCGGCAGCGATTCTGCTGGGCCACTCAGCGGTAGAGCGAGCACTTCTAATGGGGAGCGTGCTGGCTGTGCTGGCCTTGGAGCTGCTGAACTCCGCCATCGAAGCGGTTATCGAACGCTACGGCCCAGAGATCCATGAGCTGGCCGGTCGCGCCAAAGACATGGGTTCGGGCGCTGTGTTCGTGGCTCTTTGCAACGTGGCGCTCATTTGGGCCCTGGTTCTGCTGGGTTGACCCTCTAGGCACCCTAACCTGAACAGGACCCGACAGCGCGTCCGGTGTCGTAACTGTAGTATTTCTATGTAATTGTATCCGTCCAGACGAGGTTGCTAGCCTTCCCCCATGCGTCGCTCTCTGCCCGCCATCCGTATGTACCTGATGCTGCTGCTTCTGGCGGTGTTCGTGGTCGTGCCCGTGGCTGAGGCATTGGCATGCGCGCAGGAGGCTCCAGCCACCGTAGGTGACATGCACGGCGTCTCAGGCGAATCGGACCAGGACCCCGGCAAGGGCAAGGATTCGTCTGGCGCCGATGCCTGTGGCCATGGGCATTGCCACCATTCAACGGCAAGCCTGCCAACTGCCGGTCACGATGATCTCTTCGCCGATGGCCGGATCTCGCTGCACAGTACCAAGCACGCGGACGTCTACGCGTTCCGACTCGACGGTCCCATGCGCCCCCCCCGTATCTGATCTGGCTCTGCCCCGCACTTGCGGGTCATTCGCTCAGATAATTTACGGGAGTTTTTATGTCGATTTTGACAGGCCGGTCGCTTTCAGCGACCGGGTTGGCTGTGGCTATTCTGTTGGCGTTGGTGCCAACCGGACATGTGGCTGCTCAAACTGCACCATCTTACGAATCGTTGCTTTCTCGCTTGGACCAGATGCCTGCGACCGTCCAGGGCGTCGCGCTGGCTGAGGCCGCCGAGGCGCGGGTACAACAGGCTCGGGCACTACCCAATCCAACGGTCTCCATCGAAGCGGAAAATGCATACGGCACGGGACCCTATAAAGGCTTTTCCAACGCTGACAGCATTGTCACGCTTTCCCAGCCATTGGAGATCTGGGGTCAACGAGGGGCCCGAGTGCGCGCCGCGCGTGCGGAGGCAGGCGCGGCAGGCTTACGGGGTGATCTGATGCGCAGTGACGCAGCCGGGCGCTTGGCGGCAACATATGCCGAAGCAGAGGCTGCGTTGCGCCGTTATGAACTGGCCAGCGAAGCATTGGCGTTGATTGAACAGGACGCTAAGGCCGTGGCTGCGATGGTCAGCGAGGGCCGTGAGCCCAACCTGCGCGGTGTGCAGGCACGGAGCGAGGTCGCCAATGCGAAGGCAAGCCTGGATGAGGCCGAGGCCTACCGGGATGCGGCGCTTGCGCGCCTGGCCGGGGTGTCCTTGGTGGACAGTCCCCTGACCGACATCGGTGAAAGCCTGCTTGACCGCGTGCCCTCTCACCCAGTCGCTATTGAGGCACCCCCGCTTGCCGTTCGCATTGCACAGGCTGAAGCGGAGGCCTCCGGTCGCCTTATAGATGTCGAGCGCAAGCGTGCCTTGCCACAATTGAGTGCGTCCGTGGCTCAGACGCGCTTCCGCCAAGCAGGCGACCAGGCCTACAACGTGGGCATCAGCCTTTCGATCCCCCTATTTGACCGTAACCGCGGTGCGATCCAGGCCGCCTACGCGGAACAACGTGCTGCCGAAGCGGTTCTGGTTGCTCAGAAGAGTGACAGTGAAGCAGCCCGCTTGGGGGCAGTTGCGAGTCTCAAAGCATCCAACAGCCGCGCACGGGCCGCAGATGAGAGCGTACAAGCTGCAGACGAAGCCTATCGGCTGGCCCGCATCGGATTCGAGGCAGGTCGTATATCGCAATTGGAGCTGCGTAGCACGCGATCAACCCTGATCGCTGCTCGTGGCAGTGCTGTGGATGCCCGTCTTAGCCGGGTGGCAGCAGAAATCGACCTCGCCCGCCTTGAAGGGCGCGCACCGTTTGTGGAGGCAAAATGAACAAGTACGGAAACAAAACGCTCATCGGAGCGACGCTGTTGGCTACCTTGCTGATGACCGGCGGGCTGACCGCATGCAGTGGCGGTGCCCAGGAGGATGCTAAATCCAGTGGTGCCCAGGCAGAGAAGCCGGCTGGCAAGGATGACGGTCACGACGATCACACAGCTGACGCTAAGCCGGGCTCCGCCGAGGCGCACAGTGAGGGTGATGGCGATGGCGATCACGGCGAAGAGGAGGCCGAGGAAGGTGTAGTCAAGCTGACCCCTGACCAGATCAAGGCTTCTGGCATCGGCGTGGTGGCTGTCGGGCGCGGCGGTGGCGCATCGACCCGCCTAGCTGGGCGCGTCGAGCCGGCCATCGGGGGGCGTGCTGCGATCGCATCAACGGTCACCGGCCGCGTTGAACGCGTGCTTGTTGCACCTGGTACGGCCGTCAAGAGCAACCAGCCCCTGGTGATCGTTGTCAGTGGAGAAGCCGCGACGTTCAAGGCCGCCGCTACTGCCGCAGCGGCGGAGGCCGAAGCCATCCGCCTGGCCTACGGCCGCGATAAATCCCTTGTCGAGCAAGGCGTAGTGGCACGCCAGGAGCTGGAGGCGTCGCGTGCGCGATCTTTGGCCGCGGATGCTGCCGCTAGTGCTGCACGTGCGCAGGTTGCGGCCAGCGGGTCTCCGGACAGTTCCGGCCGGGTGACCATCTCGAGTCCTGTCGCTGGCTTGGTTGGCAACGTCCAAGTGACGCCCGGTGGCGTCGTCTCAGCTGGGACGCTTGTTGCGGAGGTTTCCAATCCCGACATGAATGAACTCGTATTCACTGCACCGCCAGCACTGGCCACTCTCGCGGTGCCCGGAATGAAGCTGGAAGTGACTGGCCCGGGCGGAAGCTTCGAAGCTGAGGTCATTGCCGCCGCTGCGAATGTGATGCAGCAGGGCGGCACTGCGACCATTCGCGCCAAACCAATTTCGGAGAAGTTGCCACCGGCCGGCTCCCCCGTTTCGGCCGTCATCATCGCCGATGGCGCCGCCGGAGGCATGAGCGTGCCGGCAGATGCGGTCCAAAGCGTTGATGGCAGAAGTGTTGTCTTCGTTGCCGTCGAGGGTGGTTTCAAGGCAACGCCGGTACTCGCTGGCCGTCGTGCAGGTAATCGAATCGAAATCCTTAGCGGCCTGACGGGTAGTGAGCGCCTCGTAGGCGCCAATGCCTTCCTGCTCAAGGCCGAACTGGCCAAGGGTGAAGCCGAGCACGGCCACTAAGGGAACTCATACACCATGTTCAAGATCATCATTGAAGCAGCGGTCAAGTTCCGCTGGCTCGTGGTGTTTCTGGCTGCATTGATTGCCTGCTTTGGCTTGTTCCAACTGAGCAAGCTGCCAGTCGATGCTGTACCAGATATCACCAACCGCCAAGTTCAGATCAATACCATCGCACCTGCCCTTACTCCGGAGCAGATTGAGCGCCAGGTTACCTATCCTCTGGAAACGGCCTTGGCCGGAATCCCGGGTCTGAACACCACTCGTTCCCTGTCACGCAATGGCTTCTCTCAGGTCACGGCGATCTTTACTGATCAGACCGACATCTATTTCGCCCGCCAGCAGGTGGCAGAGCGGATGCGGGAGGCTGCCGGAGATCTGCCCGAGGGCGTGTCCCCCATGCTCTCCCCGGTTACAACCGGGCTGGGCGAGGTTCTCATGTGGACGGTGGACTTCAAGCCATTTGACCCCAAGAAGCTAGCCAAGCCCGGCCAGGCTGGCTGGCAAGAAGGTGAGGTTTACCTGACACCAGAGGGCGATCGACTTGGAACCGCCCAGGAGCGCGCAACGTACCTGCGTACTGTCCAGGACTGGATCATCGCACCACAGATGCGCTCCAGCCCCGGCCTGGCCGGTGTTGATACCGTAGGTGGCTACGTCAAGGAATACGGCATCTACCCCGACAGCGCTCGACTGGCGGCATACAACCTGGGTCTGGCCGATTTGGTCCAAGCTCTGGAACGCTCCAACGTCCAGGCTGGTGCCGGTTTCGTCCAGCGTGCGGGCGAAGGACTGGTCGTTCGGGCCGACGGCCTTGCCCTGACGACCGACGACCTGGCTCAGTCGCCGGTTGCCACCAAGGACGGCGTGGTGATCCGGGTGGCCGATGTTGCCGAGGTCGGGATGGGGCGCGCCCCACGGCTTGGTGCAGCTAGCCGAAACGGTCATGAGGCAGTACTGGGCACGGCACTCATGATCGCTGGCGGCAACAGCCGCACCGTCGCTCAAGCTGCTGCTGAGCGTCTGGCACAGGTCAATGAATCCCTACCCGCCGAGATCTTCGCAGAGCCAGTGCTGGACCGTAGTGTGCTGGTTAACTCCACTGTCAAGACTGTCGCCAAGAACCTAACCGAAGGTGCCCTGCTGGTCGTCGTTGTGCTGTTCCTGCTGCTAGGCAACCTGCGTGCGGCAGCCATCACCGCCTTGGTTATTCCGCTGTCGTTCCTGTTCGCTGTTATCGGCATGAACAAGTTCGGTATCAGCGGCAACCTGATGAGCTTGGGAGCGCTGGACTTCGGCATCCTTGTAGATGGCGCGGTAATTGTGATCGAGTCCACCCTGCTGATGCTTGGGAAGAGGCGTGCCGAACTTGGCCGACCCCTCAATGCAATGGAGCGACTGCGTGTGGCCGCCGACTCGGCGAGGAAGATGGCGCGTCCTGCAGCGTTCGGCCAGGTGATCATCCTGTTGGTCTTCGCACCGATCCTTACGTTGGAAGGTGTGGAAGGCAAGACTTTCCACCCGATGGCCGCCACCTTCATGCTCGCCCTCGTTGGCGCGTTCATCTTCTCCTTTACCTTCGTACCGGCGATGGCTGCCCTGCTGGTCAGGGAACCCAAGCTCCATGCGAATAAGGAGGGACACGAGGGCGACCAGGACGAAGAACATGAGACAGCAATCATCCGCGTCCTGCGCGGCCGTATTGAACCGGCGATCCAAGCGGCGATTCGTAGGCCCAAGGCAGTGTTCGCTAGCGCCCTTTTGATGCTCGGGATGGGCGTGGTCGGCTTTACGATGCTGGGTCGAGAGTTCATGCCAACCCTTGATGAGGGAAACCTCGCCATGCAGGCATTGCGTGTGCCATCGACGTCGCTTGAGCAATCGTTGGCTATGCAGTTGGCGCTGGAGAAGGCTATTGCTGCTGAACCAGAGGTCGTGACGGTCTTCTCGCGGACCGGTACCGCAGAAGCAGCTATCGACCCCATGCCGACCAACATCTCCGACAGTGTGATCGTACTTAAGCCAAGAAAGGAGTGGCCAGACTCTTCCCTGAGCAAGGAGGATCTGATTGCGAGGTTTGAAAAGATCGCCGCCTCGCAGATAGGCAACAGCTTTGAATTCAGCCAGCCCATCGAGCTGCGCTTCAATGAGCTGATCTCAGGTGTACGTACGGACTTGGCCGTCATGATCTACGGCGACAACTTCGAGCAACTGCAAGCTGTTGCCGACCAGATCGCGCTGAAGCTAAGAAACGTTCAGGGCTCGGCAGATGTCCGTGTTGAGCAGATTTCCGGCCTACCCACCCTCAATGTGGCGATCGATCATCTTGCAGCTGCGCAGTATGGCCTCACGGCGGCGGACGTAAGCGACGCGCTTTCAACCGGTATTGGCGGCGCCGCGGCAGGCAAGATCTTCGAGGGTGACCGCCGGTTCGATGTTGTTGTTCGCCTCAGCGACGACGCACGCAATGACCCCGATCAGCTCGCATCGCTGCCGATTGCAACGCCTACTGGGGGCATCGTCCCGCTCTCCTCTGTCGCACGCATCGAGATCAGCGAGGGGCCGAACCAGATCAGTCGAAACAACGGAAGCCGCCGTGTCGTGGTGCAGGCAAATGTTCGCGGTCGTGACTTGGGCGGGTTTGTGGGAGAGGCCCAGGCGGCGGTGAAGGACGTACAGCTTCCACCGGGCGCGCACATGACGTGGGGCGGTCAGTTCGAGAACTTGCAGCGGGCTGAAAAGCGACTCATGACAGTTGTTCCGATTGTCTTCCTGCTGATCGGCAGCCTCCTGTTCATGGCATTGGGCAGTGCAAAGGAGGCGGGTTTGGTGTTCACCTGCGTCCCGCTTGCCCTAGTTGGCGGAATTCTCGCATTGCTGGTGCGTGGTATGCCGTTCTCGGTATCGGCCGCTGTCGGATTCATCGCTGTATCGGGTGTTGCGACGCTGAACGGATTGGTGCTCATGCAAGCCATCAGAGAGAGGCTTGATGCTGGTGACAGTCCACTGATCGCGGCAATGAACGGCGCCGGCAGCCGAATTCGCGCTGTCGTGACCACCGCGCTGGTGGCGATCGTCGGCTTCATTCCTATGGCCATTGCCAGTGGGTCTGGCGCTGAGGTGCAGAAGCCTCTCGCGACGGTGGTCATTGGCGGCCTGTTGACCGCCACAGTGCTCACACTGCTTGTGCTGCCGACATTTGCGGGCCGTTTGTCCAAGCCAGATCCCAAAGGGCAACCGGAAACTGCCCACTGATTGATGGAATGTTTGGGTCCGGCAGCGCATCTGCCTGCCGGACTTCCCGATCCATTCTTATGACGTTGGAGGGAACACATGAACCTGACCACAGAAATCGAACTGCCGCTACTACTCCCAGGCGTCGCTCGCGACGACAGCTGCGTGCAGAGGCTGGTCGATGGCCTTGAGGAAATGAACGGAGTATCGCGCGTGCACGCGTGCGAGGGTGGCGAGGGAGCTCTCGGAATGCTCTGCATTCATTACAACCCCGAGATCGTCTCGCTTCAGCGAGTGCGAGAGGTGGCGGCATCCATGGGCGTTGAGTTGGGTGATCGGTATGGCCACCTTTTCTTGGAGCTTGGTTCGGCCGTTCACGCACGAAAGGCAAGGACAATTGCGGCGCAAGTGCAGGCCGTACCAGGCGTCATTGAAGCCACCACCAGCCCAGCTGGCGGCATAAGTATCGAGTACGAGAGAGCCAAGACAGGCGAGGCGGAGCTGAGAGCGAAGCTTGACGCGCTGGGTGTAGCGCAAGAGCCACCGAGTCCGAGGGGAGATTTGAAGGATCAGCGCGAAGGACACGATCACAAGGACGGACAGGACCCCGGTCATTCCCACGGGGGCCTCCTGGGTGGCAATAGTGAGCTGATCTTCTCACTTGCTTGCGGCCTGCTCCTGATCGTGGGATTTGCGATTGAAAAGCTTGGGTTGACCCAAACGCCCTGGATTCCCACAGCGTTTTACGTAGCAGCCTACGTCTTTGGCGGCTGGTTCACGCTTGGCGAGGCGATCGGGAATATCAAGCTAAAGCGCTTTGAGATCGATACGCTGATGCTGGTTGCAGCGGCAGGCGCAGCCGCGCTCGGCGCATGGGCCGAAGGCGCTTTGCTTCTGTTCCTCTTCAGTCTCGGTCACGCCCTTGAACATTACGCGATGGGCCGGGCGAAGCGTGCGATCGAAGCTCTCGCCAAGCTTGCCCCTGAGACCGCCAAGGTACTGAGGGATGGACGGGTGGTTGAAGTCCGGGTTGAAGCCTTGATACCTGGAGACGTCGTGGTCGTACGTCCCAATGACCGGATGCCGGCGGACGGATTCGTTATCAAAGGGGCTAGCAGCGTTGACCAAGCCCCTGTCACCGGGGAAAGCATCCCGGTCGATAAGCTGGCAGTCAGTGACCCTGCCCTGGCACGGGTTCGGTCTGATTCGGTGGCAATGGAGTCACGTGTTTTCGCCGGCACTATCAATGGCTCTGGCGCCTTGGAGGTTGAAGTCACGCGTAGATCAGGGGAATCCGCCCTCGCTCGCGTCGTCAAGATGGTAAGTGAGGCTGAGACGAGGAAGTCGCCCACGCAGCGCTTTACGGACAAGTTCGAGAGAGTGTTCGTTCCTGCGGTATTGATTCTGGCTGCACTCCTTCTCTTCTCCTGGGTTGTGGTTGATGAGCCATTCCGTGACAGCTTCTATCGTGCTATGGCAGTTTTGGTAGCAGCGAGCCCCTGCGCACTGGCCATAGCCACGCCAAGTGCTGTTCTGGCGGGGATCGCAAGAGCCGCACGTGGTGGTGTACTCATCAAAGGTGGAGCGCCGCTCGAAGAGTTAGGAATGATCCGCGCCATCGCGTTTGACAAGACCGGAACGCTCACCCAAGGCAAGCCGCGCATCACCGATATCAAGGTCATGCAGGGGGCAACGGAGAAAGAGTTGCTCCAAATTGCGGTGGCCGTAGAGGCCCTCAGTGACCACCCGTTAGCTGCAGCCATCGTTCGCGACGGGAGCGCTCGACTGGGCGACATCCAGGTGACGGGCGCGACGGATCTTACGAACTTTGCGGGGAGCGGCGTTCAGGCAAAAGTGAACGGCATCAGCGCCTGGATCGGAAAAGCAGAGATGTTCGGTAACGGTAGCATTGGAGCTCTCACCACTGACGCGCAGTCTGCTATCGATGTACTGCGCGAAGCTGGGAGAACGACCATGGCGGTTCGCCTGGGCGACCGGGACCTGGGCATCATCGGGCTGATGGACACGCCGCGCCCAGAGGCACGTGAGGCATTGGAAAAGTTACGGAGCTTGGGCATCCAGCGGATGATCATGATCTCCGGTGACCATCAGACTGTTGCCCAAGCTGTAGCAAGGGACGTCGGTTTGGACGAGGCATGGGGCAATCTCATGCCCGACGATAAGGTAAAGGCGATCCGTCAATTAAAAGAGACGGAGCGGGTGGCGATGGTGGGCGACGGCGTAAATGACGCACCTGCAATGGCCAGTGCAAGTGTGGGTATTGCGATGGGAGCGGCCTCTTCCGATGTCGCGCTGGAGACTGCTGATGTTGCCCTCATGTCCGAGGACCTGAAACAGGTTGCCTTCGCTGTGGAGCTCAGTCGTCGCACCCGAGGGGTGATCCGTCAGAACGTCTATGTCAGCCTTGGCGTTGTCGCACTGCTCGTTCCAGCCACAATCATGGGTCTTGGCATTGGTCCCGCCGTAGCCGTGCACGAGGGCTCGACGTTGCTGGTGGTGTTCAATGCCCTTCGGCTTCTCGGCTACCGTCAGTCCTGACATGCGCCTTCTTGTCATTGACCGTGATCTCCGGGTTGCCAAGGCGATTTTCGAGTATTTCGAGTGCAGGGGGCATCAGCTCGATGCTGCGGGAGACGGCGTCACAGGGCTGCACCTTGCAGTGTCTAATACCTATGACGCAGTCGTCTTGGATTGGACGTTGCCGCGTATCGAAGGCCCTGATCTGATCAGCAAGCTGCGGTCTGAGCATGGTGTATCGGTACCAGTTCTGATGCTTACTGAGAGGCGGGAGCTGTCCGATAAAATTCGTGCCTTCCGTTCTGGGGCGGATGACTATGTAACCAAGCCATTTGACATCCCGGAATTGGAAGTCCGGCTTCAGGCGATAGTGAACCGCGCCCAAGGGCGTCCGGCCACCAGACGGCTGACAGTCGGTGGCCTTACTCTCGATCTGGCAACGTTGATAGCGACCAGGGAAGGAAGGCAGCTGCGGCTCTACCCTGGATCCCGAAAGTTGCTACAAGTTCTGATGCGGGCGAGCCCTTCGGCTGTGAGTCGCCAAGAGCTGGAGCACGCTTTATGGGGGGACGATCCGCCAGATCGGGACCTGCTCCGATCTCATATGTCCGCCCTCAGACGAAGCGTTGATGGGGGGTTCGACGAGAGGTTGATACATACGCTGCCACGCTTTGGCTATCGATTGGGGGCCGAGATGATCGTTTCGGGCTCGCCAAGAAGAGCCTGCACGTCGGATGTAGCAGCTCTATGCGAAAAGTAAGCCAAGCTGTATGGCCTATCGTGTCGTTCCTTGCGATGGCCACCTGGGGCGTGGTGGCTATGGAGCCTTTCGCGCCGGGACCGGAGGAGAGGATGCTCTGGATCCCAGCCTGTATCACGCTATCCAGCATGGCCGCAATGACGGTGGCTAGCCTTATTCAGGACATGTTTGCATTAGCCCGAAGAAGTTGGGGGCAGTTCCTGAGGAGATATCCCAGCGTGTGCCTTGAGGCACTGGTCTTGTTGGCGGCTCCATTCCTTCTTTACACGCAGCAGTCTGGTTGCCAGCTTCTGTGCCCCGCATTAACGGCAAGCCTTTTACTGATTCTTCTGTCGGCTGTAGAAACGCTTTCCACCTCGGTTGTCTTCAGGGTTCGCACTTCGCCGACGTCGTTGATAATGCTGGCGCATTCCGGTGCAGGCATGTTTGCGACGTATATGTTTACCAAGGGGCTGAAGGTTACCTCGCCCATTAGTCATTTCTGGTTCTTTGGCTCCGTCCTTATGAGTGGCGTGCTGTCTTTTCTCATTGCTCGGTTCTGGACCAACCTGCTCAGAGGTGCGACGGTGGGGTATTCAACTGTAGTTGAAAGGATCATTAGGACCTTCAGCGCGGAACCGTCTGCTGCCCAGTGGATTACAAGGCATGTGGTGACAGGGGGTAGGAAGCAGAAGGCAGCGAAAGGCCAATGCAGAACCATAAAACGCAAAAAGTAGCCAGACGTACGTCTCATCTGACGGCGTAACGGATGGCTCTCGTGAGGGCCGTTTAGCCGCCTGAGCCTTTTTTCTGCTTTCATCAACTGCGACCAATTATCATGGGCACAAAGGTTCTCATTGGACCGGCCAAGATTTCGTAGACATCTCAGAGCCATAAGCAATGGAAGCCAGAGAGGTGTCTATGGCGAGCAAGCAGTACACGGATGAGTTCAATGCCGAAGCGGTCAAGCAGGTTACCCAAAGGGGCTTTGCTGTAGCCGAGGTTGCCAAGCGGCTGGGGGTCTCATCCCACAGCCTTTACCAATGGCTCCGCAAGGCCAAGAGCGAGGCCTTGGCGGGCACACCAGAGGGGTCGATGTTGCCCACGCCCAAGGACTCAGCCGAGGTGCGTCGGTTGAAGGCCGAGGTGAAACGTCTGACTGAGGAGCGCGATCACTCCAATTAGAGAAGACATATGAAAATGCTGTCCCTTACACTTGGCACGCTTTCGGCGCTAGGCCTCCAGAGCAACGCAGATGCTGCAGGCGTCTCGGGCGCGACGACGTCGTTCCAGCAGATACGCAATGCCACGGCTAAGATTACGTATGGCGAAACCGTATTGCTGGTGGACCCTATGCTGGCCTCTAAAGGCGCCTATCCAGGCTTCCCGGAAACGTATCGCAATGAATTGCGCAACCCGACCGTCGAACTTCCCTTCGACACCGGTCAGGTGCTCAAGGGAGTGGATGCGGTGCTTGTGACACATACCCACTTGGATCATTGGGATCCCGCCGCTGAGTCGCTGATTCCGAAGCAGATGCCCGTATTCGTCCAAAACGAAGTTGACGCTAAGCTGCTGAGGGATAAGGGTTTCAAAGACGTCCGGATCCTGCGTCCGCGCGAAATTTTTGGCGGAGTGGCTATCTCCCGCACTGTGACTCAGCACGGCTCGGATTCAATGTACGCGATTGAGTCGCTGGCGAAGAGACTTGGCAGTGTTATGGGTTTGGTCTTTGAAAAGGCTGGTTCACCAACGATCTACCTTGCTGCTGATACCGTCTGGACGAATGAAGTACAGGATACGATCAATCGCTATAAACCGGATGTTATCGTCCTCAACACTGGCGATGCTCGCATCACGGGTTTTGATACGGGGATCATCATGAGTTCTGGGGATACACTTAGGGCGCACACGCTCGCCCCTAATGCGAAGATTGTGTCCGTGCATATGGATGCCGTGAACCACGCGACTGTCTCCCGCGCCGACCTGCGGCAGTACGTTATCGAAAATTCGCTCCAAGGCAGCGTCTTGATTCCTGAAGATGGTGAAACGCTCAAGTTTTGACCCCGCCACCTCTGGCGATGATGCGTTAGCGTTGGCCGCTGCAGCTGGATGGATCCTCTGCGTATGGGGCAGGGCGATAGCTTTGATTTTGCGCCGGCTCGAAGAAATAAGGCCGGCCACGGGATCAAGCTACTGCACATCTCGATAAATTCGGTAGACCAGCGGCGACCTCTAACGCAGGGGATGAGCTGAATGCTCAACGTGAGTATTGGCACATCATCGCCAAAGCCGGCCAGCGAATGGCATGCCTACTTGATCCAGATCCGGGCGCCGCCCTCCAGCTCAACGCAGTCGGGAGTCTCGACGGCATCGACCAGCGTGATCCATTTGAAGAGCTGCAATTCGACGCTGGGGATCCTGTTCACCTGGGCGTTGCTCATCATGGATCAGGTACCTCACGGGTCTATTGCGGCGAGTGGGATCCGGGGCAGGACTGCACCCTGCCCCGCTTGCGGATGATCGGGCTGGCCTAGCTAATCGCACCGGTCATCGGCCTACCCCGAGCGCGCCTTTCGGACCGGTTTTGCCTTGGTTCGCGCGGGCGCTGCCGGCGGTGTGAGTGCAGCGCGCACTTGCTCGGGCAGATCGCCCAAGCGCTCAAGCTGGCTGGCATAGGCGCTTGCCAGCGCGCTCTGGATGTCCCGGTCGCGCAGTGCCTGGGCGGTGGTCTGTTCAGCCTGCTGGCGGGCCGCGCTTAGGTTGCTGAGCTCACGCTGGTGCTGAAGGGATTGCGCGGTGACGCTGTGCTGGAGCTGCTGCAGCGCCTGGCGTGCCCGGTCCACCTCGGTCAGTGCGCGGTCTTCGGTGGCGCGGAGATGCGCCAGCAGCTCATCGCGCTCGGCGGTGTGCTGGTCGGCCTTCTGCGCCAGCTCGGCGCGCAGCGCGGCCACCTGTTCCTCCAGGAGTTCGTTGCGCGTGGAAGTGCCGTCGCGTTGGCGGCGCAGGTCGTCGCGCTCGTCGTGCAGCTGGCGCAACTGTTCGCGCAGGGCGGCGGCGCTGGTCTCAGCCGTACGGGCCTCGTGCTGGGCTTGAGTCAGCCGCTCCAGCGCTTGGGTGCGCTCATGCGCCAGCACGTCCTGCTGGCTGGCCACGGCGGCCTGCGCCGCGTGCAAATCGGCGCGTTCGCCAACCACCAAGGCCTGCGCGTGGTCGGCGGCGGCCTCTAGGGCGGCGGCCCAGCAGCGCTGCGCCAACGCGTCCAC